>NZ_AP031573.1:4106482-4422366 GCF_041154745.1 Flavobacterium sp. CFS9 | reverse complement strand
TTGATGTCATCATTTTGGAAACCGAGGTAAATATGGATAGAACGGTCATCGGTAAAAATCCGTTTTCTTTAATGATCGATTTGTTCCGAATTGCTTTAGATCAGGTCGAAAAACATGATATTACTATCGGGAAGCTTCTGGCCAACAATAAAAATGTAAAACTCAATCTGTATTATACCCCAACTAAACTAACAGATAACGCCCTTATCTTCAATCAGGAAGTTATGAAAGAGTGGTGGGAACAAGGTTTTGAATATGCTCAGAATAAATCTGAAGTTATGAGTGATAACAGATAGTCTTTCTTAGACTTTATAGATTGTTAGATTATTCGAAAGACAGGAAAAGAACTCATCATAAGATTTAATTTCAGAATCAAAGTAGTCTAAGTCAGTCTAAAAATCTAACAATCTAAAATTCCAAATATCTAGAAAAGTTCCGCTACTTCATTCTTGATAAACGCTAAAGCTGCATTACTTGGAGATTGTTTCTCTAATAAGTCATTTAAAATGACCTCACGCAATTTATCGGCACTGTCTACGCGATCACTCATAGCAGTTTTACGGATGATCTGTATGGTTGAATTTTTTGCTGTGGTAATAATCGTCCAGCATTCATCTGACATATAAATTTGTTGCGTTAGATTGTGCTCAAATTCTTGTTCAATCTGATCGATTACGAAATTCTCGTAATCGTGTTTTTCATTTGAGATTGGAGCGATTCTGATCAATAATTTAGTCAGGTTGATGCGTTCCAAATATAAAGTCATACGCTCGTAAGCTTGCAAACGTATAGGTAACGATTCTTTATGTGCTTCTTTGTTAAGCAAAAAATTACGCTTTTTGTCGAAATTCTTAATGTGCAGTTCAAAAAAACTGTAGGCAACAAATCCGGTCACGACAGCAGGCAAAGTGTAACTGGCTAATTCTATAATTCTTGTAAAATCCATTGGGTTTAAATTTTTAGCAAAAATATACTTTTCGGGGAGAAATCCACTTTAAAATTATTGTAATAAATAAACTGGAAGCCTACTTTTGTGATGAGATTTTTAAATCACTTCAAATACAATCGGAATGGACTCCTACATTATAATTTTACTTTGTTTAGCTGCTTTTGCAGCAGGATTTATTGATGCTATAGTAGGTGGCGGTGGATTAATTCAAACACCAATGGGTTTGATTCTATTGCCAAATTTACCGGTTTCTACGGTGATAGGTACGCTAAAACTGCCGGCTTTTACCGGAACTTCTTTCGCAGCCTTTCAATATCTCAAAAAAGTTGTAATTCAATGGAGACTTTTAATAATCATGATGTGCCTGGCCGTTCCGGCTGCATTTCTGGGCTCTACCTTGTTAACTTATGTCAGCAATGATTTTATGAAACCTCTATTATTGGTTGTGTTATCCCTTCTACTGATTTATACTTATGCCAAGAAAAACTTCGGACAACATGAAGCCAAAGATCATTCGGCTGGAATACAAATACTGTATGCTGTTGTCATCAGTATCATTGTTGGCTTTTATGACGGTTTTATCGGTCCCGGAACCGGAAGTTTTTTTGTGGTGGCTTTTATAGCATTACTGGGATTTGATTTTCTTCATGCTTCAGCCAATGCTAAGATGGTAAATTTGGCTACCAACTTCGGTTCGATCTGTTTGTTTATGATGAAAGGAAAAATAATCTGGACAATTGCAATTCCAATGGCTGTCAGTAACGGACTTGGTGGATGGCTTGGTGCAAAACTTGCTATTAATAAAGGAAACGGGTTTATTCGTATCTTCTTTTTAATCGTTGTAATTGGTACATTAATACGATTTTCGTATGATGTATTTTATAAATAAGAGGTGCTGAGTTACTAAGGTTCTGAGGGACTAAGTTTTCATAAGTTTTCGTTTCTAGTAGTTTGCAACAAATATCAAATAATGCGTTTGTAAGCTTAACTCTAAACTCTCTTGAAATTTTAGATAAACTTGTCTATTAAAACTTTAGTATCTGATAATCTTGGTCATTAGAAAAAACAAAAAACTTAACACCTGAGAACCTTAGCTTCTTAGTAGCTTATTAAAGCTTTAATTCTTAATTTTGCATCACTATGGAGAAAAATTTCATGCAAAAGTACATTGATCAACTCAATGAAGCGCAAAGACAACCCGTTTTGAAAAAAGACGGGCCAATGATTATTATTGCTGGTGCAGGTTCGGGAAAAACCCGTGTTTTAACAATTAGAATTGCCTATTTAATGGCGCAGGGTGTTGATGCTTTCAATATCTTATCGCTTACTTTTACAAATAAAGCAGCGCGCGAGATGAAGCACAGGATCTCAGATATTGTAGGTGCTTCTGAAGCGAAAAACCTCTGGATGGGGACTTTTCACTCGATTTTCGCACGTATTCTTCGTGCCGAATCAGATCATTTAGGTTATCCTTCCAATTTTACGATTTATGATTCTCAGGATTCCGCCAGACTGATTTCTTCTATTATAAAAGAAATGCAGCTGGATCGTGATATTTACAAACCAAAACAGATTTTAGGCCGTATTTCCAACTATAAAAACAGCTTGATTACAGTAAAAGCCTACTTTAATAATCCTGAATTGGTTGAAGCCGATGCTATGGCAAAAAGACCGCGTTTAGGAGAAATTTATCAGCAATATGTAGAGCGCTGTTTTAAAGCGGGTGCTATGGATTTTGATGATTTACTATTGAAAACCAATGAATTACTAACTCGTTTTCCTGAGGTTTTAGCGAAGTATCAGAACCGTTTTCGTTATCTTTTGGTTGATGAGTACCAGGATACAAACCATTCTCAATATTTGATTGTAAGAGCGTTGTCAGATAAATTTCAGAACATTTGTGTGGTAGGTGATGATGCTCAGAGTATTTATGCCTTCCGTGGAGCAAACATCAACAATATTCTGAACTTTCAGAAAGATTACGAAGGTGTAATCATGTTTCGTTTAGAGCAAAATTACCGCTCTACCCGAAATATTGTGGAAGCAGCAAATACTGTCATGGAGCACAATAAGACCAAACTGGATAAAGTAGTTTGGACAGCAAATGATTCCGGTGGAAAAATTAAAGTCCACCGAAGTTTAACAGATGCAGAGGAAGGGCGTTTTGTAGCCAGCACGATTTTTGAACAAAAAATGCAGAATCAATTACATAATGGTTCTTTTGCAATCCTGTATCGTACCAATGCACAGTCACGTGCCATGGAGGACGCATTGCGAAAACGCGACATTCCGTACCGAATTTACGGAGGATTATCCTTCTATCAACGTAAAGAGATCAAAGATGTTTTGTGCTACCTTCGTTTGGTAATCAACCCAAAAGACGAAGAAGCGTTGATTCGTGTAATCAATTATCCGGCACGTGGAATTGGCGATACTACGGTCGAAAAACTTACGATAGCGGCCAATCATTACAAACGTTCGATTTGGGAAGTAATGGTGAATATTGATAAAATCGATTTAAAGCTAAATGCCGGAACAAAAAACAAAATAAAAGATTTTGTTACAATGATTCAAAGCTTTCAGGTGATCGATCAGAATCAGGATGCTTTTTATGTTACAGATCATGTCGCTAAGAAAACGGGACTTGTTCAGGAATTAAAGAAAGACGCCACACCGGAAGGAATGGCTAAAATTCAAAACATTGAAGAGCTTTTAAACGGTTTAAAAGATTTTACTGAAGGACAAAAAGAGGTTGATGGTGCCAGAGGAGCATTGTCTGAATTTATGGAAGATGTGGCATTGGCTACAGATTTAGATAAAGATACTTCTGATGAAGATCGTGTGGCATTAATGACCATTCACCTTGCTAAGGGACTTGAATTCCCACACGTTTTTGTAGTAGGAATGGAGGAAGATTTATTCCCAAGTGCGATGAGTATGAGTACACGTAGTGAATTGGAAGAAGAACGCCGTTTGTTTTATGTAGCACTTACTCGCGCCGAACATCAGGCTTACCTGACTTACGCGCAGTCACGTTACCGTTGGGGAAAACTAACAGACAGTGAGCCATCACGTTTTATTGAAGAAATTGACGGTCAATACCTGGAATATTTAACCCCGGCAGAAACCAATTATCGTTACAAGTCGCCAATCGATGGAGATATTTTCGGAGATATTGATAAGTCGAAACTACGACTGGTAAAACCAGTAGGAAGTACACCACCTAAACATGTTACGGCCAACGAACCAAAATCGGATTTGAATATTCGAAAATTAAAACCCGTTTCCGGTACCAGCCCAAACAACGGTGCCGCCAATTTGTTTGATAATAAACTCACCATTGGAAATATAGTGATGCACGAACGTTTTGGAAAAGGTGAAATCGTCAATATGGAAGGTGTTGGAGCAGATAAAAAAGCTGAAATAAAATTTGAAGTGGGCGGAATCAAGAAATTGTTGTTAAGATTTGCTAAATTAGATGTTGTGGGGTAAAAAGAGTATAGAGAAAAGATGATGGAAAATAGATTTTTAAAGTATTTTAATTTTTTATAACTGGATTTGATTTTCAACCCTCACAAATTTTCATTACTTTTCAAAAGAATAAAGATCAGTCTTTGTTCTATAATCTAACTTCTTTATTCTAAAAAAAATGGCTGAGTTCATAAAAATATATCCGGACAAACCCAGTGAAGCTGCAATAGCTAAAGTGGTAAAGGTGCTTCAGAGTGGTGGTTTGGTGATTTACCCAACCGATACTGTTTATGGTTTAGGTTGCGATATTACCAACTCGAGAGCTTTGGAAAAAATTGCAAAAATAAAAGGTGTCAAATTGGAGAAGGCGAATTTCTCGTTCATCTGTCACGATTTAAGTAATTTATCAGACTATGTACGCCAGATTGATACATCAACGTTTAAAATTCTGAAAAGAGCATTACCGGGACCTTATACTTTTATTCTACCTGGAAACAATAATCTTCCTAAAGAGTTTAAAAAGAAAACAACTGTAGGTATTCGTGTACCGGATAATAATATCATTCTTGAAATTGTACGTCAGCTTGGAAATCCGGTGGTATCAACCTCTATTCGTGATGAAGATGATGTAATTGAGTACACCACAGATCCTGAACTGATCTTTGAAAAATGGCAGAATCTGGTTGATTTGGTTATTGATGGCGGATATGGAGATAACGTTGGTTCTACAATTATTGATCTGTCAGAACATGAACCGGTAATCGTGAGAGAAGGAAAAGGAGATCTTGATATTTTGTAAGATAAAAGATGGTAATTTTCTAGGATTATATAAAAAGGTTTGATTAATTAGCTAAAAATTAATCAAACCTTTATTATTTTATGAAAAACCCCTTTTTAATCTTTTTCTTATTTGTTTCAATCAGTATAATTTCACAAAACACCTTAAGAGGTAGAGTTACAGGAAAAGATAACACTCCATTAGAAGGTGTAAATATTTATTTTGATGGGACTACAATTTCAACTATTTCAGATGCAAATGGAAATTACGCCTTGCAATATGAGCCTAGTTCTAATGGAATTTTAGTTGTGAGTTTTGTAGGATATGAAAGAGAGTACCTTACAAGTATAGATGCAAGCAAATCTTTAGATATAAGAATGAAAATTTCAAAAAATGAACTTAGAGAAGTTGTCATAAACAAGAACGATTTATTTACGCGTAAGCAAAAATTAAAATTGTTTAAGGAATACTTTTTAGGCACAACAAAAAATGCAAAATCCACTATAATAAAAAATGAAGACGATATTCATTTTAAATACGATAAAAAGAAGTTGCTTTTAACAGCTTCATCGGATAAACCTTTGTCAATTGTAAATACTTCATTGGGATATAGAATTGATTATGAGTTAGTAGGTTTTGAAATTACTTTTAATAAAATAAGTATCGATTCTAAAGATGTAGTAAATAATTTTTATCAAGGGGTAAGTCGATTTATAGAGATTGAACATTCTCCAGAAATATTAGGGCGAAGACAGAAAGCTTTTGAAGGATCACAACTGCAGTTTTTTAGAAATTTTGCAAGAAATAACTGGGGTTCAGATAAATTTTTATTAACAAATGATTCTAATAGTTTAGATTCCACTAAACGTTTTAAAATTACTAATGAGAATGATGCTGTAAAAGTTGAAGTTTTACGCCAGCCAAAAGGAGAAAGCAAAAATGAAGAGAATCTGCAAAATATTGTAGCTTCATACAATCTCATATACAATAATACCGAAACATCCAAAATAGTCTTTCAGACAAACTCTTTTTATATTTATAAATATGGAAATAATTCCAATATTGACAGTATCCTTTTTTTAGGAAAAATTACAGAAAAGAAAGTTGCAGACATGTTACCGCTAAATTACGGTATAGAATCGTTGTAAAACAAAAAAATAGCCCTTTGAAAGGCCCATTTGTAAAAAAAAACTTAAATGATATAATTATCTAAAATAATTGATTAACTTTAGATTTGTTAAAATTTAGTTAGTTAATTTAAAGATAATGCTATTCTTGATTTATATTTAATTGGTTATTAAAAAAATTAAGGATACATAAAAGCAGGTCAATTGACCTGCTTTTTCTGTTTAATAAAGTATGTAAAAACGAGATTATTTCGCTTGTTTCTTCATTTCTTTTTCAATCATATCGTAGAATTGATCGATTTTTGGCATAACCACAATACGAGTTCTTCTGTTACGAGCTTTATTCTCAGCACTATCATTAGCTACTAATGGTACATAAGAACTTCTACCGGCAGCGATTAATTTAGCAGGGTTTACACCAAGTTCATTGCTTAATACACGAACGATTGAAGTAGAACGTTTAACACTTAAATCCCAGTTGTCTAAGATAATTCCATTGCTTTTGTAAGGAACGTCATCTGTGTGACCTTCAACCATACATTCAAAATCAGGTTTGTCGTTCACTACTTTTGCAACTTTAGCCAAAACAGATTTTGCTTTGTCGCTTACGTCATAACTTCCACTTTTGAATAATAATTTATCAGCGATAGAAATAAATACAACTCCTTTTTCTACGTTGATTTCGATATCCGGATCATTGATTCCAACAGCTCCTTTTAAGCTAGTAACTAAAGCTAGAGTTACACTGTCTTTCTTAGTTAATGCATCCTGAAGTCTAGATATTTTTAAATCTTTTTCTTTTAAACTTTCTAAAGATTTCTCAAGATTTTCAGCTCCTTTAGTAGTTAAAACAGTTAAGTCTTTAGAAGTACTGATTAAATCCTGATTGTGTTGTTTATAGCTTTCAGCAGTTGCTGCTAATCCTGCTTTTTCTTCCAAACAAGTATTTAATTTAACTGTGCAAGAGTTTAATAAATCTTGTATCTCTTTGTTCTTAGCTTCTAAAGCAGCATATTGCTTTTTCGATACACACGAAGTTAAGGCCATTAGTACTGATAGTGCGATAACTATTTTTCTCATAGGTATTATATTTAATTAAACGTTGATTACAAATTTAGTTCTTAATATTTTGATTAATGTTAAAGATTTCTTTAAATACCTGTAATTTCTTCAGGTAATACAAGTAAACGATACTTTTAACCATATAGTATTCTTGTATCTGGAAATCTTTACGCTTTTTAAGGTATTTTAAAGATATGCAATAAAAAGAGAAATGCGCTTTCAGGATAGCAAAAGTATGGCCGAATTTCCCCTGAGTAAGGAAACGGATACCCGCTATTCCGTCTAAAACCATTCGGAAGAAAATCACGAAGAACAGTCTCTTTTTTGGCAAATTCTTGACAAGCATCAATAATGAATTTCTAAAATTCAAAAAAGTCTTTCTCGGATTTCCTTGTTGTAGAGTTGCTCCACCGACATGATAAACAGTGGAACCGGAGACGTATTTAATTACATGGCCTTCATTTGCAGCACGCCAGCACAAATCGATTTCTTCCTGATGAGCAAAGAAAGTTTCGTCAAAACCTCCGAGTTCATGATAAACTTCACTTCTGATAAAGAAACAAGCCCCGGAAGCCCAAAACAATTCACAATTATCATCATATTGTCCATTATCTTTCTCTATCGTATCAAAAATACGACCACGACAAAAAGGGAATCCATATTTATCAATGAAACCACCGGCCGCACCTGCATATTCAAAGTATTCCTTGTTTTTATAATCCAGAATTTTTGGCTGAATGATTGCAGTTAACTTTTCATTCTCAAAAGTTTCAAGGATAGGAGTGAGCCAGTTCTCTGTAACTTCAATATCTGAATTTACCAAAGCATAAATTTCAGCATCAATATGTTGCAAAGCATCATTGTAACCTTTAGCAAAGCCATGGTTGCCCGTGTTTTCTACTATTTTTATGGAAGGGAAATTATTCTTAACAAAGTCTATAGAATCATCCGTTGAAGCATTATCAGCAACATAAATTTGAGCGCCCTCAGAAAATCGGATAACAGAAGGTAAAAATTGTTCCAACAATTTTACACCATTCCAGTTTAAAATTACAACAGCTATTTTATCCAAAAGTAATTCTTATTTATTTTAATATTATTCTATTCTTTATAATCGGGCAAACTTCTTAAAAACTGATATTTTTCATTCTCAAAATCCATCTGACAGTAAAAATGATTCAGTCCGTTTGTGACATTCAAAAACCGTGCCTGCATTGTCATGTTATAACGGGCAATCTGATCAAAAGTTGCCTGAGAGATTTTAACTTCGGGTGCTTTACATTCTACCAATATATGTATAGAGCCATCAGAATTAAACACTACTACGTCATATCTTTTTCTTAAACCATTGACAGTAAGCACTTTCTCAACATTTATAAGTGATTTAGGGTACTTTTTCTCAATCATTAAAAACTGAACAACATGTTGACGGACCCATTCTTCAGGAGTAAGAATGATAAATTTTTTCCTGATTTCATCAAAAATAGACACTTTATTTTCGCTATTTTTGAATCGGAAAGTGTAGGTTGGGAAATTAAGTTTAAGCATAAAGCAAAAATATAAAATAGTTTCAGGTTTCAGGTTTAAAGTTTCAGGTTATTGAAACGCTAACCTGAAACTTTTAACTTGAAACAGAATTTGAATGGACGAAGTAGTAAAAATTGTTAATGATATAAAAGCCGGAAATATAAAACCGATCTATTTTTTAATGGGTGAAGAGCCATATTATATTGATAAATTATCGGAGTATATTGAACAAAATGTGCTTGCTGAAGAAGAAAAGGGATTCAATCAGACTGTTTTGTACGGAAGAGATGTAACGGTTGAAGATATCGTGGCAACGGCCAAGCGCTATCCTATGATGGCTGATCGTCAGGTTGTTATTGTGAAAGAAGCACAGGATTTATCACGAACAATTGATAAAATAGAGTCTTATGTAGGCAATCCGATGGAAACAACGGTACTGGTTTTTTGTTATAAATACAAAACACTGGACAAGCGTAAAAAAGTAACCAAATTACTGGCTCAGAAAGGAATTGTTTATGAAAGTAAAAAATTATACGAAAATCAGGTTGGTGACTGGATAAAACGCGTGCTTGCCGGAAAGAAATATACAATTGATCCAAAAGCCAATGCCATGTTGGTTGAATTTTTGGGTACCGATTTGAGTAAGATTAATAATGAGTTAGAAAAATTACAAATCATTCTGCCGCAAGGAACGGTTATTACACCCCAACATATCGAGGAAAATATTGGTTTTAGTAAAGATTATAATGTTTTTGAATTGCGAAAAGCCATAGGGGAACGTAATCAGTTGAAGGCCTATAAGATTGCGGAGAATTTTGCCCATAATCCTAAAGAATATCCACTGGTAATGACAACGGGATTGGTATTCGGTTTCTTTGTACAACTTTTAAAATACCACGGACTTAAAGATAAAAACCCTAAAAATGTAGCAACAGCCATTGGAGTCAATCCTTATTTTTTAAAAGAGTATGATTTAGCGATAAAAAACTATCCAATGCGAAAAGTGAGCCAGATTGTAGGCGCACTACGTGATGTTGATGTTAAAAGCAAAGGAGTAGGAGCAAATGCATTACCACAATCCGATTTGTTAAAAGAAATGCTCTATAAAATATTCAATTAAGTAATTTAATAGTAGTTTGTTACTAATATTTCCATGTATAATACCTAGTTGCAGGAATGATTTTCTAAGCTGGTAGGATATAATGTATTAAAATTTTGGTAAAAACAATCTAATTTTACTATATTACCTGAATAATTTATATAAAAAATTTCGGTGGCCCCATCTACTTTAAATTTACGCATTTCAAGAATAAGGACTATTCTTGCGCTATTTGTTTGTCTTTTAACTGGTTTTAAGAGTCATTCACAGTCTCAGATTCTCCCAAAAACAAATTCAGACATTATTCTGTCAAAGATTGATAGTATAAAAAAGTTAATCCAAACGGAGAATGTAGAAAATCATCTTTTAGGACTTAGAATCTTAAATAAAACAAAAGCTTATCTCGAAACAAAAAAAGACACGGCAGGTCTTTTGTTCTTTCACAGAGAGAGTATCAAACTAATTTCCTATTTACGAAGTTTTGGAACTCCAAATGCCTATCTGTTTGAAAATTTTCAAATCTTAAAAAAATACAATGATAAGCGTGAGTTAGCCTTATTGTATGAAGCTCTTGGTGATTTGAGATACTATGAAGGCAATAAGCTACTGTCGCATGAGTATGATTTGAAAGCACAAAGGCTAATAAAAAAATATGGCAACTATGAGGATAATATAAATATAAACTACAACCTCTCCGTTTATTACAAAACTTCTAAAGATTATAAGAGATCTATTGATTTTGCGATGACCTCGCTTGAAAACATTAAGAAGAGTAACACATTTGAGAAGAATAATTTCAAGATACCCAATTTATATCTCTTCATTTCTGAAGATTATTACCACTTAAAGGAAAACGACAGCGTATATAAATATCTGACACTTGCAGAAAAAACAAAAACGCCTGCGACAGACGGAAGATATCCTTATGGTGCTAAGCTGAATGAATTAAAAGCAATGTATTATTACAATATAGGTGATCTGCAAACAGCAGCAAAGCTGTACCAGGTTTCAGTATCAGAATACGTTAAACTCAATCAGTTTAGAATGAGGCTTGCTCAAAAATCAAACAAGTTAAATAGTACATTAAAGATAAAAAATATTGAGAATAAAGGGAAGATTAATGAAGCGAGACTTGAAAGCGTAAGTGAATCTTATAAAAATTATTTACTACTTTTTGCATTGTTGACTGTTCTAATATTGACAGTGCTATTTATAATTCAATTTAGAGCATCAAAGTACAAAATGAAGGTTAATTTAATTCTGCAGAAGAAAAACTTAGAGTTAAAAAAAATAAACAGAGAGCTAAATGAAGCATCAAAAATAAAAGATACTTTTCTTGATGTGGTAACCCATGAATTGAAAACTCCTTTAAATACGATCAAAGGAACAGCATATTTGCTTAAAAATGAAAAATCAGAACTTCTAAAAGAAGATTATATTAAAAATTTAAATTTTTCTTCGGATTATCTTCTGGGCTTTATCAACAATATGGTAGATTTTAAGAATCTAAAACGTCACGATACTATTAACTTAGAATACAAAGACATTAACCTGGAAATGATATTGAACTCCATCATTGAAATGTTTAAAATCAATAATCTGAATCAGAATAGGATCCTGCTTGATTTTGATGATAAAATTTCACAAATTTTAAAGTGTGATGAAATCAGGTTTACTCAGGTAATAATGGAATTGATGACGAATGCTGCAAAATTTACTAAAAATGGGGAAATAACTTTAAAAGCAGAATTAATGAATTCTGCTAATGGTAAAGAAAGCATTAAATTTGAAATTTCTGATACTGGAATCGGAATTTCAGAAGATGTTCAAAGTAAAATATTTGAACCTTTCATACAGGAATCGAGCGAGATTAATATGAATTATGGCGGTAGCGGTTTAGGATTGTCAATTATAAAAAGAACGCTGGAGCTTTTTGAAAGCCAGATAAAAGTTAAATCAAAAAAAGGTAAAGGAACTACTTTTTCGTTTCTAATAAATTTTGAAATTTCTAAAGAAAGCAATGATGAAATTATTTTTAATAATATTGAAAGACAAATTGAACAACTTACAGATATCGAGATTTTATTAGTTGAAGATAATAAAATGAATCAGCTGATAGCTAAGAAAATTTTAATCAATAAAGGTTTTAAATGTGATGTCGCTAATAATGGACTTGAAGCAGTTGAGAAAGTAAAAGCTAAAAGTTATGCCATAATATTGATGGATATCATGATGCCTGTTATGGATGGTTTTGAAGCATCTACAATCATTAGTGATTTAAAACCCGAAATACCAATCATTGCTCTAACAGCTATTTGCGAAAATATCGGTAACGAAGATTTTCAAAGGGCTAAAATTTTAGAGAAACTGGATAAACCAGTAGACCCGGATATTTTGTATGAAACAATTTTAAAATATGTTGTACAAAAAACAGTTTAAGATCTATGGAAATTCACGATATTTGCATCTCTGAAAAATACACTACTTTTAAAATAATAATAGCACAGATATGGGAATGAATAAAAACACCATTTTAGGATGGGCAACTTTTATAATGGTACTTATGGGATTGTTACTTATAGGTCTCGGCGCTTTTAGATACAGAGATGTTTCGGGCTGGGGATTTGCAGCAACCGGAGTTGGTTTTATTGCAAACGCCTGGGTTTTCAACGCTTTGAAAGGAAGAGTTTAAAATATATCTAAGCAGATTTCTCTGGAGAATCAAAAAAAATAAATATAAAAATAAAAAATAAATCAAATGTCAGACGATAAGAAAGTAATTTTCTCAATGCAAAAATTGAGTAAGACCTATCAGGGAGCAGACAAGCCTGTACTTAAAAATATTTACCTGAGCTTTTTCTATGGAGCGAAAATTGGTATTTTAGGACTTAATGGTTCCGGAAAATCTTCACTTTTAAAAATTATTGCAGGAGTTGATAAAAACTACCAGGGTGATGTTGTTTTTCAACCGGGTTACACAGTTGGTTACTTAGAGCAAGAGCCAATCCTTGATGATTCTAAAACAGTTATTGAAGTTGTTCGTGAAGGAGCAGCTGAAACTATGGCCGTTTTAGAAGAATACAATCAAATCAATGATTTGTTTGGTCTTCCTGAAAATTATGAAGATCAGGATAAAATGGACAAGTTAATGGATCGTCAGGCAGCTTTACAAGACAAAATTGATGCTCTTGGTGCCTGGGAAATTGATACAAAACTTGAAATTGCGATGGATGCCTTACGTACACCGGAAGGAGATACACCAATTAAAAACCTTTCAGGAGGGGAGCGTCGTCGTGTAGCACTATGTCGTTTGTTATTACAACAACCTGATGTATTACTTTTAGATGAGCCTACCAACCACCTTGATGCAGAGAGTGTTCTTTGGTTAGAGCAACATTTAGCGCAATATTCAGGAACTGTAATTGCTGTAACGCACGATAGATACTTCTTAGACAATGTTGCAGGTTGGATTTTAGAGTTGGATAGAGGTGAAGGTATTCCATGGAAAGGAAACTATTCTTCATGGTTGGATCAAAAATCAAACCGTATGGCTCAGGAAGAAAAAGTGGCTTCTAAAAGAAGAAAAACTTTAGAGCGTGAGTTGGAGTGGGTTCGTCAGGGAGCAAAAGGTCGTCAAACCAAACAAAAAGCCCGTTTACAGAACTACGACAAATTATTGAATGAAGATCAAAAACAATTGGATGAAAATCTGGAAATCTATATCCCGAACGGGCCTCGTTTAGGAACTAATGTGATCGAAGCTAAAAATGTTGCAAAAGCTTTTGGAGATAAATTATTATACGATAATCTGAACTTCACTTTGCCACAGGCCGGAATTGTTGGAATTATTGGACCAAACGGTGCAGGTAAGTCGACTATCTTCAAAATGATTATGGGAGAGCAGCAAACGGATAGTGGAGAATTTTCAGTTGGTGAAACTGTAAAAATTGCTTATGTAGATCAGTCACACTCAAACATCGATCCTAATAAATCAATTTGGGAAAATTTTGCTGACGGTCAGGAATTGGTGATGATGGGAGGTAAGCAGGTAAATTCAAGAGCTTACTTGTCACGTTTCAATTTTGGAGGTGGAGAGCAAAACAAAAAAGTATCAATGTTATCTGGTGGAGAACGTAACCGTTTACACTTAGCGATGACTTTGAAAGAAGAAGGTAACGTACTTTTACTGGATGAGCCAACGAATGACCTTGACGTAAATACACTTCGTGCACTTGAGGAAGGTTTAGAAAACTTCGCTGGCTGTGCTGTGATTATTTCACACGACAGATGGTTCTTAGATAGAATCTGTACTCACATTCTTGCTTTTGAAGGTGACTCAGAAGTTTATTTCTTTGAAGGAAGTTTCTCTGATTACGAAGAAAACAAAAAGAAACGTCTTGGTGGCGATTTAACTCCAAAACGTCTGAAATACAGAAAATTGATCCGATAAGTTTTAATTTTCAAATTTAAAAATCCCAAATCCCAATCTTAATTGATGGTATTTGGGATTTTTTATTAATACAATTTATGTGTCATTTCGATCAAAGGGAGAAATCGCATTTGGATCTCGACAACGATTGGAGAATTACCGTGCGGAATTTCTATTGTGATTTGCTTCGCCTATTCGCTACCGCTTGAGTCTAGTTCCTCGAAATGACAATATCATGCTAATTTGGAATTTCAATACTGGAATTTCCTAAAGAAACTTTGCCTTTAACTCCGGCGTTGGAATCATGCAGCTTTCTTTTTTGCCATACCAATTGTATCGATTTTTTGCAACATAATCGTAAATACGATCGCTGATAAAAATGGGAACAATCCTGAAAATTTCCGAAAGTCTCCAAAGACCACCAAATTCTTTCGCAATAGCAATTACTGCTGAGGACTTGTAAAAATAAGCAGAGCCCGGATTGAACAATAAAATACTGTCCATTTTTGCAAAACTAATCCCCAAATGTTTACAAATCGAAATTCCTAATTCTGATTGCAAAGCCACAAATCTAAAAACGTCTTTTTTGTCGTGCTTGATTATGAATTGTACGGCAGAATTACAGAGATTGCAGATGCCGTCAAAGAGAACTATTTTTTTATTTGCGGGTAAATCAATCATTTTTTCTAACCTGTGGTATTTTAACAGAATAACCTAGTTATTAGTTTTATCTATTAATAATTTATTTTAAATAGTATTTAAGAATCAGAAACTGCTTTAATAAAATGATTTTACAGCCATTTTAAAATAAAGCAACCTTCTGGTTCATTTTTGAAAAATTACAAGCTTAAATCGCTTTGTTTTAGTTTTGGTTGAGAAAAACGTCAATTTTGCTATTTTTTAACCGCTTCAACCAACTCTAATTCATCTAAACTTACTTTCGAAGTAAAAATGCCGTAATTTACCGTTGCTTTATTTTTTTCTATAGCATCAATACTTCCAACAGATCTTCCGTCGAGCATTCTTACGCGATCGCCAACTTTTAGAACTGGTTTCGGTTTTTCAACTACAGGTTTAAGTTTCTTTTCTTTTTTCTCTTTTCGAATTTCCTCCACTTTAACAGTGATTTCAGCAATTACTTCTTTTTTCTTTTCAATTATTGCTTTTGTTTCTTTCGGAGTAGCTTTTTTGCGTTTTGAGTTTTCAATCTCAACTATTTTCAAAAATTCACCAATAAGTTCTTTCTTGTTTTTGTTGTTGAAATACTTCTCTGAAATATCTTCGATTTTCTGACCGATATAAATGGTTTTCTGATTGCTATCGTACAATTCCTGATAACTTTCGAGTTTTTGCTTGATCTTTACATTGATGTTTTCCATCTTTTTACTCTCTTCACGAGCCCTGGTTTCTTCCTCTTTTAAATTAAGAGAAGTTTTTTCAAGCTTCGAACGCTCCTTTTGAAGGGTGGCAATCGTTTTATCAAAACGAACTTTACCCACTTCAATTTTCTTTTTGGCACGGTTAATCAATCCAAAAGGAATTCCGTTTTTTAGAGCTACTTCAAAAGTAAATGAACTTCCGGCCTGACCTAAAGCCAATTTGTACATAGGTTCTAAAGTTTTTTCATCAAACATCATGTTGGCATTGGTTGCATATGGCAATTCATTAGCCAAAATCTTTAGATTGGAATAATGAGTGGTTATAATTCCAAAAGCTTCACGATGATAAAATTCTTCCAGGAATATCTCTGCCAAAGCACCTCCTAATTCCGGATCAGAACCTGTACCAAATTCATCAATTAAGAACATGGTCTTCTTGTTGCATTTTTTCAGGAAGTAGTTCATGTTCTTTAATCGGTAACTATATGTACTTAGATGATTTTCAATTGATTGATTATCTCCAATATCTGTTAAAATTCTGTCAAACAAGAATGTCTCACTTCGTTCGTGGACCGGAATAAGCATCCCTGATTGAAGCATTAGCTGTAATAAACCTACTGTTTTTAGTGAAATGGTTTTTCCACCCGCATTGGGTCCTGAAATCACAATGATACGATTATCCTGCTTTAGTTCAATGGTTTGTGGATGAGTAACTTCGTTTTTCTGTTTGTTGTTCAGATACAAAATCGGGTGATACGCTTCTCTGAAAAACAACCTTCTTTCTTCTGTAATAGTAGGCAGGATTCCGTTGATGCGATTCGCATATTTTGCCTTTCCGGCAACAACGTCAATATCACTCAAAAATTCCTGGTATTCAATTAATAAAGGCAAATACGGACGAATTGCATTCGATAATTGCTTCAAGATTCTGGTAATTTCTTCCTTCTCTTCGTATTCCAAATTGGCTAATTCTCTGGAGTATTTTAGTGTAGCCTCAGGTTCGATATAGGCAATACTTCCTGTTTTTGAACTTCCTAAAATAGAGCCTTTCACTTTTCGGCGGTACATGGCTAAAACTGCTAAAACTCTTCGGTTTTGCACAAAGCTTTCTTTTATATCATCAAGATAACCAAGACTATTGTATTGCGTAAGAGCAACTCCGAAACTTTGGTTGACTTTACCGCGAACCAGGTTCATGCCCTGACGAATACTTAGTAAAGCTGGTGAAGCATTGTCTTTTATTTCACCATATTTATCTACAATAGCATCAATAGTGGTCACAATATCTTTCGTGTATTCAACACGTGAAGCTCTTGCATTTAGATTTGGATAATAATCATCAAACTTTTTAAGGAAATTAAGTAAAAAGTTTGAGGTAGAAGAAAGTGTAGCAATTTTTCTAAAACTTCCCACTTCAAGAAAACTGTCTTCAATTGCTAAAAACTTAATCTCATGAGTTATGGCGTCAAATCCGTGATTGGGAATGGCGTTATTATTTTGAAAGGAGGAAACATACTCCGATGTCTGCATCAAAGCCTGCATCAAAGTTTCCTGATCTCTAAAAGGTGTTATTTGTAAAGCTTTTTCTTTTCCTATATAAGTATTACAGCCTGCTGAAATGGTTTCGAGTACTGTTGGAAATTGTAAATCTTGTAAAGTTTTTTCGGTTATAGATATCATTATATATCGTAAGTTGTAAAAGTTCAAAGTTACAAAGTTTTGGAACGAAATAGCACTATTAATTAGTACTTTGAAGAAAACTTTGCTTAATTTGTGGTAAAATTTAAAAAAAATGAAAATCAATCTTTCTCCTGATTGGGAAGTGATATTAAAAGATGAAAATCAAAAAACTTATTTTTCAGAGTTAATGAAAACTTTGGAAATTGAGTATCAAACACATACTTGTTACCCTCCAGCAGAATTGATTTTCTCTGCTTTTAACACCTGTGCTTTTCAAAACTTAAAAGTTGTCATCATAGGACAAGATCCTTATCATGGAGAAGGAGAGGCGAATGGATTGAGTTTTTCTGTAAATGATTCAGTTAAAATCCCACCATCACTGCGAAATATTTACAGAGAACTAAGTGACGATCTCGATTCTATCTTTATGCCAACCTCAGGTAATCTTGAAAAATGGGCAGAACAAGGTGTTTTACTTTTAAATGCATCCTTGACGGTTCGCAAAGACAGTCCAAATAGCCATAAACATTTGAAATGGAATTTGTTTACTGACGCCGTAATTCAAGCTATTTCAGATCGAAAAGAGAATGTTGTTTTCCTGCTATGGGGAAGCTTTGCTCAAAAAAAAGGCGCTAAAATTGATCGTTCGAAACATTTTATTTTAGAATCCGGACATCCTTCACCTATGAGTGCTAATCAGGGAAAATGGTTTGGAAACAAACATTTTAGCAAAACCAATGAATTTTTGAAATCCAAAGCAATCAAAGAAATCGACTGGCTGTAGAAACGAAGAACTAGTTAAAATCAGCTTTTATTACAAAAACTGATTGCTGTTACTTATTAAATGACACACTTATTCTTTTGTGCCTTTTTTAATAATCTCTTCCAGAATAGCTTTGTTCTCGTAGTTGACTACTTTTAAAATAATCTCTTGATTTTTAGCAGTCTTACCTTCGATTAAATAAAGTTTTCCTTTGTTTACAGGGACATTACTTTTGTCAAAATCAACATCACCAAATGTCAGTGTACTTTTGATATCGGCTGTGTCAACCCATTTTTCATTCAAAGTTTGAATCGCTTTTTCGGAATACTGAAAAGGCTTAGTGCGTAAATTATTTAAAACTCTGGCGTTTGGAAAGTAGTTGCAACGTGTATCTTTTCCACTGAATACAAGGGCTACAAAAAAGCATCCCATAACCAAACCAATTAAATAATAAGCAAAACGATGTACGAACTTCATGAAAAATAATTTTTGCAAAGGTACACTAAAGTTTCCTTAAAAAACAAGTAAATTAATGTCGTTATCCGGTAAATCAAACCATTCGCCAATTGCTTTGCTGGTTAGAATTCCATGATACATGTAAATTCCGTTTTTTAATCCTTTATTACATCGTATAGCACTTTCCAAACCTCCGTCTTCCGCAATTTGAAGCAAATAAGGAGTAAGGATATTACTTATGGACAATGAAGCTGTTTTAGAATATCTGGAAGGAATGTTAGGTACACAATAGTGCAGCACGTTGCTTTTTATAAAAGTTGGTTTTTCGTGAGTGGTAACCTCTGAAGTTTCAAAACATCCGCCGGTATCAATACTTACATCTACAATGACAGCACCTTTTTTCATGTGTTCAACCATTGTCTCTGTAACAATAATAGGACAGCGTTCTTTACCACGCATGGCACCAATCGCAACATCACAACGTCTTAAAGCTTTTAACAATGCTTTTTGCTGGACAGTCGAAGTGAAAATACGCTGGTTAAGACTATTCTGTAAACGACGTAATTTAGTAATGGAATTGTCAAAAACTTTCACATTTGCTCCCAGTCCTATAGCTGTTTTTGCGGCGAATTCACCAACGGTTCCGGCACCCAGAATCACAACATCTGTAGGGGGAACTCCTGTAATATTACCAAACAAAAGGCCTTTTCCAAACTCGTCCGTAATCATTAATTCGGCAGCAATCAGAACAGAAGCTGTTCCTGCAATTTCGCTTAACGATTTTACGGCAGGATAGGAACCGTCTTCATCTTTTATGTATTCAAAAGCTAAAGCCGTTATTTTTTTCTGCGCTAAAGCTTCAAAATATGCTTTTTTCTTAGTTTTTAACTGAATAGCTGAAATTAAAATAGTTTCCGGATTGATCATTTCAATCTCGGCGGTTGTAGGAGGTTCTACCTTAAGAAGCATTGGGCAGCCGAAGACTTTCTTCGTGTCACTTGTTACTTCAGCTCCTGCATCTGAGTATTCTTTATCGGTATAACTGGAGCTTTCTCCGGCTCCTGATTCAATCATTACCCTATGTCCCTCATATGTCAACGCACTAACAGCATCCGGAGTCAGACAAATACGACGTTCCTGATAACTTGTTTCTTTAGGAATCCCTATAAAAAGTTCACTTTTGAATCGGCCAATTTCAAGTTTTTCTTCTTGTGGCAACAATTGCTGTTTCGTAAATGGAGTTAAGGTAATTGACATGGGTTGTGCAAAAAATTAAGAGTACAAATTACGTAAAAAGTTTTAAAATCAATGTAAAAATTCTGCTAATAGTTGTTTAAGAATTATTACAGAATTTTCTCCATTTTTATATCCGCTCTTTCATAACTTACATCGCCCAAAGGAACTTCAGTAAAACCAAACTTCTGATACAAATGAAGCGCCGGAAGCAGTATACGGTTAGAATACAAAAACAGTTTTTTAATATTGTTTTCTTTTGCAACAGTCATGCAGTGTGCTAGCAGTTTGTTTCCAACCCCAAGGCCCTGCGCCTGATCTGAAACAGCCATTTTACTCAGCTCAAAGCTTGTTTCGCTGGCTTTCATCAAAGAAACAGTTCCAATAATTTCATCATTGTACCTGGCATAGAAGATCAACCCGCCTTTATCAATAATTTCTTCCTGAGGGGAGGAAAGTACTATTTCGTCTTGTTCCTCTACTTTAAAGTACTTTTTAAGCCATTCCAGATTTAGGATCTTAATATGTTCTTTTAAATCAGGTGAAAAAGAGATTATTTCTACAGTATTTTGGGTATTCATTTCTGTATTCTTAGTGTATTTAAGTAGACCTTTCGACTTCTGTTGATGGTCTTAGGATAATTTTAATTCTCTTTTCCCGTCTGCCAAAAGTTGAATTGTGATGGTTGAAGTTTCTTCCGGAAGTAAGCTTGCGATTTTTTCTGACCATTCAATAAAACACCAGTTTCCGGAGTACAAATAATCATCAACTCCCATGTCGAGTGCTTCGGTTTCTTTGTTCAATCTATAAAAATCAAAGTGGTAAACCGTTTGATTGTCAGAAGTATTATATTCATTAACTAAAGAAAAAGTTGGACTACTGGTTGCGTCCTGAACTCCTAAACTTTTACATAATTGCTTGATTAAGGTAGTTTTTCCAACGCCCATTTCTCCATTGAAAAGAATGATTTTTTTTGGATTTGCTGCTAAAATTTGTGTTGCTACTTCTTTGATTTGATCTAATGAAAAAACGATATTCATTTCTTGTTTGTTTTAATTAGTCTCAGTGGCAGTTTTCAGTTTTCAGTCGCAGTTTACAGATGAGACCGTAAATTAAAAACTGGAAACTGAAAACTGTTACTGAGAACTTTTTCTATTTCGGATTAAATACCAAGAACGGAATAATCATTTCTTCTAACGAAATTCCTCCGTGCTGGTAAGTATTTTTATAATAACTCACATAGTGGTTGTAGTTGTTTACATAGGCCAAAAAGTAATCGTTTTTAGCAAAAATAAACGAACTGCTCATATTAATTGCCGGCAAACCAATTGTTTTAGGCTCCTTAACGACATATACATCTTTTTGCTCGTATGTTAAACTACGACCGGTTTTGTAGCGCAAATTTAAACTTGTATTTTTATCTCCAACCACTTTCGATGGATTTTTTACATTTATAGTGCCATGATCTGTTGTTAAAATCAATTTGAATCCTAAAAGTTGTGCCTGCTGAATAATTTCAAGAAGAGGGGAGTTTTTAAACCAGCTCAAAGTAAGTGAACGATAAGCTTTATCGTCCGAGGCCAGTTCTTTTACGACTTCCATTTCAGTTTTGGCGTGTGACAGCATGTCTACGAAGTTGTAAACTACGGTTACAAGGTCGTTTCCTTTTAAAGCCTTGAAATTTTCTGCCAGTTTTTTTCCGCCTGCGTAGTTGGTGATTTTGAAATAATCTTCTTTAATGTTTAAGCCTAAGCGTTTTAATTGCGCTGACAGAAATTCGGCTTCAAAAAGGTTCTTCCCGCCATCTTCAACATCGTTTTTCCAATATTGAGGAAACTGTTTTTCCATCTCTATCGGTAATAAACCAGAGAAGATTGAATTACGGGCATATTGTGTAGCAGTTGGCAGAATAGAGAAATACGGAACCTCTTTTTCCAGTTTATAATAATTGGAAACTACGGTTTCAAAAGATTTCCATTGATCGTAACGCAGATTGTCAATTACCACAAAAAGGATAGGCCTGTCCTTCTTTTTGATCTCCGGAACTACTAATTCTTTAAACAAATTGTGCGATTGAATAGGTTTGTCCGCCTTTGGAGCAAACCAGTCTTCGTAGTTTCTCTCAATGTATTTTCCGAATTGCGAATTGGCTTCTACTTTTTGAGATTCAAGGATCTCAATCATTGCCTGATCGTTAATATTCTCAAGTTCTAATTCCCAGAAAAGCAGTTTTTTGTAAAGTTCAATCCAATCTTCAAAAGAGTTGACCATAGCAAGTTCCATGGATATTTTTCGAAACTCCTTTTGATAATCCAAAGTCGTTTTCTCAGAAATAAGTCTTGAATGATCGAGATTCTTTTTCAGACTTAACAAAATCTGATTCGGATTTACCGGTTTTATGAGGTAATCGGCTATTTTAGAACCAATAGCTTCTTCCATGATGTATTCCTCTTCACTTTTCGTGATCATAATCATTGGAATAGCTGATTTTTTCTCTTTCATTTCCGAAAGCGTTTCCAAACCACTCATTCCGGGCATATTCTCATCTAGAAAAACAATATCAAAGTTGTCTTCTTCAAAAAGTGCAATTGCATCTAAACCATTGTTAGAGGTGGTTACAGCGTAGTTTTTTTTCTCCAGAAATAATATATGTGGCTTTAAAAGATCGATTTCATCATCGACCCAAAGTATTTTTATTTTGTCCATAAACGATTTTAATTTTTAATGCAATTTAGAAGTATAGAACTTAAAAAGTATTAAATATAGTATAAAATTCAGAATTAAGAATGGTTAATTTTTCTGAAAATCTTTTTAATGTAATGTTATTATATTGATTTTCAAAGGGAACATTTGTTGATTTTTAAGTAAAAAACGCAAAGTTGTTTATGGTTAATTACTTATATTTGTTCACCTAAAAATAACCAAATAGTGACTCATATCAATAAGTTAAAAATATTCAATGATCCCATTTACGGGTTTATCTCCATACCGAACGAACTTATTTACGATTTAATTCAGCACCCGTATTTTCAGCGTTTACGCCGTATTTCGCAAATGGGTTTGTCGTATTTGGTTTATCCGGGAGCCAATCATACGCGTTTTCATCATGCCTTAGGGTGTATGCATTTAATGCAAAAATCAGTAGATACACTTCGTTTTAAAGGAGTTGCGATTTCAACCGAAGAAGAAAATGCGCTTTATATTGCTATTTTACTGCACGATATTGGTCATGGGCCTTTTTCGCATGCTATGGAGAAAAGCATTGTAGAAGATGTGCATCATGAAGCCATTTCATTACTGTTTATGAATCGCTTGAATGAAGAGTTCGAAGGGAAGCTGAGTCTCGCTATTCAGGTTTTTAAAGGCGATTACCATCGAAAATTTATGCTACAGCTGATCTCAAGTCAGTTGGACATGGATCGAATGGATTATTTAAAAAGAGACAGTTTTTATACCGGTGTAGCAGAAGGTAATGTAAACTCTGAACGTTTGATTCAGATGATGAATGTTGTTGACGGTACTTTGGTAATTGAGGAAAAAGGAATCTATTCTGTCGAAAAGTTCCTGCTTTCAAGAAGATTGATGTACTGGCAGGCTTATTTGCATAAAACAAGTTTGGTAGCCGAGCTGATTTTGATGAAAGTACTAAAAAGAGCTAAAGAACTTACTCTAAAAGGTGTAATTCTGCCGTGCAGTGATCCACTTTTGTATTTTATGAAGAACAGGGTCACTTTGGAGGATTTTGATGCCGAAAAATTGGATTTATTCTCTCAATTAGATGATTTTGATATTATTAGCGCTTTAAAAGCCTGGCAAAAGCACAATGATTTTATACTTTCGACTTTGAGTAAAATGCTAATAAATAGAGACTTACTTAAAATTAAGCTTACGGCAGAAAAAATACCCGCGGAAGAATTACAATCTCTGAAGGAAGAATTTGCTAACGAACACCATATTACACAATTAGAAGCCGGTTATTTTATTTTTGGCGGAAAAATTAAAAATCAGGCTTACAGCAAAGAAGCTGAACCTATACGAATTTTGAAAAAAGACAAAACAATTGAAGATGTTGTTGAAGCATCTGACCAGTTGAATTTGAGGTCATTATCTAAATTGGTGACAAAATATTACATCTGTTTCCCAAAACAACTTATCTAAAATTAACATTTAAAATCTATTTTTTATATTTTTGTCGCAATGAAATTTACAGCAGAACAAATAGCGGGAATTTTAGAAGGAGAAGTTGTTGGGAATCCCAATGTAGAAGTTTCTCGGTTATCTAAAATAGAAGAAGGTGAGGAGGGATCGCTTACTTTTTTGGCCAATCCAAAATATATCAACCACATATATACTACAAAAGCATCTGTAACCATTGTTAATGATAGCTTTATTCCGGAACAGGAAATCACTACAACTTTAATAAAAGTAGAAGATGCTTATGCTTCTTTTTCTAAACTTTTACATTTTTACAACCAGGTTAAATTAAATAAAAACGGTATAGAAGCACAGTCTTTTATGACTGAAGGAACTAAACATGGAGAGAATCTGTACTTAGGAAGCTTTAGTTATATCGGACAGAACGTGGTTTTGGGTGATAATGTAAAAATTTATCCGAACAGTTTTATTGGAGATAATGTTGTAATTGGAGATAATGTGTATATTTTTGCAGGTGCTAAAATTTATTCCGAAACTATAATTGGTAACAATTGTACCATTCATTCCGGAACTATTATTGGTGCGGATGGTTTTGGTTTTGTACCAAATGACGAAGGAGTATACAGTAAGGTGCCACAAATTGGTAATGTTATTATAGAAGATAACGTTGATATTGGCGCTAATACTACCATCGACAGAGCGACTCTTGGTTCGACTATTATACGACAAGGAGTTAAACTGGACAATCAGATTCAGATTGCACACAATGTTGAAATTGGTAAAAACACTGTAATTGCAGCGCAATCAGGTGTGGCCGGTTCAACTAAAATTGGTGAAAACTGTATGATTGGCGGACAAGTAGGTATCGCAGGGCACTTGACCATAGGTAACAATGTAAGATTGCAGGCTCAATCAGGAGTTGCAAGAAACATTAAAGATGATGAAATATTGCAGGGTACACCGTCTCTTGGATATACTGATTTTAACAAATCGTATGTTCATTTCAAGAATCTGCCTAAAATAGTTTCCGAAGTAGAAGAATTAAAAAAACAAATAATAAACCCAAAAAATGGAAATAATGGTTAAACAGAAGACCATCAAAAATGAAATTTCACTAACAGGCGTTGGATTACACACTGGGAAAGAAGTTACAATGACTTTTAAACCTGCTCCAATAAATAATGGTTTCACTTTTGTAAGAGTAGATTTGCAAGGACAGCCAGTCATTGAGGCTGATGCTAATTATGTTGTTAATACGCAAAGAGGTACTAATTTAGAAAAACTTGGCGTAAAAATTCAAACTCCTGAACATGTTTTGGCGGCATTAGTTGGATGTGATCTGGACAATGTTATTATAGAATTAGATGCTTCAGAACTTCCTATCATGGATGGTTCTTCAAAATATTTTGTGGAAGCAATTGAAAAAGCTGAAATAGAAGAGCAAGACGCTAAACGTAACGTTTATGTAGTAAAAGAAGTAATATCATTTACAGACGAAACAACCGGAAGCGAGATCTTGGTTATGCCTAGCGATGACTATCAGGTGACTACAATGGTGGATTTTGGTACTAAAGTTTTAGGTACTCAGAATGCTACTATGAAAAGTATAGCTGATTTCAAAAGTGAAATTGCGAGTTCAAGAACTTTTAGCTTCTTACACGAATTAGAGTCATTACTAGAGCATGGCTTAATTAAAGGCGGTGATCTGAATAATGCAATCGTTTATGTAGACAAAGAAATTTCTGAATCTACAATGGCGAATTTAAAGAAGGCTTTCGGAAAGGATGAAATTTCGGTAAAACCAAATGGTGTTCTTGATAATTTGACTTTACATTATCCAAACGAAGCAGCAAGACATAAATTGCTTGACGTAATTGGAGATTTATCTCTTATCGGAGTTCGTATACAAGGGAAAATTATTGCTAACAAACCTGGACATTTTGTAAATACACAGTTTGCTAAAAAGTTAGCTAAAATTATCAAAATAGAGCAAAGAAATCATGTACCTGTTTATGATTTAAATCAGGAGCCTTTGATGGACATTCATAAAATCATGGCGATGCTTCCTCACAGACCTCCATTTTTGTTGATTGACAGAATTATAGAAATGTCTGATCGTCACGTGGTTGGTTTGAAGAATGTAACCATGAATGAAAATTTCTTTGTTGGACACTTCCCGGAGGCACCGGTTATGCCGGGTGTTTTAATTGTGGAAGCAATGGCACAAACAGGTGGAATTTTGGTTTTAAGCACCGTTCCGGATCCTGAAAATTATTTGACTTATTTCATGAAAATTGACAATGTCAAATTCAAACACAAAGTATTGCCGGGTGATACATTAATTTTCAAATGCGAATTGATTTCTCCAATCAGAAGAGGAATCTGTCATATGCAGGCAAATGCTTACGCAAATGGGAAATTGGTGACCGAGGCAGAATTAATGGCCCAAATTGCAAGAAAACAATAATAATTAATCAATTTTATTGTTTAGGTTTGTTGCCCAAATTAGATTATTTTAATTTAAAATATAAAAAACACATATGAATCAACCATTAGCATATGTTCATCCTGGCGCTAAAATCGCTAAAAATGTTGTAATTGAGCCTTTTACAACAATTCACAATAATGTTATTATTGGTGATGGTACTTGGATTGGTTCAAATGTGACGATCATGGAAGGGGCCCGTATTGGTAAAAATTGCAATATTTTTCCGGGAGCGGTTATTTCTGCGGTACCACAAGATTTGAAATTTGGCGGAGAAGATTCTCTTGCTATTATTGGAGATAACTGTACGATTAGAGAATGTGTTACGATCAACAGAGGTACAGTTGCCTCAGGTCAGACTATTCTCGGAAATAACTGTTTGGTTATGGCTTATGCTCACATTGCACACGATTGTGAGATTGGTAATAATGCCATCATCGTAAATGGTGTTGCACTGGCAGGACACGTAGTTGTTGGAAATCATGCCGTAATCGGTGGTTTGGCAGCTATTCATCAATTTATCCATATCGGAGATCATGCTATGATTTCAGGTGGATCTTTGGTTAGAAAAGATGTTCCTCCTTATACAAAAGCAGCAAAAGAGCCGTTGTCGTATGTAGGAATCAATTCAGTAGGTTTAAGAAGAAGAGGTTTCAGCACTGAGAAAATCAGAGAAATTCAGGAAATCTACAGAATTTTATACCAAAAGAACTATAACACAACACAAGCTTTAAGTATTATTGAAGCTGAAATGGAAGCAACTCCTGAGAGAGATGAAATTCTGGACTTTATCCGTAATTCATCGAGAGGAATCATGAAGGGGTATTCCGGAAACTATTAGAATAAGTTTAATCGTTTATTTGTTGAATCGTTTATTCGAATAAACAATAAAATGATTACATAATAATTAAACAAAAAAGGAATGTAAATTTTAGGATTTGAAAATCTAAAATCTAAAATCTACATTCTAAAATCTAAAATAAAACAAAATGGCATCTACATCAGATATTAGAAACGGATTGTGTATTAAATTTAATCACGATATTTATAAAATCATTGAATTTCTTCACGTTAAGCCTGGAAAAGGTCCTGCTTTTGTAAGAACTAAATTAAAAAGTTTAACATCTGGTAAAGTATTAGACAATACTTTTTCGGCAGGTCACAAAATTGATGTTATTCGTGTTGAAACACATACTTTTCAGTTTTTATACCCAGAAGGAGATGAGTTTCATTTTATGAATGCTGAAACTTTCGAGCAAATTTCATTAAACAAAAATATCCTTGATGCTCCGGATTTGTTGAAAGAAGGAACAAATGTAATGGTTCAGATCAATACAGAAACTGATTTACCTTTATCTGTTGATATGCCGGCATCTGTAGTTCTTGAAGTTACTTACGCTGAGCCGGGAGTAAAAGGAAATACAGCTACAAATGCAACTAAAAATGCGACAGTAGAAACCGGAGCATCAGTAAACGTTCCTTTGTTTATTAACGAAGGTGATAAAATCAAAATTGATACCGCTTCAGGTTCTTACATGGAGCGTGTAAAGGAGTAGTTCTTAAATTAGATAATTTGTCAATGTGTCAATTAGATAATTAAAAAAAATCTAATTGACATATTTGCCAATTGACACATTTTCTAATTGACAAATTTTCTAATTATAGAATATGAAATTTCCAAAGAGTCATTCTTTACAAGAAATTGCAAATTTGCTTGACTGCGAATTTATTGGTGATCAAAACTTTCCTGTTTTAGGCATGAACGAAATACATGTCGTTGAAGCCGGAGATATTGTTTTTGTTGACCACCCTAAATATTACGACAAAGCTTTACAATCGGCGGCTACTATAATTTTAATTAACAAAAAAGTAGATTGTCCGGAAGGTAAAGCCCTTTTAATTTCTGATGATCCTTTCAGAGATTTTAATATCTTAACCAAACACTTCAGACCATTTCAAGGCACAAATGTATCGATTGCACTCTCAGCTACGATTGGAGAAGGTACTGTTATTCAGCCCAACTGTTTTATCGGAAACAACGTTACCATTGGTAAAAACTGTCTGATTCACCCAAATGTTACTATTTATGATCATACTGTAATTGGTGACAATGTAATGATTCATGCCGGAACTATTCTGGGAGCCGATGCTTTTTATTACAAAAAACGCCCAGAGGGCTTCGATCAGTTAATTTCCGGAGGAAGAGTCGTTATCGAAGACAATGTTGGCATAGGAGCGCTTTGCACGATTGACAAAGGTGTTACCGGCGATACTACTATTGGCGAAGGTACAAAATTGGACAATCAGGTACACGTGGGGCATGATACAGTAATTGGAAAGAAATGTTTAATTGCTTCACAAACCGGTATTGCCGGCTGCGTGGTAATTGAAGATGAAGTTACCATTTGGGGACAAGTAGGAACTACCAGTGGCATCACAATAGGAGCGAAGGCTGTTATTATGGGACAAACAGGAGTTACCAAATCAGTTGAAGGAGGAAAATCATATTTCGGAACTCCAATCGAAGAATCGAGAGAAAAGTTAAAACAAATGGCCAATATCAAAAAGATTCCTGAAATTCTAACTAAATTGAAGTAATATGTCTATAAAAGAATTTGTTCAAAAATTTTACAAGTCAGATGCCTTAATTGATAGCGAAATCATGAAAACTTACTTGCATCCGGAAGTAAAGTTGGACTGGAACAGCACCAAAGGATTAATTGAGATGGATTATGATTCTATGATAGCTATGGCAAACGAGCTTAGCCGTGCTTATGTACGTTCTAAGGTTAGAATTAGCCACATCATTGCCGAAGAAGACTTAGTTTCAATACGATACTCTCACTTTGTAAAAACGATTGAGAACCCGAGAGAAGAAATGTTATTAGCTCATTTTGCCACGATTTGGCAAATAAAAGATGATAAATTATATCGCGGTTTTCAAATGAGTCAATTTTCTTAATTTTTTTAAAGACAAAAAGGTTAAAATACGTTACAAAACCTTACTTTTGCATCACAATTTTAAAAACTACATAAAATATATATCATGAGTGTTTTAGTTAATAAAGATTCCAAAATAATTGTTCAAGGATTTACAGGGAGCGAAGGAACTTTCCACGCTTCTCAAATGATTGAGTACGGTACAAATGTTGTTGGTGGAGTAACTCCGGGTAAAGGAGGAACAAGCCATTTAGACCGTCCGGTTTTTAACACAGTAAAAGATGCTGTCGAACAAGCAGGAGCTGATACATCTATCATTTTTGTTCCGCCAGCTTTTGCTGCTGATGCAATTATGGAAGCTGCTGACGCTGGAATTAAAGTAATTATTGCTATTACTGAAGGAATTCCTGTAGCAGATATGATTAAAGCTAATAACTATGTTAAAGAAAGAAATTCAAGATTAATCGGACCAAACTGTCCTGGTGTAATTACTCCGGGTGAAGCTAAAGTTGGTATTATGCCAGGTTTCGTTTTCAAAAAAGGATCAGTTGGTATCGTTTCTAAATCAGGAACTTTAACTTACGAAGCTGCTGATCAGGTTGTAAAACAAGGTTTAGGAATTACTACTGCTATTGGTATTGGTGGAGATCCAATTATTGGAACTACAACTAAAGAGGCAGTTGAATTATTAATGAACGATCCAGAAACTGAAATCATCATTATGATTGGTGAAATCGGAGGTCAATTAGAAGCTGATGCTGCTAAATGGGTGAGAGCTGATGGTAACCGTAAGCCAGTTGTTGGCTTTATCGCTGGAGAAACTGCTCCTGCTGGTAGAACAATGGGTCACGCAGGTGCTATCGTTGGTGGTTCTGATGATACTGCTGCTGCTAAAAAACAAATCATGAGAGACAACGGAATTCACGTTGTTGATTCACCAGCTGAAATTGGTAAAAAAGTAAAAGAAGTACTTGGATAATCTCAGGTATTTAAAATAATAAATTCCAAAAAAAAGTCTCAATATCACTTGAGACTTTTTTACATTTTAAAATGCTGGGGTATAAATAGAAAAAACTTAGTTGCTAAGAACCTCAGTACCTTAGAAGCTAAAAAAAGAAATATGTACAAAGAATTAGAAAAATTTAAAGTAAGCAGCAGCTTTACTTTTACAATTGAAGACAGTTTAGAACAAGTTTGCAACGCTCCGGAAGGCGGTGCAGGTGTTTTTGTAGTTTATGCAGTTGAAGGAAATGCAAAAGAATTGATCATGGTAGGATCTACAGGAACTGTTCAGAATGATGGTACTTTGAAAAGCAAAAACGGCGGATTGTACGATAAAATTATAAACGGACATCAATTTGCAAAAACAGGAAGAAAATACTCCTGGCCGGCACAAATGAAATTAGAAAACATTGCTGCTCTTGAAGTAGTTTGGTTCGAAACTTTCAATGCAGATTCAAAAGGGATTCCAACTACAGTAGAAGGACAGGTTTTGCAAAATTTCTTAGATGAAAATGCAAAATTACCAAGATGGAATGTAGCTTTCTAAAAGAAAACTTCAATATAAAATCGTCTAAAGCCTTGCTAAATATTTTAGTGAGGCTTTTTTTTAACACATAGAGCCATAGATTTGATGCTCTTTTAAAAGGCGCTTCGCTAATATTTGCTATAGAAAGGATATTATATTTCCTACAAAACCCTTGGATTAAATGAGCTGTAAGCCCTAAAGCGCAAACATACTGCAACGCACTATGACTAAATGAATATGACACATTACCCTGAGGGGGCAAGAGCATGCTTAGGCCACAATTATAAATGCGTTTTGTTTGAGATTTGGCTTTCGCCCTTTCTGGGCTTGAAAAAAAAATGTTTTACCATGCAATAGTGCTTTGTACTATTCTATTACTATGGCTCTTTCAGAGCAAGTCTTTAAAACTACGCTTGTGTACTCAATATAGGTTTATAAATAATTATTTGCTGATTAATTTTTCAAATCCTGACATCATTTCATCTTTCTCTTTCAACATACGCTCGTATAACGTAATTTTTTCGTCATAAAATTGAACAATTTTATCAATAGCATTGAAAGAGGGTTGGTAGCTAAATCCAGAAGCGACAGCATTATCTTTAAAATCCTGGAATGAATAAGTATTTGCAATAACATTTATCGCTTGTTCTTCATCAAAATTCTGAAAAGCTTCAACCGGAATCTTTAGTAGTACGGAAATTTGTTTCAATAAACTTTCTTCAATTACTTCTTTCTGCTCCAGCATAGAGATTTTCTTCTGATTCCAGTCTTCTCCCAGATCATAAGCTAATGCTTCTTGTTTGATATTAAGCATTTCTCTAAAACGTTTTACGTTTCTTCCCTGATGTATTTTCTGTCCTATACTGAATATTAATTTCTAAAGGCTCAAAGATAAAGTCATTTGGATTAAAAATCCTGAATTTCAAAGATAAAAAAATATCCGGTAAAACATCCTTTTTGTCAGATATTATACCGAATCCAGTACTGCTTCAGCTCAATGTTCTCTAGTTTGATATTAGTATTTATGATAAATTTTTTTTGAAAGGACAGGTGTTAATTTAAAATGATTTACAAATGATCATTTAAGCTAATGTTAAAAAAAACCAAAAGAAACTATGGCGATAAAATCTGACATTTGAAAAAAAATAGAAGAATAACTTTAATTTTATTTTTATATGCTAAAGCCCGTTAAGTCAATAAAAAAAGCTCTTTCCAGATGTTAAATGTTTATTTTTCTCCTATTAAAAAATTTGTTTTATATGTTTGCTTTTATATATTTATCGCATAGATCTAAAGAATAGTGTTAAAAAATCTTATTCTTTATGTTAAAAACCAGTGCTTATTTTCAAGAATTCTATTGCGATTTTATATGAATACCAAAACTCTACAATTCAAAACATCGGACGATCTTACGCTTTGGACTAACTTGAAAAATGGAGATGAAAAATCATTCTCTCTGTTGTTTGAAAAATACTATGGTGATTTGGTCAATTACGGAAATTCACTTTCTCCGAATGCCGAAAAGGTACAGGATTGTGTTCAGGATGTTTTTACAGATATTTGGGTTTACAAGAACGGTCTTCAAAGTTCAGTTGTAGTAAAAGCCTATTTATTGTCAAGTGTACGCAAGCGTATCGCACGTTTATACGAGCGTGATCATATTTTTCGCAAGTCTGCAAGCACAGATTCAATTTCTTTTCTTTTAGAATTCTCTGTAGAACATGATCTGATGGATGACGATTATGCTACAAAAGAAAAAGTAATTCATTTGAATAAATTACTGAACAATTTACCAGCACGACAAAAAGAGGCCTTGTATTTAAGATACCATCAAGGCTTAACGGTCGATCAAATTGCCGATATGCTGGAGGTAAATTATCAATCAGCAAGTAACTTACTACACCGCGGTTTACTTACTCTTCGCAAGGAATGGAAGGGTAGTGTTTCGTTAATTCTTCTCCTTTCCTCAACTACTTTTTAATTTTTTTTATACAGAATTAAAAAAAAATCACAATTTGGTGAGTATATAACAAGAAAGCCGTCCTCTATGTTTTTGTAACCCTATTTCTAAATGCAAAAACGTAATAAATATACCGAAATTGAAGATTTCTTATCTGATGAATCATTTCAGTCATGGATTTTATCCAAAATAGACAATGATGGTTGGGAAGAATGGACTTTAGAGAGTCGTCAGCGTGCTAAACTGGTAGAAGACGCGAGATTATTGTTGCTGGCTATGAAAGTACCAGACCAGCCAATATCTCCTGTAGATCTTCATCATGCTTTGCAGGCCACCTGGATTAAAATCGAAGAGAAAGAGAATCAGAACAATTCAACCTCAAGTTCTAAAATAAAATTTCTTAAGAAATATTTTCTTAGTGGTATTGCCGCCGCTTTAATTCTTGGTTTAGGAACAGTTTGGTTGTATAACAATCAAATAATCTCTAATAGTAAAGAAGTAACCTATAATGAGTTGATTAGTGAAAACAATGAAGGATTGGTTGAACAAACCAATAATTCAGACAAAGCTCAAATTATTACTTTATCTGATGGTAGTTCGGTTCTATTACAACCTAATAGTAAACTTAGCTATCCAAAGATCTTTACCGGAAACGAAAGAAAGGTGTATTTATCTGGCGAAGGTTTCTTTGAAATTAGTAAAAATCCAAAAAAACCCTTCTTCGTTTACGCCAATGAAATTATTACGAAGGTAGTTGGAACTAGTTTTAGAGTTAAGGCCTATTCTGACCAACCTGATGTTGAAGTTTTGGTTCGTACTGGTAAAGTAAAGGTAAAATCAAACAATTTGGTGGCTAAGTCAGATGATGATGAAGTTGTTTTGTTACCTAATCAGGCATTACGTTTTCAACGAAAAGATTTAAGTTTTAATAAAATTACAAATATCACGCAGGATATAGTCCTTACCCGTAGTGTTGGAAATATTGAACAGCTTAGCTTTGAGTTTACTGATATTCCTGTATCACAAATTTTTGAAACGATAGAGCAGGCTTATCTGGTAGATATTGATTATCCAAAAAACAAGCTGAAAGATTGTCACCTTACCACTTCTTTAAGTGATCAGCCCTTAATGGAAAAATTAAAAATTGTCTGTAATAGTATTGGTAATAATACTTCTTTTGAAATGATTGGAAATCAGATTATTATAAAATCTAGCGGATGCAATTAATCTTACTGTATAACTGTAATTATAGAGTAAAATTTAAAAATAAAAGAATAGAACAACCAAAATAACCAAAACAAAAAATAATTAAAATGCCTATGTAAAAGAAAATGCAGAAAAAAAGTGCCGAAATGCTGTAACATTATCGACACTTAAAGGAATCAAATTACTCTCTGTAAAGAGCAATTGATAATGTTTCTTAAAATACACTCGAACAGTATTAATCAAAACGAATCAAAATTATGAAAAAACCAGTTGTTAAACAACGATTACTCCATCGAATCATGAAAATAACACTATTTCAGTTTGTTCTGGCACTTGTGTTTTCAAGTGTTGCCATGGCAAATGATGTAAATGGACAAAAAAAATTAGATACTAAAGTTACAATTAATATTACAAATTTAACTTTAGACAATACCTTGTCTAAATTACAAAAGTCTGCAAATGTAAAATTTTCTTACAATTCAAGATTACCACAACTAAATCAGAAAGTTAGCATAGATGCTAATGATGAAACTTTGTCTAGTATTTTGAATCGAATTTTACTACCATTTAATATCACTTATACCGAAGTAAGTAATCAGATTATTTTGCAAAAAAGTGCTTTGTCAGATCCTTTTACAGGTGTTGAATCAAATAATTCTTTGTTTGAGAGCTTAACTGCTGCAGGTCCGATTATTAAGGGTACAGTTACCGATGTTAGTGGAAGCCCATTACCAGGAGCTACTGTATTGGCTAAAGGAACTAAGATTGCGGTACTAACCGATTTTGACGGTAAATTTTCTATCGAAATGCCGCCAAATAGTACTGCTTTAATTATTTCTTATGTTGGAATGGAAACAAAAGAAATAGGAATAAGTAATACAAATCCGGTTATCGTTTTAAATGAAGCAGGACAAAATCTAAAGGAAGTTGTAGTGACTACAGGTTACGAAAAAACTTCAAAAAGAACTTTTACGGGGGCAATCAGTAAAATTTCCGGCAGTGAATTGAAAGTCGATGGTGTTGTAGATGTAAGCAGAATGATTGAAGGTAAAGCTGCCGGTGTTACTGTACAAAACGTTACCGGATCTTTTGGTACGACACCTAAAATTACAGTTCGTGGATCTTCTTCTATTTTTGGAGACACCAAACCATTATGGGTTATTGATGGAGTTGTTCAGGAAGATATTATCAACGTTTCATTTGCTGATTTAGCTTCTGGAAATTCTGCAACATTATTAAGTTCTGCTGTAGCTGGTTTGAATGCAAATGATATTCAAAGCATTGAAATTCTTAAAGATGCATCTGCTACCTCAATTTATGGTTCAAGATCGTTAAATGGAGTGGTAGTAGTAACTACTAAACAAGGTCGTAGAGATTCTCCCCTTAAAGTGAGCTATTCTCTTGAAAATACAGTTAGAACTGTACCGAGTTATACTCAGTATGATATTCTAAATTCTCAGGAATCGATGAGTATTTTTCAAGAGATGAGAGGCAAAGGTTACCTGGATCAAAGCTCTTCTTTAACTGCCAGATTTAGCGGTGTTTATGGTATTCTAGCCAGAGAAATAAATCGTTACGATCAAACTAACGGACAATATGGAGTCAAAAATGAGCAGCCCTACATTAATGATTTTTTGAGAAAGTACGAATTAGGAAATACAGACTGGTTTAAAGTTTTGTTTAGACCTTCTATTACTCAAAACCATTCCTTAAGCTTTTCAGGCGGAGGTAAAAACAACACATTTTATGGCTCTCTGGGATACTATACTGATCCGGGATGGTCTATTGCTGATAATGTCAAACAATTATCATCAAACCTAAAAGGAACGTTCTATATTAACGACAGATTAAACATTACCCTATCAACTCTTGCTTCTATCCGTGATCAGGGAGCCCCTGGTGCGTATGAAAGTAAAGACGATGTGGTTTTCGGAAAAGTTAGCAGAGATTTTGATATTAACCCGTTTAATTATGTTTTAAGTACGAGCAGAACACTAAGACCTTATGATGAAAACGGTAATTATGAGTATTATCAAAACAACTGGGCACCAATGAATATCATTAAAGAATTACAAAATAATACACTTGGTATTAAAGTAAATGATATTCGTTTTCAGGCAGACATAGATTACAAAATCAATAAACATTTAACCTACAACTTTACCGGTTCAGCACGTTATGCCAACACATCACGAGAGCACAGAATCTATGAAGACTCAAATGTTGTTGGAGCTTATAATGCTGGTATAACTGTAAATCCGAATGCCTTGATTCAAAATGCCAACGTATTTTTGTATCAGAATCCAAATGATTTAACGGCACTAAAAACTTCGGTTTTACCCAATGGTGGTTTTTTGCGTAAGTTTACTGATGACTTAACTTCTTACAATGTTAGAAATAGCATTACGTACAGAAATACGTTAAATGACAAACATGAAATTGAAGGTTTCTTTGGAACTGAGTTCAGATCAGTAGATAGAAATAATGACAACTTTACAGCGGCCGGAATTCAATTTCAAAAAGGACTTACCCCTTTTATTGAGCCAAAATTGATTGAGAAACTGGTAAATGAAGGGAATTCTTATTATGATTTTGGTGCTGAAAGAGAACGTACCGTTGGTTTCTTTGGAAAAATTGGTTATACGTACGATCGTCGTTATACAGGATCGATTACAGGTCGTTATGATGGATCTAACAGACAAGGCGATACAGGTTCTTCCAGATGGCTGCCTACGTACACTTTGAGTGGTAAATGGAACATTAAAGAAGAAAAATTCATGAAAAATGTAGAGTCCGTTAACACATTAGCACTTAGAGCTTCTTATGGTTTGACTGCCACTGCAGGACCTGCAACAAATTCCTTAGCCATTTATAGAAGCTTTATCACAGATCGTTTCAATACAGCGGACAGAGAAAATGCAATTCGTATCTCTAATTTGCAAAACAAAGATTTGACTTGGGAGAAACAATTTGAAACCAATATTGGTCTTGATCTTGGAATGTTCAGAAACAGGGTGCAGGTAACAACCGATATTTACAGTCGTAAAGCATTTGATCTTATTGATTATGTAATTACATCCGGTGTAGGTGGAGAAAGTGTAAAACAGGGTAATAATGCCGATATGCATACTAAAGGTATCGAATTTGGTGTAACTACTCAAAATATTGCATCTAAAGATTTTAAATGGTCTACAACATTAAACTTCTCTGTTTACGATCAAAAAATTACAAAACTGGCCAATAAGCCGTCAGTATTCAATTTGATCGCTGCAAATGGGGGCAACACAGTGGGACACCCTAGAAACTCATTGTATTCTTATCAATTTACGGGGTTAAATAATCAAGGTCTACCAACCTTTAAATTGCAGGATGGAGCTGAAAACAATATCACGGAAGCTAACTTTCAGGATACGAATGATGTTAGTAAGTATTTAAAATACGAAGGATCTGTAGAACCAAATAAATCGATCGGTTTAGCCAATACCTTTAGTTATAAAAGCTGGTCCTTATATGTTTTTATAGTAGGATCGGGAGGAAACAAAATTAGACTGAATCCTGTGTACAATAATGTTTACACGGATCAGACCGTTTTCACAAAAGAATTTGCTAACAGATGGATTAATCCAGGTGATGAACAATATACAAATGTACCGGTTATTGCGGATCAATTGTTGAACAGAAATTACGGAGCTAATAACTTACAAATTGCATACAACACCTATAATTTTTCTGATCAGAGAATTGCAAGTGGTGACTTTGTACGATTAAAAAATATATCATTGGGATGGGAATTCCCTAGTGATTTTAAGAAAAAGTTAGGTCTAAGCAGTTTTACTTTAAAAGGTTCGGCAGTTAATCCATGGTTGATTTATTCAGACAAAAAATTAAACGGACAAGATCCTGAATTCCGTAATACGGGCGGGGTTGCTTTCCCAATTACGGCTCAGTATACTTTTGCAATTAATCTTTCATTCTAAAATTTAATTGACTATGAAAAATATAAAAATATTATTGTCTTTACTACTATTAACCAGTATTACAAGTTGCGATGATTATCTTTCAGAAGTACCGGATAACAGAACACAAATAGATACTCCTGAAAAAGTTTCGGAACTATTAGTTTCGGCTTACCCTAGTAAAACGTATATGCCTCTTGCAGAAGCAATGTCTGACAATGTTTTTGACAGTGAGCTGCTATCGCGCACTAATTTATATAATGAACAAAGTTTCAACTGGGAAATGCACACTCAGATCGGATTTGATTCCGAATCAGAATTCTGGGTAGCATCTTACGAAGCCATTGCAGCAGCAAACCAGGCACTCGAAGCCATTCAAAAGCTTGGGAGTCCGGCTAGTCTAAATCCTCAAAAAGGAGAAGCTTTAATAGCCAGAGCCTACAATCACTTTATGCTGGTTTCTTTATGGTCAAATCGTTACAATCCTGCCACCGCGGCAACAGACTTGGGGATTCCGTACATTAAATCTCCCGAAACTGAGTTACTGGTTCAGTACAAACGTAACAGCGTAAAAGAAGTTTTTGATTTTATTGAGCAGGATATTGTAGAGGGACTAAAATATGTAACTAATGATTACAAAGAACCAAAATATCATTTTACCGTGGAGGCAAGTAAAGCGTTTGCTACTCGTTTTTATTTGATAAAAGGAGATTGGGATAAAGTACTGGAGTATTCTGAAAGTTTAGGTTCTAAACCAACAAAAATTAGAGACTGGCCAACTTATACTGGTACGGCTTTTGCCCAAAGAGACATTCAATATTCAAGTGCAGATAGGGAAACCAACTTATTAATTAGTTATCCAAATTCACTTGCAAGTAGAGCAACTGGGTATAGATTTTCTCTTGCTGCAAATAGATCTAATGAAATTCTTGGCAATAGTACAAATATGTGGAATAAAGCCAATCTAACATTTACTAGTGGTCAATATGACGGAGGTACAGTTGTTTATTTTCCAAAAGCTTATGAATATTTCAAAATCACAAATCTAACATCTGGTATAGGGGTACCTTATGCTGCTACTGTTTTGTTTAGCAATGATGATGTGTATCTCAATAGAATTGAAGCATTAGTAATGAAAAATAAAATGGCTGAAGCCAATACGGAGTTGGGTTACTTTTTAGGTACCAGAACTAGCGGCTATAATCCAGCGACAGATTTATTAAATGAAGGAGTCGTTACTGCTAAATATCCTGTTATTTCAAATGAATTCACCCCTTTCTACACCTTAACCCCTGTACAAACTTCTTATATAAAAGCAATTGCTGAAGCACGCAGGAGAGAATTTATGCAAGAAGGGCACAGATGGTTTGATATTAAACGTTTTAATCTTGTAGTAACACATAATACACTTGCATTTGGAAAAATAGAAAGGAATAATGTTCTACAAAAAGACGATAAACGCAGAGCATTACAAATACCACTTAGAGCGTCAGATAATGGTATTGAAAAAAATCCTAGATAAATTTTAATTAGAAAGTAGTATGAAAATATTCAAAACATATAAAACAGTACTAATTGCAGGAGTTTTACTTCTTGCTTCCTGTGCTCACGAAAATCAGCCAAAAGAAAGTCAGTTTGATTATTCGATTCCTGTAAAAACAGATTTAGATAAATGGATTGGTACTAATTTTTTAACGCCATATAATATAAATGTATATTATCTGTGGAATCAAAATTTAGTAGACAACAATAGATATTTGTACCCACCAGATGTCACTAAAGTTCAGCCGGCGATGGAGGTAGTAAAAAAAATCTGGATTGATAGTTACTCTACTCTTGGAGGAGCTGATTTTGTTAAAAAACTTGCCCCTAGAGAATTTGTACTTGTTGGAGGTACAAATTTAAATACAAATGGGACAAGGACATTGGGACTTGCAGAGGCGGGGCAAAAGATAACGCTCTTTGAGGTAGACAATCTCAATAAAAAAAACAGAGCTGATGTAACAGAATTTATTCATACCATTCAGCACGAATATGTACACATTTTAAATCAAACAAAACCTTTCGATCAGCAGGCGTGGTATAAGTTAACTCCAGGCGGATACACAACATCGTGGTATACAGAAGCCACTGCTACTTCAAGAAACTTAGGATTCATCACAAGTTATGCACGCTTGAATATCATTGAAGATTTTGCCGAAACAGCTTCAACCATTTTAACAAGCTCAAAAGCGGAGTACGATGCCATATTAGCAGGTGCAAGCGCTACCGGTAGAGCGAGTATTAAAGCCAAGGAGGCAATTGTGGTGAATTATTATAAAAGTGCTTTTAACATCGATTTTTATGCTTTAAGAGATGAGGCACAAAAAAACACAGATGCCATAATAAACAATTAAGAATATTAAATTTTACAAAAAATATTATGAAAGCAAAATTTATATATAACTATTTACTGATTCCTTTTATAGCTTTACTATTAGGGTCATGTTCGAGCCCGGAAGTAGAGGCAAAATTTGATGAAAATGCAACGGATCGACTAAGCGGCCGTCAAAAAGAATTAAATGATTTGTTACTTTCTTCTTCTGAAGGATGGAAAGCGGTTTATTATACCGATAGTACACAACTAGGAGGTTGGACCCACTTGTTTAAATTTTTACCACAAGGAAATGTAGACATGGCATCTGACTTTAGTGATACAGGAACCTACAGAAGTCAGTACAATATACAAACAGGAAGTACTGTAAGTTTAGTCTTTACTACAAAAAACAAAATACATCTTTTGTCAGATGCCGCAAATTCTCCCACATCAGCACTTTATGCAAAGGGATATTTAGGAGATTTTCAGTTTTTTTATTATGGACAGCAAAAAAATGGGGATATTATTTTTAAAACCAACAGGAATGGGCATTTTCTGCGTTTTGCAAAAGCAACGGCTCAGGACTGGACTGATTTGCCTAAAAATGTACCAGTCATTAACGGTTTAGCTGGCGACGCAACAAGCCCGCTATTCCGATTATTGCAGATCAATGACGGAACGACAACTAAAGACTATCAATTTGATTATAACGCGCTTGCTCGTTTTGCAACTGGATCTTCTTTAGACCCTGCTGTTAAAGAAAGTTATGATTTTGCTTTTTCATTTAATCCGACGGGTGCTTTTTCAAAACTTCCTTTAGAAGTTAAGGGTCAAAAACTTTCCAATTTTACTTTTGATCCCACAAGCAAAAGTTTCACCGCAACCGGAACGGGAGGAGTTTCTGCAAGTATTAAGTATAGCAACACACCATTGTCCTTAACAGATGATTATAAAATATTACAGGTGGCAAATGCAAATGTAGTATATGGACATGACAGGTCAATATTAACAGCGGCAGCAACAAATTCAGCATTATTCCTTTCACTATTCAAAGATATTGAAGCTTCTATGCCGGCTGGCACAACTTTACTAAGAGTACAGCCTTGGTTTAGCACTCCTAACGGAAGTTATGTTGAATACAGATTTTCAAACGCAGCAGGTGTATTAACAAGAGTATACCATTTCTTTACATTATCAGTAGATGAAACTAAAAAGGTTATCATCTTAACGCCTACGCCTAAATGGACTTCCGGAGCTACTTTTGCCAGTGCACTTCCTATTCCTGCACCTGCAAACTTAAAGGCTATGGACGATCAGCTCATGAATCCGGCAGGGTTATACTTTAAAAGGGAAAACTTTACTGTTGGAGCAACGAATACCGTATTTACTTTTACGTCCGCTTCAAGTCCATTTAGAATGACAACCTGGGCATTTCAGTAAACTTAAAAAAAAAAAAAGAGAAGTTCAAATGAACTTCTCTTTTGATAATAAACTTTACACTAAATTCATATTTTAACAACTTAATTTAGTTATTATTCTTTCAAAATAACACATTTAAAATATGTTAATCATTAAAAAATATTATCATGAAAAAGTTAAAATTACTTGGTAAGTATGTTGGAAGAGTAAAATAATCTTTTACTTATGAAAAAATATATTCCATCATTTAGCATCACACTTATACTTATTTCATGCCAAATTTTGGGTTTGATATATCGTGAGTACAGTACATACTTTTTGTGTCTCGGTTTGCTTTTGATAACTCCAATATTGACTCTAAGTATGATAAAAATACGAAAAGAAGATAAGCTTAATGGTACACAAAATTTTAAGTTATCAATTGCCGCATTGTTAATTGCACTATTTATATTTGGAGTTTGTTATTTTTTACTCCTACAAAATTATGAATTTTAGTTTTATTTTTATTTTATTATTTTGAGTAGAGGCAGCCCGATTTTGGGCTGCTTTTTTAAGTGAGCAATCAGAACAACTAGTTTTACTTGATTTAGAAAGAAAATCAATATATTATTTAAGAATATGTTTATGTCTGAAACTCAACCGACAATAAATGATTGAGATAACCAACTATTAAATAACCAATTTTATGATGTTAAAAACTATTTTAAATTTCGCAGGAGTTGAAGTATTAAGTAAAGAAGAACTAAAAGAAGTAAACGGAAGCGGCGGAGTAAGATGCACTGTGCCTTGGTCACCATTACCTTATAATGGGCCATGTATTATGCTTCCACCTGTAACACCTGCCGAACCAATATGCAGAGTAACAATCGATGGTGTAATTTGTGAGTAATTTTTAAGATGTGTTCCTTACGGAATGATATTCAATAAATACTAACCGTTTCATAATTTGAAACGGTTTTTTTTGTGATGTTTATTAAAGAATCATTCATAATCTTAAATTATGCGGTGACTTAATTTTTTTAAAAAGGGAATTATCATATATTTGACAAGTCATTCACAGCACTGTTTTTTACTCTATTTTTAAAGAGAAAGTAAATCGCTGGTTAGCTGGAAATAATATTAACATTAATTTTGAATATGAAATTACTAGAAGGAAAAGTTGCCATTATTACAGGCGCTAGTCGTGGAATTGGAAGAGGAATTGCTGAAGTTTTTGCTAAACATGGCGCAAACGTTGCTTTTACATACAGCTCATCTGTAGCTTCTGCGGAAGCTTTAGAAGCTGAATTAAACAGTTTAGGAATTAAAGCAAAAGGATACCAGTCAAATGCTGCCGATTTTAATGAAGCACAAACTTTTGTTGATGCAGTTTTAGCTGATTTCGGAACCGTAGATATCTTAATTAACAATGCCGGAATTACAAAAGACAACCTGTTAATGCGTATGTCTGAAGCAGATTTTGATCAGGTTATTGATGTGAATCTGAAATCTGTCTTTAATATGACAAAAGCAATTCAAAAAACCTTTTTGAAACAACGTTCAGGATCTATCATAAATATCAGTTCAGTAGTAGGAGTTTCAGGAAATGCAGGACAAACTAACTATGCCGCTTCAAAAGCAGGTGCAATTGGTTTCACTAAATCTGTAGCACTAGAGTTAGGTTCCCGTAACATTCGTTGCAATGCAATCGCGCCTGGTTTTATTGAAACTGAAATGACTGCAAAATTAAACGAAGATGTAGTAAAAGGATGGAGAGAAGGAATTCCGTTAAAAAGAGGAGGAAGCGCAGAAGATGTTGCTAACGCCTGTCTTTTCTTAGCTTCAGACTTAAGTTCTTATGTTACCGGACAAGTACTTAATGTTTGCGGAGGAATGCTTACCTAATAAGTTAATTGTTGATGGTTTGTTGTTTATTGTTCTGCAGCCATAAACTATAAACAAAAAACTGTAAACCATAAACAAAATAATATATGACTACAAACACGATTCTATTAATATTACTTTCTTTAGTAATTGCAGTTGGTTTGTCGTATTTTCAATATTTTTTTAAAGCCAAAAACAAATCCAATGTGATTTGGTTTTTGGCTTTTTTACGTTTTTTAGCCATTTTTGGATTATTACTTTTATTGATAAACCCAATAATGACCAAAAATTCACTGGAAGTTACCAAAACTCCGTTGGCAATCGCAGTAGACAATTCAAGTTCTATTACCGCTTTAAATTCAGATAAAAAGGTGATAGAATTGCATCAAAAATTGATGTCGAATCCTGCACTTCGCGATAAATTCGAAATTCAGTCCTACCAGTTTGATGCCGATTTTAAACCTTCGGAGAAGTTTGATTTCAAAGGAAAACAAACCAATCTTGATGAAGCAGCCAAAAATCTGAAAAGCATCAATAAAAATTTGATTTTTCCAACTGTCGTAATAACTGACGGAAATCAGACTACAGGAAACGATTATGTTTATCGCTTTGATCCTGTCAATAAAGTTTATCCTTTGGTTGTGGGAGATACAACTACTTTTTTAGATCTTAAGATCAATCAGTTAAACGTAAACAAATACGCTTTTCACAAAAATAAATTCCCTGTAGAAGTTTTTCTTCAATATGCAGGAAGTAAAACCACAAATGCCGATTTTACAATATCACAAGGGGGGAAGGTTGTTGCCAAAGAAAAAGTTTCTTTTTCTCCTTCTAAAAAAACAGCAACCTTAAACTTGCTTTTACCAGCCGATAAGGTAGGTTTACAAATTTTTAAAGCAGCAGTTTCTTCCAATATAAAAGAGAAAAACAGTTACAACAATATCAAAAATTTTGCCGTCGAAATCATTGATCAAAAGTCAACGATTGCAATCGTTTCTGCCATAAATCATCCCGATATTGCAGCCTTAAAACGTTCGATTGAAACGAATGCACAACGTAAAGTGGTCTTAGTTAAGCCAAATGATATTAATCAGTTACAAGAAGCTTCAGTTTTGGTTTTATACCAGCCGACCACCGCATTCAAAGCCATTTTTGACAACAATAAGCTGGCAGGAGTAAACACTTTTATCATTACCGGTAACAATACTGATTTTAATTATCTGAATCAACAACAGAAAAGTTTGGTATTTAAAATGAGCGGTCAGAGAGAAGATTATCTGGCCGAATTTGAATCCCAGTTTAATCTGTTTGCTGTAGACAACATAGATTTTGAAAACTTTCCGCCATTGCAAAATTTATTCGGAACAGTCACAACTAATGGAAATGTATCAGTATTGCTTTCTTCAAAAATAAGAAATGTTTCGACAAACGCCCCATTACTGGCCTTTACAGAGAATCAGGGAAAAAGAACCGCTTTTCTTTTAGGCGAAAACAGCTGGAAATGGCGCTTGCAAAGTCATATTGACAATCAGTCTTTTGAGAAATACGACGTTTTTATAGATAAGGTTATTCAGTATCTGGTCTCAACTACTTCCAAAAAATCCTTGGTCGTTACACACGAAAGCTTCTACAATTCAGGTGAGGCTATTGTGATCAATGCACAGTACTTTAATAAGAACTATGAGTTTGATGAGAAAGCAAGACTTACGATTACCGTGACAAATACAGAAACCAAACAGGTAAAAAATTACGACTTGCTAAAAGGAAACAATTCATTCTCAGTAAATCTTGACGGTCTTTCAACCGGAAAATATAACTTTACAGTAAAAGAACTGAACACCAATACTTCTTATTCAGGACATTTTGAGATTTTAGATTTTGATATCGAGAAGCAGTTTGTAAATCCGGATGTTCAGAAATTAAAGCAATTGGCCTTACAAACGAATGGAAAAGCTTTCTTTGAAAATCAGGCAGATGAATTAATTCAGCAGCTTATAGAGAACAAAGAATACAAATCGATCGAAAAAAATATTTCTACCAAAACACCTTTAATTGATTGGGTTTGGCTGTTGATCTTAATTGCTTTTGTATTGACCGCAGAATGGTTTATCCGTAAATACAATGGATTACTTTAAATAGTAAAAAAGTTTCGTAGCATAAAAAACATTTTTTTGCGTAACTTGAAACTTTAAACATGAAACAAAACTAAGTAATACAATGGATTTCAGGCTAAAAGTATTCTACACCGTTGCACTCCGCCTTAACTTTACTAAAGCGGCAACTGAATTATATATTTCACAGCCAGCGGTTTCCAAACACATTCAAGAACTTGAAGAAGCTTATAAAACCAAACTTTTCGAACGAAACGGTTCTAAAATTGCTTTAACTCCGGCAGGAGAAATTCTGCTGAAACACACCAAAAACATCTTTGAGATCTATCGCGAAATAGACTTCGAAATGAGCAGTTTTATTAACGATCGTCAAGGATTACTGAGGTTGGGAGCAAGTACAACGATTTCTCAGTACATTATTTCACCGGTTTTGGCACGTTTTCATCAAAAGGAGAAAGACATCAAAGTCAATCTACTCAACGGAAATACAGAACAAATTGAGAATGCCTTAATCCATAAAGAAATCGAAATTGGAATTGTCGAAGGACAGTCTAAAAACCAATCGATTAAATACACTCCCTTTTTAAAAGACGAACTGGTACTGGTTTGCAATACCAAAAATCCGCTGATTAAACAAAATGAAATTTCATTAGAAGATCTGAAATCGATGAAATTCATCACCCGTGAGCGTGGATCGGGAACACTTGAAGTTATAGAATACGCCCTGAAACAAGTTGGGATAAAAATAAGTGATCTGCAAATCGAAATGCAATTAGGAAGTACCGAAAGCATCAAATCATATCTTTTAAATTCTGATTGTCTGGCTTTTATGTCCATTCATGCAGTAGGTAAGGAGCTTAAAAACAATGAACTAATGGTACTTGACGTCGCTAATTTGTCTGTAGAACGCTATTTTTACATTATTACTTTAATGGGAAAGCCTAACGCATTAGCAGAGCTGTTTATTCAAAACTTGTCTTCTTACTATAACTTGGAGCTATAGGCTATCGCGTTTTACGATTGGTAATATTGATACAAACGACGGACCTTTGTAGAAGAAATATCAAATTACTTATTTTGAAAACGAAACAACAAACATCGGTACATTTTTTTGAAATTAATCAATACATGCAACAGGCAATTTTTGCTTTCATCATTGTTCTATGCTTATTTTCAATTGTTTCACCTCCAATTGCTTTATTATTAGGGGTAATTCTGGTAAATGTCTTTGGAAATCCATTTGAAAAGTTCAATGCAGTAGCGATTACTTTTTTACTTCAATTTTCAGTTGTAGGGTTAGGCTTCGGAATGAATGCTACTGCAGCGCTCTCTGCCGGAAAAGAAGGATTTTTACTTACTGTATTATCTATTTTCAGCACTTTAATTTTAGGAACTTTCTTAGGGAAATGGTTCAAAACCGAGAAGAAAACCTCTCATTTAATTTCCTGTGGAACCGCTATTTGCGGAGGAAGCGCCATTGCAGCCATCGCACCGGTAATTAAATCTAATGAGAGTCAGACATCGATTGCTTTGGGAGTTATATTTATCCTTAACTCTATTGCATTATTCATCTTTCCATTTATCGGTCATCAACTGGATTTGTCACAAAAAGACTTTGGACTATGGTGTGCTATAGCCATTCACGACACCAGTTCTGTCGTAGGAGCAGCCAATAAATATGGTACAGAAGCTTTACAAATTGCAACTACGGTAAAATTGGCAAGAGCATTATGGATCATACCAATATCTCTGTTAACGGCTATACTTTTTAAAAATAAAAATTCTAAAATAAAAATTCCGTACTTCATTGGTTTATTCATTCTAGCCATGCTTTTCAATACTTATGTGCCACAAACGGCTGTCATAGCACCACACATTGTTTCAATTGCCAAAATCGGTCTTACCATAACTTTATTCCTGATAGGAGCTACTTTAAGTATCAATACTTTAAAATCTGTCGGAATTAAACCATTGATACAAGGAGTTGTTCTTTGGATATTTATTGCAGTTCTGGCACTTGTATCGATATTATACTTTCACTAAAGAAAAATATTTATTTCACGTTTGAGAACTTAACAACAGGTTTATCGACTAATTTATATTGTTTTCCTTTAAACGAATAACGTCTTTCGATCTCGAAATTAAATTTTTTTTTCGTTTTGGCCATTGCAGCTATTTCATCGGGTAAAACAACTTCAAATTCATCATTAACTCGCGCGGCTTTATTGAAAGAACCATTTGTTTTAACGATAATATCCCTAAAGTGTTTTTTGTTAGTATCTTTTACGACAGTATAAGACCCCGACCATTCTATGCTTGCCACATTGGTGAGTTTGTAATTGAAAGACTCTAAAATAGGCTGATATTTGCCGTCAAATCCGGCGATCAGATAGAGAATTCCTTCAAATGGACCGCCCGCACCGCCATTTACATGGGTGAACGTAAAGGCGTACTGATCTTCTCCAATTTCTATCAATTTTGGAGAAGGTGCCTGAGAAAATGAACCAAACGCTGCTACTGCGGGCTGAAAAGACCTCATTTGCCAGATCTTATCATTTTTTGCAAACTTGGCAACACCAACAAGTCCACCGGAAAATCTTCCGGTCTGCAACCCGTCTTCGTCATAAAAAGAATGATTAAAAAGCAGTAATTTAAACTGATTTCCTTTAGAATCCGTATAATCAAGAGTACCCAAAATTCTGGTCGCAACGCCATTTTCGTAAGGAAATAACTGATCACCTTCAACACCATTAACATCAACGTAGGCTGCTGGTTTGCAATTGCTACATTTCCAGCTTATAAAGGTATTATGATCGGAGAGGTCATATCTTTTTCCCGGAAACAATTGCTGCAGGATTTTAACGGCATCAAGAGGATCTGCTACCTGTAATGTTCTTTTGGTGTTGAGAATTGTATCATGAACATTTTTCAATTCGACAATATCTTCTTGTGCAAAACTGGTAGAAGTGAAGAGCAGGAAAAGAATTCCTATAGGAATAAGGCGCATATTTTTTAGATTTAGATAAAAAGAGACGAATTTACAAAGAAACTTTTGATTTGAATTTCAACTACTTCCAATTTTGAAAAAATAAATGAAGCTAAATTTTGCAATCTTTGCAATTATTCACTTTGAAATGTACATAAATAAAATAAATTTGCACCTCTAACAAAAATAAAAAATGAAAAACTTAAAAATGAAACCAAGACTAATCGCATTGTTCGCATTGGCAATTGGTTTTTTGACATTGTCCTGGGGGATGGTTGGTCACGAACGCATTAATAAAGCCGCAGTTATGGCTTTACCACACCCGCTTCAGGTATTCTTCTACAATCATATCGATTTTATTACACAGGAAGCTTCTGTACCGGACATTAGAAAATATGCCTTGAATTATAAAGATGAAAACCCAAGACATTATTTTGACATGGAAAGTTTTGGTAACGCAGCCGATATTCCACAGACTTTAGAAGCAGCAAAACAGAAGTACGACGCCAAATTCTTAAACGAGAACGGAATCCTGCCTTGGTATATGGAAGAGATGATGGCAAAACTAACCAAAGCTTTTAAAGATAAAAACAGAGCTGAAATTTTGTTTTTAGCGGCAGATTTAGGTCATTACGTTGGTGATGCACACATGCCACTGCATACTTCTTCCAATCATGACGGGCAGTTAACTGATCAAAAGGGAATTCATTCACTTTGGGAAAGCAAACTTCCGGAATTATTTGTTAAAAACTACAAATTAAACGTTCCACAAGCACAGTATTATGAAGATGTTCACAAGGCAATCTGGGATATGATTAATGACACTCACAGTTTAGTTCAGCCTTTATTGGATGTAGATAAAAAATTAAGAACAGCAACTCCGGAAAATGAGACTTTTAAAATGGGTGCTGATGGGAAAGTAGAAAAGAGCAAATACAATACACCTGTTTTCTCTGACGAATATGCTAAAAAACTGCACAAAGAGTTAAACGGAATGGTAGAGAATCAAATGAAAAAAGCCATTGTAGCAACATCAAGTTTTTGGTATACAGCATGGGTAAATGCAGGAAAACCTGATTTGAGTGATTTAGATGCATTTGAGCTGACACAAAGAAACAATCAAGCTTTAAAAGATGATGCCAGACTGTTTCAACAAGGAAACTTATTTGGAATGAAAAATCAAAATGATTAAATAGTTTACTGTCTCAGTATTCAGTCGCAGTCACAGTCTCTGAAACAGATTATAGCTAATTATTATAATGAGAACAGCCTCAAATTCTAATGAATCTGAGGCTGTTTTATTTTTGACTTCATCTGTGACCAACACCACAATAGTAAGCAGCATTCAAACTGAGACTAAATACTGAGACTGAAAACTGAAAACTAATACTGATATTTCTTCTCTTTCAGCATATAGGAAGCCGTTTGATAAAAAGAAATAGTTTCTTTTACCAAATCAGCTCTATCCACTTTCTTTGGAGTTTCGTTGTAATCAATTTGAAATTCCGGAGCAATACCCGCTTTCGGATTGATTTTTAATTCAAACTGTTTTACCTGCTGTTTAGGCGACAAAATCGTCAGAACATTGTCTTTTATTAGCCCCATGTCCTGATAGGTAGCTATAAAAGCTCTTGGTTTATAATCCGGTTTTAAAACATCCTGACCAAAAAACTTACTTTCATAAGTAAAGCTTAATAATCCAAAAAGCGTTGGCATCACATCAATTTGCGACATTAACTGATTGTATTTTTGTGGTTTTCCATTCGGATCATAAATAAACCCCGGAATTCTATACTTATCTAAAGGAAGTTCCGTTTTTCCTGCACTTGAGGCACAATGATCCGCTACCACAACAAAAATGGTATTCTTAAACCAGGATTGCCTGCTTGCCATTGCAAAGAATCTCTTCAGTGAATAATCTGTATACTTAACACCGCCTTCACGAGATTTCGCATCACCTGGAATATCAATTTTATTATTTGGATACGTAAAAGGTCTGTGATTGCTCACCGTCATAATATGATTAAAGAAAGGCTTGTTTTCCTTTTCCTCAGCATTCATAACCTTTATCGCTTTATTGTACATATCTTCATCACAAACACCCCAAACATTGGAAAAGGTAATTTCTTCGGGTGTGAAACTTGACTTGTCTACAATTTCATAACCATTACCGGAAAAGAAATCCTGCATATTATCGAAGAAAGCATCTCCGCCATACAAATACTTTACATTATATCCTTTTTTCTTAAAAATAGCTCCTGTAGAAAATTTATTTTTATTGTCTTCTCTTTTTACAACACTTTCACCCGCGGTTGGAGGCAAGCATAAAGTAACCGCTTCCAGTCCGCGAACGGTTCGGTTTCCTGTCGCATACAAATTGGTAAAAAGAAGACTTTTTTGACCCAGACTGTCTAAGAAAGGAGTAATGTTTTCTTCATTTCCATACATCTTCATAAAATCAGCACTATAACTTTCAATAGTAATCAGAACAACATTTTTATGATTTTCAAGTGAATCTCCGGTAATAATTCTTTTAGTACTGTTTCCGTTAATAGTAGGAAACTGTTTTTTTAGAAGTGCAAAAGCCTCATCGTCAGGTAGAGTCTTGTAGAATTTGAAATAATCCAGTTTACTGTTCTCAAAGGCCAGATAAAATTTATAAAGACCATTAGCCTGTAACTCGTTAACAAAAACATTCTTTGAGTTTTCCGTTTTCGCCAGCGTTGGGATAGCAATTAATGAAACAGCAAATAAACCAAGATAAATAGCCGTAATTTTTGCTTTTTCACTTATAGCTGGAATATTGTCAATATAGTTTCGGGACTTTTTAAGAATGAAATAAGTAACGATTCCGGTAACTAAAAATAAAGCAGAAAATATTGGAATGACAGGGTAAGATTCCATGATATTACCAATAACCTCATTAGTATAAATCAAGTAATTTACTGCAATAAAATTATACTTCACACCAAACTCATTCCAAAAGAAGTACTCGCTTAAACCATTTTGCAGAATCAGTAAAACATAGAGAAAAATTACAAATGCAAATAACCAATATCTGATTTTATCCCTTAGCTTAGGAAGAAACAATAAAAGCGCAAAGAGAGCCATCTTAATTCCGATGAAAATCATAACGATCATTGGTAAAGCCCCTCCATATTCGTCAAAAACACTTTTTCCAGAGGCTGCGTATATAAAAAGGACCACAAAAAATCCAAGAATGATGTAACCGGAAGGTTTGTTGTACTTAGAGTTGGATATAAAAATCAGATAAAGCCATAAGAAAACACTTGCCAGTACAAAAACAAAAAAATCAGAAATAAGCCCCAGGACAAAAATTTTAAAGCTCTGAATAATGGTAAATGAACTTTGTGTTATGGGATGAAAAAACAAAACAATTCTTAACAGAAAACTAACGATAAAATAAAATATCGCCAGATTGTAGATCGGGGAAAACTTTTTTAAAAGGTACATTAATTGCTTTTTTAGTTCAGATAATTATTAATTTAAAGGTGTTATTCGTTTGCTTAGGATTGTAAAATTAGTAAAAATAACATACTTTTTTTACGGATAAACAACGACTACTCTCTTTTATGGTTAAATATGAGAATATTACCTGTTTTGACTTCTTTTTCAAGCAAAAATAATCCCATTAAATTAATTCAGAATAAAGTTATGCTTTTGCCTTTCTTAGTGTTAACTTAAGGTTTCCTTAAGCAGGATAATTTTCAGCTATTCTAATGGTTTTAAGTCCTTTCTGACCTCAAAAGTCTTATCTTTGAAAGTAAAAAATAACAGTTTAACTAAAATTACACCATTAAAATGCACATTCTAATCGTTGAAGATGAGTTAGGTATTGTTCAGTTTCTGCAACAGGGTCTGCAGGAAGAAGGATACCAGATTACGACAGCCAATGATGGCTCTAAAGCTTTTGAACTGATCCACAGCCAACATTTTGATTTAATTTTGTTAGACTGGATGCTTCCTAAAATTAATGGTTTGGATTTGTGCAGAGCCATTAGAGTTAAAGATCAGAAAACTCCAATTATCTTTCTGACAGCAAAAGATACCGTGCAGGAAACGATAGAAGGTCTGAAAGCAGGCGCAAATGATTATATTAAGAAGCCTTTTAGCTTTGAGGAATTGGTTGAACGCATTAAAATTCACTTCAGAAATCAAAAAACATCAGAGGATCTGACTTTAGGGACTATCAAAATTGATCTGTTAAAACATATTGTTCTAAAAAACAATGAAGAAGTTGCGCTGACCCAGAGAGAATTTGAACTCTTAAAATATCTGATTCAGAACAAGGGGAAAGTCTGCACACGAAATCAGATACTAAAAGATGTTTGGGAAATTAACTTCGAATACGACACTGGTGTAATCGATGTTTTTATGAATGCCATCAGAAAAAAACTCAATTTAAAAATTGAAGAAGATTATATTAAAACAATACGTGGTATCGGTTATATCGCTAACGATCTATAAATGACACAACTTTCTTTTAAAAACAGAATTGCTTTAAATTATATCATTACAACGGGATTATTAATTTTAGCCGTTTTCTCCGTCATTTATTCTATTGTAAAACATACCGTTTATAGTCATATTGATGAGAAAATTAAAGTTGAAATCCAAAATCACCTCCAGGAAATTAAAGAGGTTAAGGGAAAAGTAATTTTAATCGATGAAGAAGAATGGAACGAAAGAGAACACAACACGGTAGATGTAAACCCCGTTTTTGTAGAGTTCCTTGATCTGAATAAAAAAATCATTGAAAAAGCACCGAATCTAAAAACCCAAACCCTTAAGTTCAATGATTCTGTTGAAGATTTTGAACTCTTTGACACCAAAATGGGAGATCATGCGATCCGACAAATTCAGGTTCCGCTTCATCTTAAGGAGAAGAAAATCGGATATGTAATTGTTGCCATGTCTCTGGCGGATTCAAAAATGGTATTGAACAACCTTTTCGAAATAATGTCTCTTTCTTTTTTAGGCATTTTGGTCCTGTTATTTTTTATAGCCCGATTCTTTGCGGGACGAAGCATAAAACCCATCAATGAAATCATTAATACCTCAAAAATCATCACCAAAGACAATCTAAAGACACGCATTGCATTGCCGAGAACTAAAGATGAATTGTATACACTTTCAAAAACGATAAACAACCTTTTAAACCGAATTGAAGATGCAATTGAACGCGAAAAAGAGTTTACGTCTGATGCTTCTCATGAACTAAGAACACCTCTTACTGTTATTAAAGGAACACTTGAAGTTTTAATTCGTAAACCACGTGATAACAAAGAGTATGAAGATAAAATAAACTATTGCATAAAAGAAGTTGATCATCTGAATATGCTTGTAGATCAGCTGCTGTTAATGGCTCGTTTTGAAAATCAGAAGCAAAATATCAATACAGAATCTGTTTATCTCAATGCTGTAATTTTAGACGTTTTCAGATTAAACTCCGAGAAAATTAACAATCAGCAGATTAAAATTAAATTTGATGCTCCTCAGGATTTCTATATTGAGTCGGATAATTTTTTAGTCATTACCATTCTTAGAAATTTAATTTCCAATGCTATTAAATATTCACATAGTGGAGGAGAAGTAACCGTTTTACTCACTGAAGAGAATGAAAAGACAATCTGCAGAATTTCGGATAACGGTATTGGTATCGCCAAGCAGGATTTGGATGCTATTTTTAGTCCGTTTTTTAGGTCTAATTCAACAGAACATCCGGAGATTAAAGGAACTGGATTAGGGCTTTCGATCGTAAAAAGGGTAACAGAATTACTTCATATCAAGTTTAAAATGGAAAGCGAAATAGGAGTAGGGACAACTGTTATTTTATACTTTAATCAAAATAAGAAAGCATTATTATAGATTCTGAAAGGCCTGTAAAACTAAGCCCTGAAGGATTTTTTAACAATAAAACATCATTAAGTTAAAATAAAAAAGACTTTTTTATGAAAATAACTATTATATTTGCAACCGAATCAAAGAATTAAAAAAATAAAACAAGACATGATTTCTAATCAATTACATCATCATCATTTTCATTATTGCTCTCAGGCGATGTGTTAATGGTATGCGTGTAAATCATCATATTTTAAAACCCGTTTGAGTACATCAAACGGGTTTTTTTATACCACTTCTTTGTACTCAGACTATTTAATTCTAAAAAACTAAAAAAAATGAGTACATTAAAAATTGCAATTCAAAAATCAGGTCGATTAAACGAAGACAGCATTCAAATTCTTAAAGATTGCGGTATTTCGATCAACAACGGAAACGATCAGCTCAAAGCCGAAGCTTCCAACTTTCCTCTGGAAGTTTTATACCTTCGAAACTCAGACATTCCACAATATTTAATTGATGGAGTGGTAGATCTAGCCATCGTTGGTGATAATTTACTGGTTGAGAAAGGCCGACAAATAGAAGTCATTCAAAAACTGGGCTTCTCTAAGTGTAAAGTTTCTGTTGCCGTTCCTAAAACCTTTGAATACAATTCGATACAGGATTTATCAGGTTTACGTATCGCAACTTCATATCCTAATACCGTTAACGAGTATTTTAATTCTTTTGGACTAACAGTCGATATTCACCAAATTTCGGGTTCTGTGGAAATCGCTCCTAATATTGGACTTGCAGATGCTATTGTAGATATTGTTTCCAGCGGAAGTACCTTATTCAAAAACAATTTAAAAGAGGTTGAAGTGATTCTTAAAAGTGAAGCTGTTCTCGCCGTTTCTCCAAAGGTATCTCCTGAAATTCAAAAACACATTGATACTTTAAAATTCAGAATCCAGTCCGTTTTAAGAGCGAGAAACTCCAAATACATCTTAATGAACGTCCCTAACAATAAAATCGAAGCAATTGGAAAAATTCTTCCGGTGCTAAGAAGTCTTACGGTTTTGCCGCTTGCACAGGAAGGATGGAGCAGTGTTCACTCGGTAATTGACAAAGACACCTTTTGGGATGTAATTGACAAATTAAAAGACGAAGGCGCAGAAGGAATTCTGGTTTGTCCAATTGAGAAAATGGTACTTTAATGTGCTACGCACGCTTTAAGCCTTAAGCTGTAAGCTGCAAGCCTAAAAAAACAAAATATTCCATAGTTAAACCGCATACAGACTAAGGCTTAAAGCTTACAGCTTATAGCATAAAAATAAAAAAAATGAATAAAATAAACAATCCGAAACCAGATACCTGGTCAGAAATACTAAAAAGACCAACGAAAACAATCGATGATATCGAAGTCACCGTAAAGGAAATCTTTAAAGAAGTACAGAAAAAAGGTGATGAAGCTGTTGCTAAATACACTTCAATTTTTGATGGAATCGCTTTGGAAAACTATGAAGTATCTACTGAAGAAATTCAGGAAGCCATTAATAGTATTTCAGAGGAACTAAAAGCAGCAATTCAGTTAGCAAAAGAAAATATATATAAATTTCACAGCGCTCAGAAATCAGATAAGATCTCAATTGAAACGACTGAAGGAGTAAACTGCTGGCAGGAAAAAAGACCCATTCAGAAAATTGGTTTGTACATTCCGGGAGGAACAGCACCCTTATTCTCAACCGTTTTAATGTTGGCTATTCCTGCCGGAATTGCAGGCTGTAAAGAAATAGTGTTATGTTCTCCGCCTGACAAATCTGGAAAAATAAACCCTGCAATTCTATATGCTGCTAATTTATGTGGTGTCACCAAAATCTTAAAAGTAGGCGGAATTCAGGCGATTGCAGGAATGACGTTTGGAACAAAATCAATCCCTAAAGTATATAAAATTTTCGGACCGGGAAATCAGTTTGTAACTGTGGCAAAACAACTGGCCACTCAATTTGGAGTAGCCATCGATATGCCGGCAGGACCCTCAGAATTATTGGTCGTTGCTGATGATACTGCTGTACCGGCATTTGTTGCCTCCGATCTACTTTCTCAGGCAGAGCACGGAACAGACAGTCAGGTGATTCTGGTTTCTACTTCCAAGAGATTGATTGAAGCCGTTGAAAAGGAGATTCAATTTCAAATCGAAGAACTTCCCCGTAAAGCAATTGCTAAGAAAGCCATTGAAAATTCAAAGCTAATTTATGTAGAAAACGATCAGATCGCTTTAGATCTAATTAACGAATATGGACCGGAACACTTTATAATTTGTTCGCAATACGATGATTTCTACTGTAACGGAATTATCAACGCGGGTTCTGTATTTATAGGTAATTACACCCCTGAAAGCGCAGGAGACTATGCGTCAGGAACCAATCATACTTTGCCAACAAACGGTTATGCTAAAAACTACAGTGGCGTAAATCTGGACAGTTTTGTAAAATCAATGACCTTTCAGAAAATATCGAAAGAAGGAATTCAGAAAATTGGCAGCGCTATTGAAATTATGGCTGAAGCTGAAGGATTACAGGCTCACAAGAATGCCGTTACATTGCGATTAAAGAGTTTGAAGGAAAGAGTGTAGAAAATAGAAGAAAGAGAATAGAGTCAAGAATATAGAATAAGCATAATAGTAAAAGTACAATAGTCACAAATGAGACAAGAAGTCTATTCTCTTTATTCTTTATTCTATACTCTAGAAAAAAACAAAAAAAATGAAATTCGATATAAACACCATAACAAGAGAGAATGTAAAATCTCTAAAGCCATATTCATCAGCACGTGACGAGTTTGAAGATTTTGACATTGCCGAGATGATTTTTCTGGATGCGAATGAAAATCCATTTCAGAATGGAGTAAATCGTTATCCCGACCCACAGCAGCTTTCGGTTAAAGCCATTTTAGCAAAGAACAATAAGGTAAAACCAAGTCAGATATTATTAGGAAACGGAAGTGACGAAGTTCTCGATTTACTTTTCAGAGCGTTCTGTGAACCTAAAACAGATAATATTATTTCGCTTCCGCCAACTTATGGAATGTACAGCGTTCTGGCAGATATTAATGCAGTCGAAAACAGAGAAGTTTTACTTTCATCCGATTTTCAGCCACAAGTGGATCAAATTTTAGATGCTGTTGACGATTCGACTAAAATTATCTTTTTATGCTCTCCAAACAATCCTACCGGAAATTCATTCTCAGACGAGAGCGTTGTAAAATTGCTTCAAAACTTTAAAGGTCTGGTAGTCATTGACGAAGCTTATATTGACTTTTCAAAGAAGGAAAGCTGGCTGACGGAACTTGATGAATATCCAAATTTAATCATCACGCAAACGCTTTCAAAAGCCTACGGACTAGCCGGAATCCGATTAGGAATTTGCTATGCTTCCGAAGCTGTGATTTCGGTTCTGAATAAAATAAAACCTCCTTATAATGTAAATGAATTAACCCAGCAAAGAGCCATAAATCGTTTAAATGACCCCGAAAAAATAGAGAACGAAATAGCTTCAATAATTGAACAAAGAGAAGAATTAATTATAGTTTTACTTGAGGTCAGTTTTGTAGAAAAAGTATACCCAACGGAAGCCAATTTTGTTTTGGTAAAAGTTGATAATGCCAATAAAAGATACGATCAGTTAATTGAAAAAGGAATCGTAATCCGAAACAGAACCAGTCAGCCTTTATGCGAAAATTGCCTTCGTTTGACGATTGGGATTCCGGAAGAAAATGCTGTTCTAATTAAAGAATTAAAACTATTGAAGTAAAAGTTTAACCACAAAACTTTTCGCCACGAACCTGAACGAATTAAATTAGTGAAATTTGTGTAATTCGTGGCTAACAAAAAATCATCATAATCTTTTTAATCTGTGGCAGAATAAAAAAACAAACTATGAAAAAAGTACTTTTTATCGATCGTGACGGAACGATTGTTTTAGAACCTGAAAATTACCAATTAGATGCTTTAGAAAAAGTAGAATTTTATCCAAAAGCCTTTCAATACCTAGCTAAAATTGCCAACGAGTTAGATTACGAATTGGTAATGGTTACCAATCAGGACGGCCTGGGAACAGATAGTTTTCCGGAAAACACTTTTTGGCCAACACAAAATTTCATCTTAAAAGCTTTTGAGAATGAAGGAATTAAATTTGACGCTATTTTCATCGACAGATCTTTTCCGGAGGATAATGCACCAACCAGAAAGCCAAGAACGGGAATGCTGACGCAATATATCAATAATCCCGAATATGATTTAGAAAATTCTTTTGTTTTAGGAGATCGTTTGACCGATGTTGAATTAGCTAAAAATCTGGGAGCGAAGGCTATTTTTATCAATGATAATGATGGAATTGGGAGCAATGAAATTTCTTCTAAACGTGAAGAATTAAATGAAACTATTGTTCTTCAAACCATGAGATGGAAAACGATCTACGAGTTTTTAAAACTGGAAGGGCGTTCGGCCTCGATTACACGTAAAACAAATGAAACAGATATTTTTATCAATTTAAATCTGGATGGCACCGGAAAAAGTAAAATAGAAACCGGAATTGCCTTTTTTGACCACATGTTAGATCAAATTTCCCGTCACGGACAAATGGATTTAGAAATATTGGTCAAAGGTGATTTGGAAGTAGATGAACACCACACTATTGAAGACACTGCAATTGCCTTGGGAGAAGTTTTCGCTAAAGCCCTTGGAAACAAACTGGGAATTGAGCGTTATGGTTTCTGTCTTCCGATGGACGACTGTCTGGCACAGGTCGCAATTGATTTTGGTGGAAGGAACTGGCTGGTTTGGGAAACTGAATTCAAACGCGAAATGGTAGGTAAAATGCCAACAGAAATGTTTTTTCACTTCTTTAAATCATTCTCAGATGGCGCAAAAGCAAACATCAACATCAAAGCTGAAGGAACTAACGAACATCACAAAATCGAGGCTATCTTTAAAGCTTTCGCAAAAGCGATAAAAGTGGCCGTGAAAAGAGATACAGAGAAAATGATTTTGCCTTCGACCAAAGGAATGTTGTAAAACGCTATAAGCTATAAGCAATAGGCAATAAGCTTAGAGCTTAAGGCTTACAGCATAAAGCTTTTATTAATGAAAATAGTAATTATAAACTACGGTGCAGGAAATATTCAAAGCATCATGTTTGCAGTAGAAAGACTCGGTTTTAAAGCTGTTTTGAGCAATAATCCTGATGAAATTCAAAAAGCCGACAAAGTAATTTTTCCGGGAGTAGGGGAAGCAAGTTCAGCAATGGGAAAATTGAAAGAAAGCGGTTTGGATCGTTTGATTCCGAACTTAAAACAGCCCGTTTTAGGAATCTGCCTTGGTATGCAGTTAATGTGTAATACAACGGAAGAAGGAAACACAAAAGGTTTAGGGATTTTTGACGTAGATGTCATAAAATTTTCGTCTAATGTAAAAGTACCGCAAATGGGGTGGAATCAGATTTACGATCTAAAATCGGATCTGTTTAAAGACATTGCCGAGAATGAATTTATGTATTTGGTTCACAGTTTCTACGCACCAAATTGCAAATATACGATCGCAACAACAAACTATGATGTAGAATACGCATCGGCATTACAAAAGAATAATTTTTATGGAACACAATTTCACCCAGAAAAGAGTGGTGATATCGGCGAAAAGATACTTAATAATTTTCTAAAAATTCCAATTTCGTAAATCCCAAATTCCAATTTGAAATATCAGTATCAAAAAAATCAGAAATCGAAAATCGTTAATCCACAATCACAAATCAAAATGAGAATAATACCAGCCATAGACATCATCGACGGAAAATGTGTTCGCTTATCAAAAGGCGATTACAATACTAAAATAATTTACAATGAAAATCCGCTGGAAGTAGCAAAATCATTCGAAGCGCATGGCATTGAGTATCTGCATTTAGTCGATTTAGACGGAGCCAAATCAAGTAAAATTGTCAACTATAAAATCTTAGAGCAAATTGCGACACAAACCAGTCTGCAAATTGATTTTGGAGGGGGTTTAAAATCAGATGATGATTTAAGAATTGCTTTTGAAAGTGGAGCGAACCAAATTACAGGTGGAAGTATTGCCGTAAAAAATAAAGAAATATTCCAAAAATGGATCTCTCAATATGGTTCCGAGAAGATTATACTGGGTGCCGACGCCAAAGACGAAAAAATTGCCGTTTCGGGCTGGTTGGAAAACTCCGAAGAAGATTTGATTCCGTTCATTCAGGACTATCAAAACAAAGGCATTCAGTACGTTATTTGTACCGATATTGCAAAGGATGGAATGCTGGAAGGTCCAAGTTTTAGTCTTTATGGCAAAATTTTAGAAAATTGTAATGTCAAATCGAGCGGAGTCCAGATTAAGTTAATTGCCTCCGGAGGAATTTCAACCTTCGACGAATTACCTAAACTAGCCGAACTTGGTTGTGAAGGAACAATCATTGGAAAAGCGATTTATGAAGGAAGAATTTCTTTGAAACAGTTGGAAAATTATATTATTGGCAAAATGTAAAAGGTGAAATGTGATATGCAAAATGTTATTTGTAAGATATAAGAACATTCAATCTACAATTCACATTTTACATTTTACATCTCACATCTCACACTCATCAATTAACACATTAAAGAAATGTTAGCAAAAAGAATCATACCCTGTTTGGATATAAAAAACGGTAGAACCGTAAAAGGAGTTAACTTTGTTGATCTTCGCGATGCGGGAGATCCGGTTGAATTGGCAGAAATCTATTCCGCAGAAGGTGCCGATGAATTGGTTTTTCTGGATATTTCAGCCACTGAAGAGCGTCGTAAAACACTTGTAAATATGGTAAGAAGTGTAGCGGAGAAAATTAATATTCCATTCACTGTCGGTGGTGGAATTTCAAGCGTTGAAGATGTTGAAATTTTACTGAATAATGGTGCTGATAAAGTTTCGATCAATTCCTCGGCTGTCAAAAATCCACAGTTGATTAATGATCTGGCTCAGAAATTCGGAAGTCAGTGTGTGGTCGTTGCTATAGATGCCAAACAAATTAACGGACAATGGATTGTACATTTGGTGGGAGGAAAAGTCCCAACCCAGCTTAACTTATTCGATTGGGCAATTGAAGTGGCAGCACGTGGAGCAGGAGAGATACTATTTACCTCGATGGACAATGACGGAACTAAAAACGGATTTGCGAATGAGGCACTTGCTAAACTTTCGGAACTTGTTAATATTCCGATAATTGCCTCAGGCGGTGCCGGTACAATACAGCATTTTGTAGATTCATTTAAAGAAGGAAAAGCCGATGCAGCATTGGCCGCAAGCGTATTTCACTTTAAAGAAATCGAAATCAAAACCTTAAAACAAGAATTGAAAAACAACAACATAGAAGTTAGAATTTAAAGAAATTCCAATTTTTAAATTCCAAATTCCAATAATCTGGGTCTGGAGATTAATCTAAAATCTGAACTCAAAAATATAAAATCACAATGAACGTAGATATAAAAAGTGCACACGGGTTAATTCCGGCAATCATTCAGGATGCAGAAACCAAGAATGTGCTGATGCTGGGCTATATGAACGAAGAATCACTTCAAAAAACAATAGAAACTCAAAAAGTTACTTTTTTCAGTCGATCCAAACAAAGACTTTGGACGAAAGGTGAGGAGAGTGGTAACTTTTTAAATCTGGTAAGCATCAAAAATGACTGCGACGGAGATACACTTTTGATTCAGGCAAATCCTGTTGGACCAACCTGTCACACCGGAGCAGACACCTGCTGGCAGGAAGAAAACAAAGAGAATTACGGCTTTCTTTCCTCCTTAGAAAACACCATCAAAACTCGTAGAGAAAATGCTGATTCAGAAAAAAGTTATGTGGCTTCTCTATTCGAAAAAGGAATCAACAAAATTGCTCAAAAAGTAGGCGAAGAAGCTGTTGAAGTGGTCATCGAAGCTAAAGATGATAATGATGATTTATTTCTTAGCGAAAGCGCTGATTTGCTTTTTCACTATCTTATCTTATTACAAGCCAAAGGTTATCAGCTTAATGATGTTGTCGATGTTCTGAAAAAACGTCAGAAGTAAAAAAGGTTACAGGTTTCAGGTTTCAAGTTTCAAGTTCTGTGCAGTAACCTGAAACTTGAAACAAATGAACAGGCAGTTACTCCGCAAACTCAAAAACAGCAAATTCCTGTGGTTGATGAAAACCAAATCTGGAACTTTTATAAGCCTGTAAAGCAAGATATTCAGTGATATTACCGTAATCAATTCTAAAAGCATTTCCTCGCCATTTAGTTCCCACTTTTGGTGTTGAAAAATTACCGTTTTTAATCGTGTTCAGACTTGAGAAAGGAATTTTAATTTCGGTATCGAATCCTTCGTTCGTTAATTTGCTTTGCGTTTCCAATCCCAAAGCATCAAATGCAATACTCATATTCCATCCGCCACAGGCTGGTGAGATGCATTTAAGCAGTAAATCATAATAAGAAGAGTAGGCATTGACTCCAATTTCGAGATAGTTTTCGCCATTACCGTCCGGATCTATAAAAATTTCAACCAAATCATCAGTATTAAAAATTTCAGTGTCTTTTTGCTGCGCCTTTCCAATAATTTTAGAATCAATCGAACGATAGGCTATATACAGATTATCATTATCCCATGCAAAAGAAACATACGTATCCTGAGTTGCTTTTCTTCCCGAATCATGAATCACAAACGGCCCAAGAAAAGAAGCTTTCCAATCTGATAAATCACCATCAATAGTAACTTTTTGAATAGTTCTTGGAATAAAAATGTTTTGCGAATACGTTGTGATCGAGCACATCAAACAGAGCAGGATAGCAATTTTAAGAATTCTCATAAATCGTGTATAGGAATTTGATTTGCTAAAATACAGAAGAATAAATGATTTTTAACATTAATTTTTAGAATCCTCCCTATAAAATCAGTTAAAACTTGATTCGAATGTTTACATTTGTTGAAGTGTAAACGGCTCAAAAAGCCTTCTTAATTTCGATTAAAAGAAAATATCTGTTTCATATGAAAAAATACTTCAGTGGCGTTTGTATCGCCTTTCTATTTGGCTTTACTGCCAATGCACAAGGACTTCTAAATAAGTCTGAAACTATTTTTACACATCAGGACACTTTACGCGGAAGCATCACAAAAGAAAGAGCCTGGTGGGATTTAAAATACTATCATCTTGACATAAAAGTGAGTCCAAAAGAGCGAACAATTTCAGGTTCTAATACCATCCGTTATACTGTTTTAACTCCATACGATAAAATGCAGATTGATTTGCAGGAACCTATGCAGATTACGAAAGTTACACAGGATGGGAAAGAATTGCAGTTTAAGAGAGATGGAAATGCTTTTTTCATTACCCTGACTGAAAAACAAAAAGTGGGCGATACCAAAGAAGTAGTAGTAAGTTTTACAGGAAAACCAAGAGAAGCTGTAAAGGCACCCTGGGATGGAGGAATCAGCTGGAAAAAGGACAAAAATGGTAAAGATTTTATCGCTTCATCCTGTCAGGGATTGGGAGCAAGTGTTTGGTGGCCAAACAAAGATCATATGTACGATGAAGTCGAAAACATGTTGATTAGTGTAAACGTTCCCGGAGATCTTACTGAAGTTTCAAACGGAAGATTAAAAAGCGTCAAAAAAGAGAAAGATGGAACTAAAACCTTTAATTGGTATGTTTCAAACCCAATCAACAACTATGGTGTAAACATTAATATCGGAGATTATGTTAATTTCTCAGAGGTATACAAAGGTGAAAAAGGAGATTTAGATTGTAACTATTATGTATTAAGAGACAATCTTGCTTTGGCCAAAGAACAATTCAAAGACGTGCCAAAAATGCTAAAAGCTTTTGAAAACTGGTTTGGACCTTACCCATTTTACGAAGACAGTTATAAGCTGGTTGAAGTGCCTTACTTAGGAATGGAACATCAAAGCAGCGTGACTTACGGAAATGGTTATAAAAATGGTTATTTAGGACGTGATTTAAGCGGAACAGGCTGGGGATTGAAATTTGATTTTATCATCATCCATGAATCTGGCCACGAATGGTTTGCTAACAATATTACTTACAAAGACATCGCAGATATGTGGATCCACGAAAGCTTTACTAATTATTCTGAAAGCCTTTTCCTGGAATACTATTACGGAAAAGATGCCGGGGCAGAGTATGTAATTGGATGTCGTAAAGGAATCCAGAACGATAAACCAATTATTGGTCATTATGATGTGAACAACGAAGGTTCAGGTGATATGTATCCAAAAGGAGCCAACATGCTGCACATGATGCGTCAGATTATAAACGATGATGCCAAGTGGAAATCCATTTTAAGAGGTTTAAATAAGACTTTTTATCACCAAACTGTGACCAGCAAGCAAATTGAGGATTACATCAATACACAATCCGGAATTAATTTTAATAGAGTATATGCTCAATATTTAACCACAACCAAGATTCCGGTTTTTGAGTATATGTTTAAAAATGGAACTTTCGGTTACCACTGGACCAATTGTGTTTCTAAATTCGATATGCCAATACGAGTAAAATTAAATGGTGTTGAAACATGGTTAAAACCAACAACCGAGTGGCAATCAGAAAAAACTACTGATGAATCACGTAAAGTAGAAGTAGATAAAGATTTCTATGTAACGACTTCTAATATTATAGAATAACGAAACTAAACGGGTCCGTTGCTATAAACAAACCCGACAGATTTTTAAAATCTGTCGGGTTTATAATTTTTTAAAATCTTAATTTAGATAATTAGTCCACCATCACATTTTCTAATTATCTAATTTTCTAATTGCTATCGACTATTCAATTTTGCCTTCTCTTTAATAATATCCGCTATTTTTCTGTTGTCGATTTTACTTTCCAGCCACGAAATAATATCAAGGTATAAAAAGGCCCTTTTCTCATAAGTATTTTTCTCCAGTTCAATAAAACGAGCCCTCATTTTGATAAATTCCTTCTTAATATCAGCAGGGTAGAAGTTATTCAGGTTTCTCATAAACTTGATAATCTCTTTCTGAACTTCATGTAAATCATTCATTTTTAAGAGAAACTTATACGTGTTCTTCAAATGATTTTCCAGATAATAATCTTTGCCCAATTCGTAATGCGCAATCAGTGATAAAAGTCTCGCAAAACACATTAAATCTTCACGCATCGACAAATTTTTATTATTGATGATCTTATCTAAATAATTAATCGATTCATTGTACTTTTCAGTACCAAAATAAATAGAGGCAATTTTATAATAAAACAACATCTCGTGATGCTCATCAAGATGTTCGCTATGAAGTTTTATTTTCTGAAGAATCTCCGGAATCAGATATTCACTTTCAGCAAAAGTACCTTCCAGTATGTGCAGATTTAACTTATTATTGTAAACATACAGAAAAGAAAGCGATGCAATATTATCATTTACCGGAAACCTTGGATCAGCAATCGTCTCTTCCAAAAGAGTCAGATACTTTTTGAAATTCGACTTGTATTTCAACATATACAATGACTCCAGAAAATAATGATTTCCCTTTAAGAAAAAGACCGGATTCAGATAAATCATATTCGGATTATCATAGAACAATCTCACCCATTTGTAAGCATATTTATAACTCGCTAAGAAGTCCTGAACCAGAAAACTGCGCCAAAGATTAGCATTATAAAACCAGTATTTTTCCCGAAAACCAAACTTACTTTCGTCTAATTTTGAAATATGCTTATTGAAGTAATCGTCAATGTATTTGTACTCTTCATCGCTTTTTACGTAGCCGGTTTTCAGCATGATTCCGTACAACTGCAGCGATAAATTAGATAATTTACTTGAAATCGTGTTGCGATAATTCAACTCTTTCGCCTGAATCACCAATTCATCAGCGCGGCCTTGAATACTTCGGGTAATGTATTGCGATTCGATTAGTTTTTCGAATTCTACAATCTCATACGCCATATATTTTTCGTCATTCTCAAGCGCCAGTTGTTTTGTTTTGTCCAGAATCTTCAAACTCTGCTTGTACAAACCTTTATTATATAGAATAACAGCAAAATCAATTTGTTCCCGCAGCTGATAACGAATATTCTGGCTCGGAATATTCAAACGTATACTCACTAAAATCTGTTTGTATAAATATGATTTTAAATTAGATAGCTGAACCTTTTTAATAATTCCGCTCTTAAGAATCAGCTTTTCATCATAAGTTTCAGACTTATCCAGAATGTTAAATAATTCGATGAATTTAGTATTCGAACTCGTTTCTAAACGGCTTGCAAAAATCTTAAACTGCCTTTTTTCGGATTTAGAAAGTGATTTAATTAATACAAATAAGAAATCTTTTTGATGGTTAGCCATTGTAAAATATAATAATATAACTTATTGATTTTTAGTTAATTAACTTGCTTTAAAATGTTTTATGAACAGTATAATTTCATTAAAATGAATTTCGTGCCGGCAAAGTACAATATATATTTGTTATCGAGATGTGAAATTACATTAAATAAATGAATATGAATAGAGAGAAAGTTCAAATTTTTGACACCACTTTGCGCGATGGAGAGCAGGTCCCGGGATGTAAGTTAGATACGAAACAAAAATTAGTTATCGCAGAACGACTTGATAAAATGGGAGTTGACATTATCGAAGCAGGTTTTCCAGTGTCAAGTCCAGGCGATTTTTTATCGGTTTCTGAGATTTGTAAAATTGTAGAAAATGCAACCGTATGCGGATTAACCAGAGCCGTTAAAAACGACATTGATGTTGCTGCAGCTGCCTTAAAGCATGCTAAGAAACCTAGAATCCATACTGGAATCGGAACCTCTCAATCTCATATACTCCACAAGCTAAACACAACACCGGAAGACATCATTGCAAGAGCAAAATTTGCTGTAGCACATGCCAAATCATATGTAGAAGATGTAGAATTCTATGCTGAAGATGCCGGAAGAACCGATAATGCCTTTCTCGCAAAAGTTTGCGAAGAAGTAATTAAATCAGGAGCAACAGTATTAAATATTCCCGACACAACAGGCTATTGTTTACCGGAAGAGTACGGAGCAAAAATCAAATACCTAAAAGAGAATGTAAAAGGAATTGAAAACGTAACCCTTTCCTGTCACTGTCACAATGATTTAGGAATGGCTACCGCAAACTCAATCGCGGGTGCCATCAACGGAGCTAGACAAATCGAATGTACTATAAATGGTATTGGAGAAAGAGCCGGAAATACAGCCTTAGAAGAAGTAGTAATGATCTTCAAACAGCATCCATACCTAAATCTATATACAGACATCAATACTAAAGAATTAAACGAAATGAGCCGTTTAGTTTCTGAAAGCATGGGAATGATTGTACAGCCAAATAAAGCTATCGTAGGAGCCAATGCTTTTGCGCACAGTTCAGGAATTCATCAGGACGGAGTAATTAAAAACAGAGCCACTTACGAAATCATGGACCCGCTGGATGTAGGAGTAAATGAGTCCTCTATTATATTGACAGCAAGAAGCGGAAGAGCTGCATTGGCTTACCGTGCTAAAAAAGTAGGTTACGAACTTACCAAAGTACAATTGGATATTGTATACGTTGAATTTTTAAAGTTCGCTGATATTAAAAAAGAAATTTTGGATACTGATATTCATCAAATTATCGAAGCAGCAAAAATTCAGGGAGAATTAATCAGAAACTAATTAGAGAACAAATACAAAAGGATTTAAATACATAAAGAACGAGACGTTATGAATTTGAAAATAGCAGTTTTACCAGGAGACGGGATTGGACCAGAGGTAATTTTACAAGCCAAGAAAGCTTTACATGCTATTGGTGAGGTGTACAATCATGAATTTGTTTTTGAAGAGGCGCTCATGGGAGCCATTGCCATTGATAAAACAGGAAATCCTTTACCAGAACAGACATTAAATCTCTGTTTAAACACAGATGCTGTATTGTTTGGAGCAATTGGAGATCCTAAATACGATAATAATCCATCAGCAAAAGTACGTCCGGAGCAAGGATTATTGAAACTGCGTAAGGAACTGGGATTGTTTGCTAACATTCGCCCGATAAAGCCTTATAAATCACTTATTGATGCTTCTCCGTTAAAAAGAGAAATTATCGATGGTGCTGATTTTACTATTTTCAGAGAATTAACAGGAGGTGCATATTTTGGAGCTAAAACCTTAAATGAGGAAGGTACACACGCTTCAGATTTATGCGAATACTCAGAAGAAGAAATCACCAGAATTGCACATTTGGCTTTTAAATCGGCACAAAACCGACGTAAAAAACTAACGATGGTAGATAAAGCCAATGTTCTGGAAACTTCCCGTTTATGGAGAAAAGTCGTTCAGAAAGTTAGCCAGAATTATCCTGATGTGGCTTTAGACTTTTTGTTTGTAGATAACGCGGCCATGCAGTTGATTTTAAATCCAAAACAATTTGATGTGATTTTGACCGAAAATTTATTCGGAGATATACTGTCAGATGAAGCAAGTGTAATAACGGGATCTATTGGTTTATTAGCCTCAGCATCTCTAGGAGAGAAGAATGCTTTGTTTGAGCCAATCCATGGTTCATACCCTCAGGCGAAAGGAAAAAACATCGCCAATCCGATTGCTTCTATTTTATCAGCAGCAATGTTATTAGAACATTTTGGTCTGTTTAAAGAAGCTGCCATGATCTATAAAGCAGTCGAAAAAGCAATCGAATTTAAAGTAGTAACTGTCGATTTAAAACCGGATTCGAAGTTCGGTACAAACGAAGTAGGGGACTTTGTATCTAATTTTATCTTCAGTAAAGACGATTTACTCTATTTCAATAATGACAACGTTCATATTGGACAATCGACAATTGTTTAATATTTTTTGTTAAAAGTTGAATAAATAACAAGAAGTATGTAAAATGTTGAGATTTTATTTTTTTAGTCCTTTAAGTTTTCATACTTTTGTCTCACTAAAAAAAAGAAAGATGCAAATCTCAATTATTATTACTATTTCTGTCATTATTGTAAATGTGATTATCACATATGCACGGGGAATGGTATAAATATAATTGAAAAACTATATTATAAACCTTCCAAATACTGGAAGGTTTTTTTTTGAATTAAAATTAACAAATAACACAATAATGGAATTAAATAAGTACAGCAAAACCATCACTCAAGATCAAACACAACCAGCAGCGCAAGCCATGTTGTACGGTATTGGTTTAACTGAAGAAGATTTGAAAAAAGCACAAGTAGGTATTGTGAGCATGGGTTATGATGGTAACACCTGCAACATGCACCTCAATGATTTAGCAAAAGACGTTAAAAAGGGTGTTTGGGATGCAAATCTGGTCGGACTTATTTTTAATACCATTGGTGTAAGTGACGGAATTTCAAACGGTACAGAGGGAATGCGATATTCCTTAGTTTCCAGAGATGTAATTGCCGATTCTATCGAAACAGTTGCAGGAGCACAATGGTACGACAGTATCATTGCAATTCCGGGCTGCGATAAAAATATGCCGGGTGCTTTGATCGCTATGGGACGTTTGAATCGCCCGTCTTTGATGGTGTACGGAGGATCTATCCATTCCGGAAAATGGAAAGGAGAAACACTGAATATTGTTTCAGCTTTTGAAGCTTTAGGAAAAAAAGTTAAAAATGAAATTACTCCGGATGATTTTAAAGGTGTTATTCAAAATGCTTGTCCGGGAGCTGGTGCCTGTGGTGGAATGTATACCGCAAACACTATGTCTTCAGCGATTGAAGCGTTGGGAATGAGTTTACCGTACAGTTCGTCAAATCCTGCTTTAAGTCAGGAAAAAAGAGACGAATGTCTTGCAGCCGGTAAAGCCATTAGAACATTATTGGAAAAAGATATTAAGCCAAGAGACATTATGACTCGTAAGGCCTTTGAAAATGCTATTACAATTGTAGCCGTTTTAGGAGGTTCAACCAACGCAGTAATGCATTTGATCGCTATGGCACATGCCGTTGGTATTGAAATTACACTTGATGATTTTCAGGCAATAAACGACAGAACTCCTGTACTTGCTGATATGAAACCAAGTGGTAAGTACATGATGGAAGATATTCATGCCGTTGGAGGTATTCCGTCAGTAATGAAATACTTGCTCAAAGTAGGACTAATTCATGGAGATTGCTTAACTGTAACCGGAAAAACAGTGGCTGAGAACTTAGCTTCTACTCCCGATTTACAAGACGGACAAGAAGTAATTCATGAAATACAAAAAGCTTTAAAACCTACCGGAAACATTCAGGTTTTATACGGAAATCTTGCTTCTGAAGGAGCTGTTGCCAAAATCAGCGGAAAAGAAGGAGAATACTTTGAAGGCCCGGCAGTAGTCTTTGAAGGTGAATTTGAAGTAATTCCAGGCCTTGAAGCCGGAAAAATTAAACCCGGTAATGTAGTCGTCATCAGGTATTGTGGACCAAAAGGTGGTCCGGGAATGCCTGAAATGCTAAAACCTACATCAGCCATTATTGGAGCGGGATTAGGAAGCAGCTGTGCTCTTATTACAGACGGCAGGTTTTCCGGAGGTTCACATGGCTTTGTGGTAGGACACATTACACCAGAGGCTTATGATGGCGGTGGTATTGCACTCGTAAAAGATGGCGATTTGATTGCTATTGATGCTGTAAAAAACACAATCAACCTCAAAATTTCCGACGAAGAATTTAAAGCTCGTAAAGAGAGCTGGATTCAGCCTCCTTTAAAAGTTGACAGAGGAGTTTTACTGAAATACGCCAGATCAGTCTCAAGCGCTTCAACAGGTTGCGTTACCGATAAATAATAATTTTAATAACAATATCAATGACAATATCAATAACAATATTAAAAAAAGCAATAGCAATTAAGAACAGAAAAAGATCAGTTTAAATTGATACTTCACATTGCCATTGAATTTTGATTTTGATTTTTGATATTGATTTTTGAAAAAAAATATACTATGAAAATATCAGGGGCAGAAGCCGTTATAAGATGTTTGTTAGCAGAAGGAGTAGACTTACTTTACGGTTATCCGGGAGGAGCAATCATGCCGGTTTACGATGAATTATATAAATTCCAGGATCAGTTACACCATGTGTTGGTGCGTCACGAGCAGGGCGCTACACATGCTGCACAGGGATATGCCCGTGCTACAGGAAAAGTAGGAGTGGCCATTGCTACTTCAGGACCGGGAGCAACCAATTTAATTACGGGAATTGCTGATGCTCAAATCGATTCAACCCCAATGGTTTGTATCACAGGTCAGGTAGGGAAGCATTTGTTAGGATCTGATGCATTTCAGGAAACTGATATTATCGGAATTTCAACTCCTGTAACCAAATGGAATTATCAGGTAACCGAAGCTTCGGAAATTCCTGAAGTTATAGCAAAAGCATTTTACATTGCACGCTCCGGACGTCCGGGACCTGTATTGATTGACATCACCAAAAATGCTCAGTTTGACCAGCTTGATTTTAGCTATGAAAAATGTACCGGAATCAGAAGTTATACTCCGGTTCCGAAACTAAACCTGGAAAAAGTAGCAGCAGCTGCCGCTTTAATCAATAGCGCTAAAAAACCTTTTATCATTTTTGGTCAGGGAATTATTCTTGGGCAGGCTGAGGAAGAGTTTAAAGCAGTAGTTGAAAAATCAGGAATCCCTGCCGCATGGACTATTTTAGGACTTTCGGCTATGCCTACAGATCATCCGTTAAATGTAGGAATGTTAGGAATGCACGGAAATTATGGCCCTAATTTATTAACCAACGAATGTGATGTTCTAATCGCATTCGGAATGCGTTTTGACGATCGTGTTACCGGAAAGTTGAGTACTTATGCGAAACAGGCAAAAGTAATTCACTTCGAAATTGATCCGGCCGAAATTGATAAAAACGTAAAGACAGAAATAGCTGTTCTTGGAGATGTAAAAGAAGCCTTAACTGCTTTATTACCATTAATCGATGCAAAATCACATGATTTATGGCATAACGAATTCAAAGAACTAAAGAAAATAGAGTACGATTCCGTTATAAAAGAAGAATTAAATCCAACCAATAATAAAGGAATTTCCATGGGTGAAACCATAGAAATGATAAACAAACACTCAAAAGGGGATGCTATTATCGTTTCAGATGTTGGTCAGCATCAAATGTTTGCCTGCCGTTATGCCAAATTCAATTCTACCAAAAGTAACATTACCTCAGGTGGATTAGGAACAATGGGATTTGCTTTACCTGCAGCCATCGGAGCTAAAATGGGGAAACCGGATCGTGAAGTAGTGGCTATTATTGGTGACGGTGGTTTTCAAATGAACATACAGGAATTGGGAACTATTTTTCAGACTCAGGTACCGGTTAAAATTGTCATCTTAAACAATGAATTTTTAGGAATGGTACGTCAATGGCAGGAACTGTTTTTTGATAACAGATATGCTTCAACTAAAATGATCAATCCAAATTTTGTAGCGATAGCAGAAGGGTATCATATTAAATCTAAAAAAGTAACTCAAAGGGAAGATCTGGATGCAGCTGTTGCCGAAATGCTGGCTTCAAAAGAATCTTACTTCTTAGAAATTATGGTGGAAAAAGAAAACAACGTATTCCCAATGATTCCAACGGGAGCCTGTGTTTCTGAAATTAGATTAAGCTAAAATTAAAGTTTCATGTTTCAGTTTTTTTGAGTTTCAAGTTGTAAAACGTGAAACCTGAAACCTGAAACAAATAAAACTAAAAACAAATGGAAAACAGAACATTTACCATATCGGTATACTCAGAAAATAATGTGGGATTGTTAAACAGGATATCAGGGATATTCTTAAAACGTCACATTAATATATTAAGCCTAAACGTTTCTGAATCAGAAATAGAGAATGTTTCCAGATTCATTATTGTTGTGGAAACAACAGAGAAATGGGTACAAAATATTGTGGGACAAATCGAAAAACAAATTGAAGTTATAAAAGCATTTTATCATACAGATGAAGAAACCATTTATCTTGAAAACGCTTTATTTAAAATTGCTTCAAGTTTGCTGTTCGATGAAAAGCAAATTCAGAATATCATCAAGGACAGTCAATCTACTATTGTCACGGTTTCCCGCGATTTCTTTGTGATTTCTAAATCGGGGAGACGTTCTGAAATCGAAGAATTGTACGCTAAATTCAAACCTTATGGTATCATGCAGTTTGTTCGCTCAGGAAGAATATCGGTTTCAAAGCAAAAAATGGAAATTTCAACGATGTTAGAAACATTCAAATAGTATTATTTCATCTATTAACCAATTATTAAATACAACATTCATTAAATATTTTTAAACAAAATGGCAAATTATTTCAACACATTACCACTTAGATTACAATTAGAACAATTAGGAGTTTGCGAATTTATGGAACAATCAGAATTTGCAGATGGGATTTCAGCATTAGCAGGAAAAAAGGTTGTCATTGTAGGCTGTGGAGCACAAGGTCTGAATCAGGGTTTGAACATGAGAGATTCCGGTTTAGACATTTCATACGCGTTGCGTGCAGATGCAATTGCAGAGAAAAGAGCATCTTATAAAAATGCCACTGAAAACGGATTTAAAGTAGGTACTTATGAAGAATTAATCCCAACTGCCGACTTAGTTTGCAACTTAACTCCTGATAAACAACATACTGCTGTAGTTACTGCCATCATGCCTTTAATGAAAAACGGAGCAACATTATCCTATTCTCACGGATTTAATATTGTGGAAGAGGGTATGCAAATTCGTAAAGACATCACTGTAATTATGTGTGCACCAAAATGTCCGGGCTCTGAGGTTCGTGAAGAATACAAAAGAGGATTCGGTGTTCCGACGCTTATCGCTGTTCACCCGGAAAATGATCCAAACGGTTTTGGTTTAGATCAGGCAAAAGCTTATGCTGTAGCCACCGGAGGACATAAAGCAGGAGTTCTAAAATCGTCATTCGTAGCCGAAGTAAAATCAGATTTAATGGGAGAACAAACCATTCTTTGCGGATTATTACAAACCGGTTCTATTTTATGTTTCGATAAAATGGTGGAGAAAGGAATCGACAAAGCCTACGCTTCAAAATTGATTCAGTACGGATGGGAAACTATCACTGAAGCTTTGAAACATGGAGGTATCACCAATATGATGGACCGTCTTTCAAATCCTGCAAAAATTGAGGCTTATGAAATTGCTGAAGAATTAAAAGACATCATGAGACCGTTATTCCAAAAACATCAGGATGACATTATCTCAGGAGAATTCTCCAGAACGATGATGATCGACTGGGCAAATGATGATGTAAACTTACTAAAATGGAGAGCTGCAACAGGCGAAACTAATTTTGAAAAAACAGCTCCGCAAGAAGCTCCAATTTCAGAGCAAGAATATTTTGATAACGGAGTATTGATGATTGCAATGGTAAAAGCGGGTGTAGAATTGGCTTTTGAAACCATGACAGAGGCAGGAATTATCGAAGAATCAGCTTATTATGAATCATTACATGAATTACCTTTGATTGCAAACACGATTGCAAGAAAAAAATTATTTGAAATGAACCGTGTGATCTCGGATACTGCTGAATATGGCTGTTATTTATTTGACCATGCCTGCAAGCCGTTGTTAACAGAATTTATGAAAACAGTTGAAACAAATGTAATAGGTAAGCCATTCTCTACTTCAAATGGAGTTGACAATGCTACTTTAATTGCTGTAAACAGAGAAGTTCGTCAACACCCTATTGAAGAAGTAGGAGCATGGTTGAGAGAATCAATGACAGCAATGAAAAAAATTGGATAATAAATTGGGAATTACCACACATACGGTTGTGGAATCTGCTCTGTATCTCCGTTTGATGTAATATTTTTGAATTAGTAAGCACTTATTAAGAAAAATGGATATAGATGCAAATTGCATTCACTTAACTTCTGAAAGTAAGTCTGTAAGTTAAGTGAAGCTAATCCCTAATGAAGGGGGTATATTTAGCAATAAATGTACTTGTTGAAGTTTCATTTTAATTAATAAAGTTGCTTCTATTTTCAAAAATAGTGCAGAACATTCTAATACAGAATTATAAAATTAATTGTTATTGAAATTGTTAAAATTAAAAAGGCATGGTATTCATTTATCGTGCCTTTTTTGCAAATACACCTTTTTCCATCAAAAAGCCATTTTTTATATTATACCTATTAAAAAGCAATATTTTTTTCAATATCTGTTTTTTTTTCCTGTTATTTATGAATTAAATAATTTTAAGAATAGACTGATATTTAATACATTTATAAAAAAAAAATTCTAAAAACGTATGAGTTATTATAAAATTGAAAATTTAGAACAGTATTTTAAACATTACAATAAGTCAATAAGAGAACCTAGAAAGTTTTGGGGAAAAATAGCTGAGGAAAATTTTACCTGGTACCAGCAATGGGAAAAAGTAGTTGATTTTAATATGGCTGATGCGGAAGTAAAATGGTTTACCGAAGCGAAAGTTAACATTACCAAAAATTGCATCGACAGACATTTAAGCAAAAGAGGAGAAAAAACGGCTATCATCTTCGAACCGAATGATCCTTCAGAAAGCGCTTTACATATAACCTATAACGAATTATACGAAAGAGTTTCAAAAATGGCGAATGTTTTGCGTGAGCAAGGCGTACGTAAAGGAGACCGAATTTGTATTTATTTACCAATGATTCCGGAATTGGCAGTTGCTGTATTGGCCTGTGCCAGAATCGGAGCTATTCATTCTGTTGTTTTTGCAGGATTTTCAGCTTCAGCTGTTTCTGCCAGAATAATTGATTCCGAATGTAAAATGGTTATTACTTCTGATGGAGGATACAGAGGTAATAAGAACATTGATCTTAAAGGCATTGTTGATGAGGCACTAGAAACTTGTCCGTCTGTTACTAAAGTTTTAGTGGTAAAAAGAACCCATAACGAAATCAAAATGAAAGAGGGCCGTGACGAATGGTTACAGCCTCTATTAGATAAAGCCTTAGACAATAGTGTTGCGGAAATAATGGATGCTGAAGATCCATTATTCATTCTGTACACATCAGGCTCAACAGGTAAACCAAAAGGAATGGTACATACCACAGCCGGATACATGGTTTATACTGCTTATACCTTTAAGAATGTTTTCAACCACGAAGAAAATGATATTTTCTGGTGTACTGCTGATATCGGTTGGATTACTGGTCACTCTTATATTTTATACGGACCTTTATTAAATGGAGGAACAACCGTAATTTTTGAAGGAGTTCCTTCTTATCCTGACTTTAGCCGTTTCTGGGATATTATTGAAAAACATAAAATTACACAATTCTACACTGCACCAACAGCGATTCGTTCGCTTGCAAAAGAAAGTTTAGATTATATCCAAAAATATCCTCTAAAATCACTTAAAGTAATTGGATCAGTTGGAGAACCAATCAACGAAGAAGCCTGGCACTGGTTCAACGACCACGTTGGAGACAAAAGATGTCCGGTTGTAGATACCTGGTGGCAGACGGAAACCGGTGGAATCATGATTTCGCCAATTGCCTTTGTAACCCCAACAAAACCAACTTATGCGACTTTACCATTACCAGGAATACAGCCTGTTTTGATGGATGAGAAACGTAATGAAATTGAAGGAAATCAGGTTGTTGGAAGTTTATGTATTAAATTTCCATGGCCGGGAATCGCCAGAACAATCTGGGGAGATCACCAACGTTACAAAGACACTTACTTCTCTGCTTTCCCTGGAAAATATTTTACAGGAGACGGTGCCTTAAGAGACGAAGTAGGGTACTACAGAATTACTGGTAGAGTAGATGATGTTGTAATCGTATCCGGTCATAATTTAGGAACAGCTCCTATTGAAGATGCAATTAACGAACATCCTGCTGTAGCTGAATCTGCTATCGTTGGATTCCCACATGATATTAAAGGAAATGCCTTATATGGTTTTGTAATCTTAAAAGAAACCGGAGAAGTTAGAGACCGATCTAATCTTAGCCGTGAGATCAATCAATATATTTCTGATCACATCGGACCAATTGCAAAATTGGATAAAATTCAGTTTGTTTCAGGATTGCCTAAAACACGTTCAGGAAAAATTATGCGTAGAATTCTACGTAAAATAGCAGAAGGAGATTTTTCTAACTTTGGAGATACTTCAACTTTGCTAAACCCTGAAATTGTTGAAGAAATTACAAAAGGTAAAATTTAGCATTTTCAGAACAAATACATATAAAAAGAAGCTGATTCAATTTGAATCAGCTTTTTTTTGTTGTTATCTCGTAGTATAACCCCCATTTGCAAAAATAGTTTGCCCGGTTACCCACCAGCCATCGGTTACCAAAAACTCCACCAAAGGAGCAATGTCTTTGATGTCCGTAAGTCCTCCCAGATCCGAGGCCTGCTTGTGATAAGCGACGGCATCAGCACTTTCCTGGCCGTAGAAAAATGGTGTATCCATAGGTCCTGGAGCAACAGCTGTAACAGAAATACCTCGTGAGCCAAATTCTTTTGAAGCCGCTCTTGTAAAATGTTCTACCGGAGCTTTTGCTCCTGCATAAGTAGAATAATATCCTGTAAATGCTGCCAGTAGTGAAGTAACAATTGTGTTAATTTTACCATTGTTGTTCAATTTCTTACCTGCTTCCTGAATAAAAAAGTATGCCACTTTAGAATTAATATCGCTCATACTGTCGTATTCTTCCTCAGTTGTTTCAGCAAAAGGTTTTTTCAAAACTTTACCAACGGTATTAATAGCTATATCAACACCACCGAATTTAGCAATTGCAGCATCGAACAACTTTGCAATATTCTTTACCTCAGTGAGATCGGCCTGAAACAAAAATGCTTCTCCTCCGGCATTTTCAATAGCGGCCAAAGTCTTTTCCGCATCTGCCTTTGTGCTTTCGCTGTTGTAATGAATGACAACTTTTGCGCCTTTAGCTGAAAAATTACGACTTAACAAACCTCCTAAGTTTTTTGCACCACCTGCAATTAGAACCACTTTCCCTTTCAAATTGTTTCTTGCCATTGTATCTAATTTTAAATTAATAACGTAAAGATGACAAAACAGCTCCTTTAATTCATGGTGAACTTTTCGGGAATTTTATTTTTGATTTTCCGCTCTGAACTGTCCCGGTGTCTGTCCAACAAACTTTTTGAAGAATTTAGAAAAATTTGATGGATCGTAGGTTAGTATTCTGGCAATTTCAGAAACAGATTTATTAGTGTGGGCAAGCATTTTTTTTGCTTCTTCGATAATTTTTAAATCGTAAAAATAACAAGGGTGGTTTCCGGTTTCTTTTTGAACCGTATCAGTCAAATGTTTATGAGAAACAAATAATTCACTTGCTATCTGGTTGATTTCCATAAAGTCAGTGCCATTTCCTAAAAGGACGTCTGCAATATGTTTATCCAAAAAAAGGAAATACTTTTCCGTGATTTCCTTACTTCTTTTTAATATATTTTGATTCATTTCACTCATTATCCAACATTTATAAAACAAAATTTAAATCTGTTTTACTCAAACAATCATTTATGGTGAAGCAAACAGGCTATTTAATTCCTAATCTCGATTTCAGTTTTAGAAACAATAATCCAATTTTATAAGCATCTTCCGCAGATGAATTTCTATCACTTTTCGGAATTTTAAAAATTTCACTTAAATCGTCCAGAGAAAATTGTTTGTCATTAATGTCCATTAATTTTCGGTACATCATATCGATATCCAGCGCTTCATTTTTCAATCTTCCACAATCCAAACGTTCCAATGCGGCATTCAGCATTTCTATATCGAAGTTAATATGATGCCCAACCAAAACTGAGTTTCCTATAAAATTAATAAAAGCTTCTATAGCATCAGGTTCCGGCATCTTCATCATTTTGCTTTCGATGATGAACTCATTAGAGAGTCCGTTATCCTGCAAAAATTTGTACTGCAGCAAAACAGCTTCAAAATTGTCTTTAATCACAATACTATCATCCGTAACCGAGAATGCACCTAAAGACAAAATAACATCTTTATTCGGATTCAAACCTGAAGTTTCAGTGGACAACACCACAAATCTGTTAGGTTTAACTTCAAATTTCGTTAAGTATTCCTTCCAAAAATCAGGATACTCTTTATTGATATTTTTAATCCAGTCTAGCATACTTATGAGAATTGTGTAAGTTGAAATTTACTCTTAATTAATTCCTCAAGGTCTTTCATTGGGGTTAAGGCATTTTTTAACTTTTCTTTGTCTGTTTTCGACATTTCCCTCAAATTAATATATTGTCCGGAGTCGTCATTTTTCAAACCTTCAACAGTTCTAAATTTAGACAAAGTCAGAAAAGCTTCAGCACAGCTTAAATAGATCTCCGCATTTTTAGAATCTGTAATCGCTAATTGTTTAAATCTCAAATAAGTATTTTTAATTCCCTTGATGTTAGCATTTAAAATCAGCAAACGAGCCGAATCAATTAAAGGCATTAACGCACGGGTTTTAATGTCAAATTTTGTTTTGTGTGGTCCTTCTTCTTCAACAATAAACTTTTTGAAAAAGCTTAATGGAGAATTGCGTTTTAGGGCATCATTCCCTAAAAAATCAAAAAACAACGTATTGTTTACCGCATTTTTAAAGATCACGTTCTCGATCACTTCTTCAATTTTTGGTTCTCCAAAAACAATCTCATAATCAAAGAAAATACTGCTCAAATCATTACTGTTTTCACCTGGAGTATTCATCCAGCTGTTGTATTGTTTCGTCCAGTCAGTCAATGATTTACACCAAAGCATATTACTTCCCATATGCCCGTTTGGACAAAGTTCATAACCTACTTTTTCTAAGATCGAAGTGGTTCTTTTGGCCAGCCTTAAAAAGTAATCTTTTACCTCTCTGTACTTGTCCGGTGCTACGTCCTCAAAAATCAGGATACTATCCTGGTCCGTAAGGAGAAGCTGCTCCTTACGCCCCTGACTACCAATGCTTAACCATGCAAAACGAGCAGGAGGGGAGCCCAAATCCAAAATAGACAGCTCTACAGCACGCTTAATGATAGCTAAATTAATTTCGCTTGCAATATTACTAACGTGCGAAATTGGAATATTTTTCTGAATCGAATTCTGAATTAAATCAGACAAACGATCGCGTATTTGTTTTAGATCTTTTGGTAACTGAGAACGCTTAACTTCTTTAATCAAAACACCAGGGTTACTAGCCTGAGCCACAATTAAATCATGCTCAGAAATAATTCCTTTTACAGCAGATTTACTTGTACCGTCTTTGGTAACACATAAATGAGTAACGTTGTGTTTCAACATGAGTAATTGTGCTTCGGCCAAAGAAACATTTTCAATAACCGTAACTACTGGCGAAGACATAATCTTATCAATCGTTTCAGTGATAGGATAGCGGCCCGTAGCAATTTTTGAAGATAAATCGGCATTGGTTACAATACCAATTGGATTGTTTTTTTCACAGATCACAACATTATCAACCATAGATTCAGTCATTAAAATAGCAACATCTTTGATAATCTGGTTGGATTCAGTTGTTAAAGGCGAATTATTATAGGCCAAAGATTGAATGTACTGCATTTCTGACTGCTGATCTACATAAAAAGCAGTGTCAGAAATCAATTTCCCGTTAGAGTTTACATTGTCCTTTGCATGTCTTGAGTTTACTGCAAAACTCTCCAATAGAAAATTCAAAACGTCTGAATTATTGGCAACAAATGGTCTGAAAACTGCGATTGGAATAGCATAAATAATACTTTCTTCACGAGCTTTAGCCGTCATCATATAGTTATTCTTGGCAAAAAACGGGCGTAATCCAAAAATATCACCTTCATGACATTTATTAATAATGGTTTCCTCAGCATCTGCAATTGTGGTCAGATTCACAACACCTGAAGCCACAACATAAAAGCTGTCATGAAGCAGGTCATTGTTTTGAAATAATACGGCATGTTTTTCTAAATTAATAACACGAATATTCGTTGCGATATCCGATAATTCCTGAAAAGTTAAATTATCAAATGGCGGGTATTCTTTTAAAAAATCTGCAATATGCTCAGCAATTGTATTCATACGATTGATAGTTTTTTTAAAGTATCGAATGTAAAAATAAGAAAATTATGTCTTAGAATGAAAGCATCCCATGCAGAATATAATTATTTTAAAGAAATCTTAAATATAGCGATTTTAAAGCGTTTAAAACAGCTAATTACAATTTTGAAGTTCAATTTAAATTGGTTATTGCTATTGATTTGGGAAAGTATCTGTACAGAGTAGAACTGAGAATCGATTATTTAGCTTTAAAATAATCTTTGTTTAAAATATCGCAAGGATAATGAATCACAGTAGAGCATTTCTTTAAATTTTCTATTTTACATAATATAAATTATGGTTCAAAAGCGTTAGTATATATTTGATAATCAATTTGTTAACTCTAATTCTTTTAGCATGTTTAACGTTGGTTTAATAGATTCGTTAAAGGTTCGCGTAAAGCTTGAGAAAGTAAAAATTCTCGATAAACGTTTGATTACGGACTACATAGCGTATTATCCGGATATTGAAACGTTGGATAATGATGGTAACGAACAACAAAAATTAGGTGATAATTTTCGTAAAGCTGAACCTTTTACAAAGATTATTAACGGTATTACGTATCGTTTTTACATTAAAGCGTTTATAGATGCTAGAAAATTGGCGCATGAATATGTTGTTTTTCAAATTTCTGCAAAAATGCTTAAGGAAAAGTATTTTGAAGGAATTTCCGCAGATAATTACAGAACTATTATTGATGATATAAATAGTTTTGGCGTGCTTTACATCTCACGTCATGACTTTTTAGAGGGTCTTGTCTCTGATATTGATATTTGCATCAATCAACTTATTGATTTAAAAAGCTTGAAAACTGCTTTTAGTTTAATCATGCACAATCCAAATTCTGGAAAAAAACCTTTACTACATCATATATCGCACTCAGATTCTTTAAAGAAAACGTATAATCTTGGTTTAGACTTTAATAAGCGTGAAAAAGCAACAAATACAACTCCATATTGTAAAATTTATCATAAAGGCTTTGAATTACTATCAAAAAGTATCGCCTTTTATAAGGCTTATCTTGAGCCGATGAAAGCTAGTGTAATTGATAATCTTGTGAGATACGAGTTTACAATAAAAGCGCATAAGCATAAAGAATTTTTGTGTAAACAAGGATTTAAAGCTGATTTCAAAACTTTTTATGATCTATTAAAAGCGCGTCAGGATGATCTAACAAAAATCGCTAAAAGCGGAATTCCTCATTATATAGAATCAAAAGTAAAATCAAAAGTAAATGCAGAGTTAAGTCCTATGGATGTTGCAATGCAGTTTTATATCGAAAACTTAATAAAATTAGGCTTTGATCAGGAAAAACTTTTGGGTTTTACTTATTTGATTGATTGCCCTGTGTCAAGATCTCGAACAAAATCTAAAGCAAAAAAGCTTATTGATGATCTAACAAATCGTGATAAAAATTTAACCATTCAAATACAAAATAATGAACGCAGTAATAAATTTCTGCAAAATCTTGGTGTTAACCTTTAAAACTAAAAATTATGAATATTGATTTAAGAAACATTTCATCTGAATTTGAAAGTCAAGTAAACAAAATTAAAAGAGAATTTGATATTAATACTAATTCAAAAGCTGTTGAGTATTCTGTCGTAAACTACCTTGATAAGTTGGAAGAAATAAAAAAACTGAAAGAAGAATTATCTCAAACCAAGCATAGTTTGGCACATTATGAAAGAAGATTGGATAATTTGAAAGATCTATTTAGTTGGATTATGCAAGAATAACGTTAAACGTTGTTCCGGATCTTTTCTGCAGCTGACTAAAATAACGTTAAAAGGTTTTCCGGATCTGCTTTTCCAGGAATAAAAATAACGTGATTCATAATAAAACTTATGTAAATTAATTTTAATTAACCAAATTCTTACAAAAATGAATGATATTTTGATATGTATAATTTGTGTTTTAATCGGCTTAATTGTCGGTCTTAAGATTTCCCAAAATCCCGACTAATGATAGTCGGGATTCAATTAACATTTTTGTTAAATCGCTAAACCAAAAACTATGATGAAAAACTGTGAAAATTGTATGTCTTTTGATAACTCGAAATTCTTACATAAACGCCAAACTAAAGATGCCGGCTTATGTACAAAGTTTACCGAAGTCACTTTTAAAAATGATTCCTGTAAATTTTATTTGCCAAAGCAGAATTTGACTGAAAAGGAAATTTTTGCGCCTGTCGTAGACACCCGTAAAACAACACTTAGACAATTAGACTTATTTCAATAACAAAGGAGGGTTGCACCCCTCCTCTATTCAACCCAAAATCTTATAACATGGAACAATTACAAGTAGTTACAGCCAAAGAATTGGCAACATTAATGGGCGTTCACGTCAACACCGCCAAAAGTTTTATATCAGATATAAAACAGGAATACGATATTTCAGTGGTCTTAAAATGTCATGTTTATTCTTATTTCAAAGTTAATGCCAAAAAAGCACAATAAAGCACAAATAAGACCAAAAGTAAATAAACCTCGATTTTCGGGGTTTTTTTATATCCAATTTTGATTTGTAATCATTTAATAATTAAAAAAAAATACAAATGGAAATTTACAACGGTACAGGTAAAACAACGACTGGTACAATTTTGCTAACTAAAAGTATTTCGACGATCATTGTTGCTTCGTCATTGGAATATGCGGGTTTGACAAATGAGACTATTCGTGTAGAAGTTGAGCGCGCGAACGGCTCTAACTTTGAGATTACAAAAGGTTCTATGAACTTAAAAGATTTCATTTTAGCAAACACCTATGGAGAGGACGCTATTATTAGTGATTCTGTTCGTGATCTTGGTTTAATTGCTGTCTGCGAGATCTGCAACGAGGGGTCTATTCACTTGTTTGAAAAAGATGTAATTAAAATTACATTAAACAACCTTGATGCTACTAAAACGTACATCTTGAACGGTATTGAGGAACCGGAAACAAGCACTCAAATTTTTTCTTTTGAACACAAATCAATGAGTTCTGAGGATACAAACAAAGATTTCAATGTGTTTGGTTATGATATCATGATCTTGGATAAATCCAGCACTATTGAGGAGATCAACTACACATTCGCAAATGGTCAGGTAGTAAAATACAGCCTTTACGAATTGGAAGCAATGAGCAAAAGTACAGATCCTGTAGCGTATGTGAAGAAAAACGCTTCTGTACTAAGTGCTTTCCCTGACAAAATACAGTTGCCTTTATTGGCCGTATCTAATGTAAATATTAGAAAAGCACAAGGTTCTGTAATCAATTTAATCTTAAGAAATCATTTGTAATTATGGGGTTTTTCAAAAAGATTGGCAAGGCCATTAAAAAAAACGTTTCGTTCAAAAATCTCGTAAAAGTGGCTACTCCAATTATGGGGGCTATTCCATTCGTAGGGGGAACTTTGCAAAATGTTTCAGAGGGGCTACAAGCTTCTCATCAGGCTAAAAAAGATGCCGAAAATGCACAAAATGAATACGATAGACAAGTTGCCGAAGCTAAAGCACAACAGTTGCAACAGCAGACATTAACATATGCAGGATCTTCTGTAGGTGCTATTGCCGGTGCTGGTGCAGGAATGTTATCGAAGTCAATTGCGGAAGGTGCTTATGATGGTGCATCAACAGGGTTTAAACAAGGTTTAGGGACTGTTGGCGCTGAAGTTGCAGATTCTACGATAATGGCTTGGTTTAAAAAGCATTGGAAACATCTTTTATTGGCTGTAGCTGCACTAGGTGCAATTTATCTAATCAGAAAGAACAATCAGAATAATTCTGGTCGTAAGCGTGTCTCAGGAAGAAGATAGCAAAAGAAAGTATTATCGTCTCTACGGTTTGATTTTCCTGATAGACACGGTAATACTTCTCTTAAAAAAGTTAGGCGATTTAATCGTAATTATAAAACAACTAATACATTAAGCAATGGCACAAACGTATTATAAAGGTAGTGATGGTAATTTTTACCCAGTACAAAATCAGAGACAAAATAATAATTCTCAGTCTCAACAGCAACAGCAAACGTATAAAAAAAGCGGAGCAGTTTACAGCCGTATCAGAAATGGAAATTTTGAAGGTAATACGATCGTAAATGCTTGGAGAAAAACCCGATTAGGTTTAATGAAAGCTACGGTTGCACCTTATGCAGGTCAAGGCAATAAAGGTCTTGAGATTGTAAATTCTCAGGGTAAGTCCGGTAACCAAGAAAAGGAGTATCAAAAAATGATCTGTACGATCACTAATGATACAGTCGGATCAAATCAAACTTATCATGTTTTGATGAATGTTAAAACTCAGGTAATTGTAATAAAGGAACTTGGTTTGTGTATCACTCCTAATGGTAGCGGTGTTACGAAAAGCGGTAAGCGCGTTACAGGTTATTTTGGGAGAAATTACAGAAAGTAATGCTTCGGGCTTTATCAAAATTACTGCCTTTGATTATTCATGAAATAGCCGAGGTAATTATTGAAAAAATAAAAGAGCGCAGAGAGCGCAAAGAAGTCGAACAATTAAAAAAACAAGAGGATGAAAAGTCTTAGTACAATTACAAACGTTCTTAAAATTATTGTAAAATATGGTGCGTTTATCGCAGTAGCCGTAAAAGTCGTTCAATATGCACACGATGAATTTGCGAAGCTTGCAGAGGATAAAGAGCCGAAAAAAATCGAAAAAGATGTCGAAGTCGTTTCTGAATAATCACAGCGTAAGAGGTCTGCGAAATAATAATCCGGGCAATCTAATCAGAACAAATAATGCGTGGCAGGGGAAAATCCCTTATTCGCAAAGTACTGATGAAAAATTCGAACAATTTGAAAATGTTCATTTTGGTATTAGAGCAATGCTTAAAGACTTGATAAATGACATTAATAAAGGTAAAAACACAGTCAAATCTTTAATTTCAGAATATGCACCGAGAACTGAGAACAATACAGATGCTTATATTGCGTCTGTGGCTAATACACTGGGGGTCTCTCCTACTCAAAGGCTTACGGAAATTAATTCCGCCTTTCTTCTTAAGCTATCGCGAGCAATACTTAAAGTTGAGCTCGGAAAGGCACATACTGAAGTAAAAGATTCTGATATCGCTAAAGCGTTAACCATGCTTGGTGATGTATCAACAGCAAAACTAAAAGTCACAATTGACAAATTTTTATTAGCAAAGCAGTACATAATCCCTGCTTTAATAACAATCGGGCTTTTTTTTTATTCATACGTAACAATAACAATTTAAAAAATCAAAGAAAATGGAGAAATTGAAAGAATTTTGGCAGAATAACACTAAGGCGATTTTGATCGTTGCAGGCGGGCTATTAGCTTATTTCATTTACACAAAAATTAAACAAAATCAGAAATAATGAGAAATACTAGGAACAATAAACCTAGCTTCTTAAATACCGCAATAATCCCGTTCTTTAAGAAGTACGGGATTTTTTTAATCGTTCTTTTCCTTGTATTTCCGTACGCTTACAAGTATTTAAAAAGGACTATTGCAAGTGTCAGAGACACTAATTTAGAAGCTGAGAAAATCGAAAATGCAAATCAAAATGCAAAGGCAGATCCTGTACTAACAAAACAGAAAGTTCAGGATATCAAAAAGAAATATCCTACTATCAATCAGAAAACTATTGATGCTATTACGGCTTCTGCTTTTAAGATTGCAAAGGCATTCGGTACAAATGTTGACGACAATCATGTTCTTCTGGGCGGTTCGATTGATCTTTATAATATTAGCGCTTGGACTGAGGATGAAAAGACAGCAATGTCTGTGCTTAAAAAGCATATTGGTACGTTTCCGATTTTAGAGGAGATTTATTATAAGACTGCTACAAAATCGAAGAATCTTCGCAATGATATTTTGAAGTATCTTTCTAAGTCTCAATATGATGAAATGGCACGTTTTTACAAATCAAAAGGCTATAATTGGCTTTAATTTTAAATAAATAATTTATGTATACATTATACTACTTAAATAGAAATTATCAGTTAGGAACGATCAAAGCAAGCACTTTAGATGCTCCTATTTTGATTCCGGAAGATCTTGTTTTTTGCAATCTTCGTAAAGGCATAAATTTTATTAAAGAACCTCATAAATGTATTGATTTTACTGATATTGAGCGTTTAATAATATCATCAGAGTTTACCGATACGGAACTTTTAAAAGATTATGATTTTCGTAAACAGAATACTTATCTAAATCCTTTATGTGAGATTGATACAAGTGCTCCTTTAGTGTTAGATAGAATGTTTACAAGTTGGTGTGAGTGGTTCTATCCTGCGGGTGTACAGGTGTATTGGTCTCCTACAGAAAATGGCACTTACACTCTAATTCCTGCTTTTACACCAATCCAAAGATTTTATAATAGAGCAGATATACCACCTGATACCCGTTATTGGGTTAAGTTATATGATCCGGATAGAGAGTTATTTAGTAATGCTTTGGAGCATTATCCGGCTGAATAAAAAAAGTTCTCCCCTCTCCCACTCGGGTAGGGGAGGATTTACAAACTAAAAAATTAACATTTTAAATAAGAATAATATGTATATTTGCTCAAACTTCTGCAAGATGTAAAATGACTAGTGGAATAGTCTCTTGCTGATAAAATCATACATAGCATGTCTAAAAAACTAAAAAACGGCTTACTTAAAGTCACTTTTTCGCATATACTTGCGAACGGCACTAACTCGTGTTGGTTCAAATTTAAAGAAGCTTCTTTACAATATCTCTGCTATTATTGGAGAAGTAAAGAAGCTTTTCGTTATTTAAAAATCTATCAAAAATTAGATGATGGTTCTTGTGGTCCAAAAATCGGATATATTACAAGAGATAAAGCAGAACTAAATTTCTAGGTTAAATTATTAATTCGTTAACTGGCGTAGCCTAACCCGCTCGAACGTATAACGTTAAAATGACAACCGGATCTTTTTCCAGGAACAACCTTTTAACGTTAAAATTAATAAAGATCCTGGATCTGGAGTATAAAAAATAACGTCAAAACAAACATTAACCCATAAAAAAAAGAGCCTCAAACGGTAGTGGAATACCTTGGCTCTTATTGATAAAATCATATGACAAAGATAAAAAACACTTCCGAAAAAACAAGCTTTTCATACTATAAATTATAGTTCAAATAGTATACGGCAAATAATCGCTAATTGTGTGGTTTTTAAAGCCTTTCTTGGTTTTCTTATCAATTGCTCTGTCCTCGTTAACGATAACTTATTTCTGAATATTACAAACATGTAGAAACTAAAATTTCAATATTCTACCATTGTCCCGTTTGCTGAGATTCTCATAAAATATTATTTTGGAAATTACTTTTCAAATACGGCAAAATTCTATTCAACTATTCGACAAGATTATCAGCTAAATTTCCAAATTCTATAAAACTTAATTTATAGCCTATGATGCGTCCTTTAAAAAATATCATAATAATTCCTGTTTGCTGAGATTCTCGTAAAAAATTATTTTACAATATATTTTTCAAATACGGCAAAATTTAATTCATAATGATCAACAACATTATCAACTAATAATTCATCCGGATAAATTTGGTATTTTCCAGGATTTTATCCAGCGCAAAAAAAATTGTCTTGAACTTTCTATAATATTGTTGATCTGGAAATTCTAACTTTATCCATTATGTATTCTTATTGTGTTTCGATTTTTCTATTAATTCATTAAATTTCATTTACTATTTGCATATAGATCAGAAATTCTAGCACCATAATAATCTATATTTCTATTTTACATAATACCAATCTCTTCTACTTCATAATACTGAAAAAGAATGATTTAGAAATTAATTTATTGTATAATTACACCTTTAAAACCCTTTAAATTAAAATGATTGACAGATTGGAGAAACTAATTCGAGAGAAATAATATTAGTATTTTTCCTTTTGCGCAATTATCTTTAAACACATAGAGACATAGATTCTATACCTCTAAAAGGGTATAATAGAAACATGTTTCTAACACATAGTCTCTGTGTGTTAGAAACAAGTGACACGCATTTTTTGAAACATAAAGTCTATGTTTCTATGTAGTAAATGGTTCTACTCGTACAACTTAGTTAGAACCGTTTCTTTTGGAACTAAATCATCTCCGCCTCTTTTTGAGAATTGTAGAACATCATCCTTTGCAAATAAAACTGCACCTGCAGAACCGTCTTTGCCTTTAATAGTAATTTGAGCTTTTTCGCCAAGCGCGTATACATTACCCGTAACTTCCATAACACCGCTGACAAATTTCTGATTGTCGCTTGTAATCTCAGCCGTTCCGAATATTTTATTATTGGATTGTGCCATATTAATTTTCAGGACATATTCTTTGCTGCAGGTTTTACAATTTTCGGTGCTCCAGGTTCCGGTAAATCGGTTGGTTTGTGAATATGACGCTATAGAAATAATCAGTGAGAGGAATAGAAAAAATTTCTTCATTTTGATTTAAAAGTATTTGTAATTCAATCAGCTTCAAATATAAAACAAAAAAGCATTCACCGTAGCGAATGCTTCTGTTTGATTTAATTTTTTAGTCTAAAATCTATTGTTTTAGTTCTGTTTTATCTTTTTAATGTAAACTGGTTTACCGTTTAGCGATACGCTAATTTCATTATTTTTTTCATTGAAAGTAGTTCGCAATGCATTTCCTTTAAAAATGGTTACATCTCCGTAAACTTTTCCGGTTTCATCGGAAACATATTCAAACAGCAATTTTTTGTTATCCGGCTCAAGTCCGATTTTGTAGCTTGAAAATTTTGAAGTTGTCAAATCAAACTCCTGATGCGTGTCAATAATATTGCCGTCTGCATAGAAATTAGTAACAGTTTTGTTTAAAGTAATGTCCGGGTAATATTTGTTTACTTTTTGCAGTAATGCGTACTGCTCTACATTTGCCTCTTCTTTTTTGGACGTAATGGTTTGTGCAAATGAAATTGTGGTAAAAATAAGCGCGAATACTAAAATGTAATTTTTCATAATTTTTGATTTTAAGATTAGTGTTAATAATACTTTTTTATAGTTCAATTAATGCGTAACCTAATCAAACGCTTTATTAAAAAACGTTTAAATTACACTACAAGATAGGAAATCTTTACCTTTGCAAAAAATGAAAAGCAATTTTTTAAGAAAATGACAACAAAAAAATACATTACCCTTATTCTTATTTTAGGTTCTTTAACAGCTCTCGGCCCTTTTTCCATAGACATGTATCTGCCTGGTTTCTCAGATATAGCAAAGGATTTGCATACTACAGTAGCAAAAGTGTCTATGAGTTTATCCAGTTATTTTATCGGGATTTCAGCAGGACAATTATTATATGGACCGTTATTGGATCGTTTTGGCCGAAAAAAACCTTTATTTGTAGGTCTGATGGTTTATATTCTGGCTTCTTTGGGATGTATTTATGTCACTAATATTGATTCGTTTATCCTTTTACGATTTGTTCAGGCCATTGGTAGTTGCGCTGCTACAGTAGCTTCTGTAGCAATGGTTCGTGATTTGTTTCCTGTAAAAGATATTCCAAAAGTATTCTCGTTATTGATGCTTGTTGTTGGGCTTTCGCCGATGCTGGCACCAACCATTGGAGGTTATGTTACAGAAGATTATGGATGGCATACCGTATTTTTTATCCTGATGTGTATGGGAATTGCTATATTGATTGCGTCACAGGTTGGTTTGCCAAATACTTATAAACCTGATACTTCGATATCATTAAAGCCAAAACCGATTATTACTAATTTTATCAGCGTTTTTAAAGAACCTCAGTTTTATACCTACGCATTTACAGGAGCGATCGCTTTCTCGGGCTTATTTTCGTACGTTGCGGCCTCACCTATCATTTTTATGGATATTTACCACGTTGATGCTAAGACTTACGGTTGGATTTTCGCTTTTATGTCGTTAAGTTTTATTGGTTCAAGTCAGTTAAACTCAGTATTATTAAAAAAATATTCTAGTGAACAGATGATTTTTGGAGCATTAATTTCGCAGTCTGTTATTAGTATTATTTTTCTAATCTTAGCTTTAAATGATCTTTTGGGATTGTATCAAACTATCGGAATGTTATTCTTATTTCTGGCTTGTCTGGGAATTTCGAATCCTAATACTGCGGGACTTACTCTGGCTCCATTTGCTAAAAATACAGGAAGTGCTTCAGCATTAATGGGAGCTATCCAACTTGGTATTGGAGCTTTGGCTTCTTTTGCTGTTGGAGTATTCGTTAAAGATTCTGTAGCGCCAATGGTGGCTATTATGGCTACCACTACTATTACGGCTTTTGTCTTTTTAAATATCAGTAAACGTTCTATCAGACAAAAGGTAGAATTGTCTGCGGAAGATGATATCTTAGTAAGTCACTAATATTAAATTTCAATTTTTAAATTCCAAATTCCAATGAATCTGGAGTATTTAATTGAGCATAAAAAAGCCAGAATTATTAAATTCTGGCTTTTTGTATTTTTCTCCTTGTATTTTGGAACTTAAAAATTAAGATTTATCTATTCTTTATTATCTCTTATCCGGTCTGATAATCATTCTTAGAGACTGATCTTTTGCGAAATAAGCAATCATCCAGTTCCAAAAAGTGTTCAATCGGTTTCTGTAGGTAATCAAAGACATTAAGTGCACAAATAACCAAATGAACCAGGCAAAAAAGCCTTTAAAATGCCACTTTGGACTTGGTAAATCTACTACGGCTTTCTTTTTACCAATAATGGCCATAGAACCTTTATCGTGATACATAAACGCTTTTAAAGGTTTGTTATGTACCATTGCTTTAAAGTTCTTTGCCAGATTGAGTCCTTGCTGAATCGCTACCTGAGCTACTTGCGGATGTCCGTCAGGGAAATTTTTATCACCTTCCAAAATTGCGGTATCTCCAATAGCATAAACATTTGTCAAACCGTTTACTTTATTGTATTGATCTGTTGCCATACGTTTTCCACGTCCATAACTTTCTGTTGGGATTCCTTCAAAAGTTTTGGCAGAAACTCCGGCCGCCCAGATCAGGTTTTTGGTTTTAATCGTTTCACCATTTGCAAAATGAACGGTATCGTCAACATAATCCACAACACGTGTTTGAAGTTTTACAACAACACCAAGTTTGGTAAGTGCCTCAAGGGTATCTTCCTGCGAAGCTGTACTCATAGGCGAGAGGAGCGCATCCCCCCCATCGACTAAATAAATATTACTGGCAGACGTTTCCAGTTCCGGATATTCTTTCAATAGAATACTTTTACGCATTTCAGCAAACATTCCAGATACTTCTACCCCTGTAGGGCCTCCCCCTGCTACAACAATCGTTAGCAGTTTGCGTCTTTTGCGAATATCTTTGGTAATTGCTGCCTTTTCAAGGTTCTTAAGCAATGCATTACGCATTTCGATGGCATCGTTTAGCGTTTTCATCGGAATGGCATTTTTCATCACGTTTTCCATTCCAAAATAACTCGTTTCGGCACCGGTTGCAAAAACCAAATGATCGTATGTTAATTCTCCATTGTTCAGGATAATTTTATTTTCGGACGGAACCACAGAAAGCAGTTCTCCTAAACGAAACTGAAGATTCTTTTTGCCTGCAAAGAATTTTCTAAACGGATAACTGATACTTGAGGGCTCTAAAAAAGCGGTTGCAACCTGATATATAAGTGGTGGAAAAAAGTTATAATTGTTCTTGTCTACAAGGGTTACCTGTATCTGAGGATGGTTAACAAGTTCTTTTGCAAGATTGATTCCTGCAAAACCACCTCCTATGATGACTATCTTCATATATGCTGTATATTAACTGGGATTATAATAAAAATACCTTATAAATATACAACATAAATTAGCAAAGTTAATCGGCTACAATATTACTTTTTGAATTTTTTAACAGGTTTTTCAGTCACTTCAACTTTGTTCTGTAAAACGTAATTGGCCATTAATTTTTCAATTAATTCATCCTTAGTCAGATGATGGAAAACAGTCTTTACCTTCGTTTTCAGATCGGCTGACATCTCATGATTGGGCTTTGTTTTGAAAATTTGTTTCGCCCATAAAAGCATATTATTTTCTTCAAGACTTACAGCCGACGGTTTTTGGAATTTAGTAAATTTAATTCCTAATTCTGCTTCAAATTCCGGAATTTCTACGACTTCTTCCTCCTGCAAAACGGTTAATGAAAGTCCCTTTGCTCCTGCTCTTGCGGTTCTTCCACTTCGATGAACGTAGTTTTCATAAGTATCCGGCAAATGATAATTTACCACATAAGAAATTTCTTTTACGTCAATTCCTCTGGCTGCCAAATCTGTCGCTACTAATATATTGATATGACCTTCACGAAATTGTTCCATAATTCTGTCACGTATTCCTTGTGTCAAACTACCGTGAAGTGCACCCGAAGAAAAACGATTGATCGCCAGGTTTTTGGCCAATTTATTGACTGCTGCCTTGGTTTTACAAAAAATAATACCGCGCTCGCCCTCTTTTGAATTCAGGAAATGCATTAAAACATCTAGTTTTTCAATTGGATCTACTACAATATATTCGTGATCAATTCCTTGATTACCTGCAGTTTCCATGTTTGCACTAACCTGAACTACATTTTTATTCAAATAATTCTGAATCAGCTGTTTGATGGTTCCCGGCAAAGTAGCAGAGAACAATAAAGTGCGGTGTTTTTTAGGAAGTTCAGCTACAATTTCATCTAAACTTTCTTTAAGAATTGAAACCATTTCATCAGCTTCATCCAGTACTAAATAAGAGGTTTGTTTTAAATCAATCGCTTTGCGCTGAATTAAATCAATTAAACGTCCCGGCGTTGCTACCACTATATGTGTAGGCTGTGTTAATCGTTCAATTTGCGGTTTTATTGGAATTCCTCCGCAAGTCGAAGCAATCGAAATATTCGGAATATGTTTTCCGAAATCCTCTAAATTTCTAAAGATTTGCTGTCCAAGTTCTCTTGTTGGAACTAAAATGACAGCCTGAACAACAGGAGACTCAGTATCCACTAATTGCAATAAAGGCAATCCGAAAGCCGCAGTTTTACCGGTTCCTGTTTTGGCTAAACCAACTACATCCTGAGTCTCAGCCAGAAGTAACGGAATTGTTTTTTGTTGAATTTCTGTTGGTTCAACAATATTCAATTCGCCTAATGCTTTTAAAATTGGTGCTGAAATACCTAATGATGAGAATGGTTTAGACATAATTTTTATTTTAGAGTTCTGATTTCAGATTTTAGATTTTAGATTCCTGCCACAGATTACTCAGATTAAAATGATTTTTTTTTAGAACCTTGGTTCTTGATTTTGTCATTTCGACGAAGGAGAAATCACATCCAAATATTTGACAAACTTTGTTTAATACTAGTGCGATTTCTCCTTCGTCGAAATGACAGATTGTGGAGCCTTCGCTTCACTAAACCCCAAACCCGAAACAAAATCTCTCTATTCGTCCGGCTCGTTCATGATTTTTTCACGATACTTTTTACCGATTAACAATGTCAGATTCTTTTTATAATCGTCAAGAAGCCATTCGCGGTAGTTTTTACTACACTGACTCAAACATTTTGCAAAACGTTTGATGCGGCATTCTATATCATCATCAAGTTCTTTTCCTAATGCTTTTGCTTCCTGTAAGGTTTCTGTATTGTCTACACACATTGATGCATGCTGCTCTAATGATTTATCCAGAACTACTTTTGAACGTAAATTTTGTTTGATAATCAATTTATGTTCTTCATCAACATCAAAAGTTACATCGGCTGTTTTACTAAATTTAGCACGTAATTCCGGTGGCATACTGTATTTAAAGTACATTTCAATCTCAGTATCATCACGCAGATTTTCCAAATAAAATTCAGGCGATTTAAAGATGTGCTGCCAGTTTACCGGCTCACTCCATAAACCAAAACGTGCTGCATTGTTTCCAAGATCAATTACTGTAAACTCATCTTTCCCTGGTAATTTACGGGATCCACGACCAATCATCTGATAATAAAGTGTTAATGACTTAGTCGCTCTGTTCAAAATAATCGTTTCAACCGTAGGTTCATCAAAACCTGTGGTTAAGATTCCCACAGAAGTCAGAATGGCATCAGGTGTTTTTTTGAACCATTGTAAAATATCCTTACGCTCTTCTGAACTGCTGGTATTATCAAGATGTCTGATATCGTATCCTGCTTCTCTAAACGTTTCATAAACATAAAGTGAAGTATGAATACCATTATTAAAAATCAAAGTCTTTTTTCCTAATGAACGCTCCGTATAGGCATGAAGTAATTTTTCCTGCATCATACTATTAGAGTATAAATCATCTGATGATTTTACAGTATAATCTCCATTAATCCCCACTTTAAGCGAAGTTAATCCCACATCATAACTATACGTAGTTGCGCGTGCCAAAAATCCCTTGTCAATCAATGAACTGATAGTATCTCCCACGATTAGTTCGTGGTAACTCTGATTCATTGGTAATTTTATATTCGAACTCAAAGGAGTTGCTGTTACTCCAAGAATAAAAGCATTTTTGAATGAGTTTAGTAATTTTCGGAAGGAGTTGTAATGCGCCTCATCAATAATAACCAAACCAATGTTGTCTAAATGTAACTTTTCGTCATTGATACGGTTTTTCAAAGTCTCGACCATGGCTACAAAACAAGAGAAATCGTTTTGATCCGGTAGTTCTTTTACTTTACTGTTAATGATTTTATTAGAAACACCAAACCCTTTTAGCATTTTTGAGGTTTGCTTACAAAGTTCGATACGGTGTGTCAAGACCACCACTTTTTTATCATTATTAGCTAAATAACGACGAACGATTTCGGAAAAAATTACTGTTTTTCCACCACCTGTAGGTAATTGATATAATAAATGATGTTTCGGAGGAGCGTTATCTAAACGATCAAAAATGGCATCAATATCGCCTTTTTGATATGCATAAAGTTCTTTTTTCTCTTCTCTTTCTATTTCTAAAGTGTTTTGAGACATTGTTTATTTTTGGATTTTTGCAAAAATACATCGAAAAAACAGTTTTTCACTTTATTTTAACCTAAAATAAATGTTTTTTTTAAATAAGATTTTTTATGAGAATCGATTTATTAGTCGATTTTCTCTAAAATTGCCTCAAAATCGTACCTATTTATCCATTTTTGTTGAAGAGTTTCTTGTTGGATACTGATGATTCTTTCTTTAAAATGAGGTAAAATTCCATTAGAAATCGAAAAATTCACTGCTTGTTCGAATGAATTGAAGATACTTTTGCAGAATAATTCCTGTTTCACCGGATTTTGCGAGGAATAAGTTTGTGCAATTTCTATATTGTAAAGCATGATATCAGCAATCACAAAAGGATCAACTCCTAACAGAATAAAATGTTTGATATATTTCTGCGCTACTGAACGTCGCAATTTTGCTTTCGGACGTTTCCTGGTTCCTGGTTTTTTGATCGGAAAATATTCGTGTGAAATCTTCACTTTACATTCCTGTAATAACTTATCTTCTTTAGGGTTAAAGACAAAATCGTAGTACACTTTTACAGGGCTAAACTTTTCATACAATTCGACAATCTGCTCTTCGAGCTGTTCCTTATCTAATTCGGCAAGGTATTTTTTTAAATCGCGTTTACTCATTATCAAAGTTTAAGATTACAAAAGTAAATTACTTTCAGGATTCATACCGCAAAAACCAACGATAATACTTAATTTTGCTGGTATTAAATTCAAAAATCAGAATATGCTCAAGATTTTCAAAGTTACTGCAATTTTAGAGGGAATCTCTTATTTAGTATTGTTTACCAATATGCTTTTCATCAAAACCAATAATCCTGAACTTTATCATACCTTATTACGTCCGTTAGGAATGACACATGGCGTTTTATTTATAGGATATGTATTATTGGCTATTTTACTTAAAAAACCTCAAAACTGGGATTTTAAAACTTTTGCAATTATACAGATCGCGTCACTTATTCCGTTTGGAACTTTTTATATAGAGAAAAAATACCTGGAGAATAATGCCTAGACTTCTGGATAAAATATTCAACTTTTTATACCCTATTTTCAGAGATTGGGGCATGAGCCGTAATATTGCGTCTTATGTGAGTCTGGTCTTTAATATTGCCATCATGGTAATACTGGCTTATGCCATTTATTATTTTGCAAAATTTGTTTTGGTTACGCTCACCGCCATTTTTGCGCAGCGCACCAAAACAAAATTTGACGATTACCTGATTCACAATAAAACCACAAAGTATACCGCTTATTTAATTCCATTTTTCTTTATTTACAAGGCTGTTCCAATTATTCTGGACAAATATGAATACTGGGAGTCTGTTTTTGGAAAAATAGTGGGCGTCTACATCGTTTTGCTGGGATTATGGATTACCCGCACCATTTTTAATGCTTTACGTGATTATTTAAAGCAAAAACCGGAATACAGCGACAAACCAATCGACAGCTTTGTTCAGGTTATTATGATTGTGCTTTGGATTTTTGGAGTTGCCATTATTATTTCGAAGTTATTTGGAATTAAACAAGGCGAATTGCTAACTATCTTAGGGACACTTTCTGCAATTATTATCTTAATTTTCAGAGATACTATCCTTGGGTTTGTTTCCAGTGTTCAGGTGGCGATCAACGATATGGTTCGTATTGGTGACTGGATTACGATGGATAAATTCGGAGCTGATGGTGATGTAATCGAGATTAACCTTACAACGGTTAAGGTTCGAAATTTTGATAACACAATTACTACAATTCCAACCTATGCTTTGAGTTCCGATTCTTTTCAGAATTGGCGCGGTATGCAGAAATCTGACGGCCGACGCATTAAAAGGCACGTTTTAATTAAAAGCAGCAGTATTCGCTTTCTGAATGACGAAGATTTGAATCAGATGAAAAAAGTGCAATTGATTTCTTCTTATATCGAAACCAGACAAGCCGAAATCGACAAATACAATGAGGTGCGCGGAGTAGATAAAACTTTAGCGCTTAATGGCCGAAACATGACTAATTTAGGGTTGTTTCGCAAATACATCATGCAATATTTAGTTACACATCCCGGTTTAAACAAAGACATGCACATGATGTGCCGTCAGTTACAATCGACTGCGAATGGAGTACCTTTAGAAATTTATGCTTTTTCGAGCGATAAACGCTGGGCCAATTACGAGTATATTATGTCGGATATTTTTGATCACGTAATGGCTTCTGTAGAATATTTCGATCTTGAGATATTTGAACTGCCGTCGAAGATTGAGGTATTCGACAGGTAAATTTTTAGTTTTCAGTCTCGGTTTTCAGTCACAGTACTTAGTTTCAGTCTCAGTTTTCAGTACCAGTGTTCAGTCTCGGTATAGAACTGAAAACTGAGACTGAGACTGAAAACTACTCCTTAACTTTTTCAAAAACAAACTCTGAATTCTCATACTCAATGGGTACTTCAGGCATATAAAGAGGAAGGTTAAAATAAGTTCCTATTACTCCTTTTCCTAAGAACAGTTTATTGTCTTTTTGTAGTAAAGCTAAAGGAACTCTCTTCCAACTTCCGCCATTAGAGATAAAATGATAATCACCTCTTAGTGTATCTCCTTTTATATCCCCTCTTACATCTCCGGAATCTTTGCCTATTTTATGGTAGAATATTTCATAACGTCCAAAAAACCTCTTATTGTTTATTTGAATATCTAAAACTGCTGTATCACCTTGATGAATCGCATGATAAACGGCATGTTTGTACTCTTCTTTGTTTTCTTTTGAATTACAGGATATCAGTGCAAGAGCCAATAAAGAAGCGAATATAAAACTTTTGGTCATTTTTAAGGTTTTAAAATGCAAATTCACTTCCGATCATATTCAGAATTTTAAATAATATGAAATTGCATAATATTTAGTTTAAATAGAAAAAATCGTATTGGATTTTTTTCTAAATTTAAAGAAAAAACATGGAAGCAAGAGACACTTTTTTAAAAGAATTCAGAGGCGAAACTTTAGGAACCATAAGTGCTCAATCTTCTGCGGATGAGTTGTTTCAGAATCAAACGATTAGGCCTATTTTAAAACTTCAGAACGATTTATTTGTTGCAGTTTTCATCAACTACGTCAATAAAAATAAAGCTGATTTTTACTCGTACACAGTAGAAAAGAAACTCCAAACCATTGAAAACTCTATCCAGAAAGACATAAAGTTTCGAAATTCTTTAAAAGGAATTGTAATGGCACTTTTTACATTGGAAGAATATGAGACTTATATTCAAAACTCTTCCAGCCTGAACAAACGAATGATGAATTTATTAATTGACCGATTGAAAAGTCAGGTACAACTGTTTGAACTGGAATCGAAGTCGAAATAGAATTTAAATAAAAATAGAATTTGACCTATAAAAACAAATCCGCCAGGTTTTTGAAACCTGGCGGATTTAAATAAATTACTATTTCAAACTCCAAAATAAAAAAGACTAACGGGTTTCATAACCTGTTAGCCTTTTTATACTCCACCTTTTGGGTGAAACTCTCAAAAAAATGTTTTACACTTATAAAACAAAATCTTGTAAACGACGATTCTATCCGTTTAAAATCAATCGTAACTGTTGTTGTTTTTATTCCTCAGACAACATTAATTCTTTAATGTATTTTACCGGAGCACTTCCAAAACTCAAGAATTTCTCATGAAACTTCTTCAAGTTGAATTTATCTCCTTCTTTCTTTTTCAATTCTTCTCTTAAATTGTAGATCTCTGTGTATCCTGTAAAATAAGAGCACAATTGTACTTGTGATAAAGTAACACGCTTCCATTTTCCGTCAGCCTCGGCCTGCTGTTGAAAAGCTTCTTTCGTTAATAAATCCAAAGCTGCTTCTTTAGACATGTTTTTAGTATGTACACTAATATCCAAAATGGTGTTGCAAGTCGCTCTTAAATTCCATTTGTAGTACATTAACCACATCTCATCGGAGTTTTTATATCCGCTTTCCAACATCATTTTCTCTGCATAAACAGCCCAGCCTTCTACCATAGCGCCATTTCCTAAAATAGATTTAATGATACTTGGTGATTGATTACTGTAAACCAATTGAGTATAATGACCCGGAACTGCTTCGTGAATGTTTAAAATCTGAAGGATATAATCGTTGTATTCACGTAAGTAACTTTCTGCATTTTCGGCCGTCCAGCCTGACATGCTTCCTACATTGTAATAGGTATTGGCATTTTTATCATAAGGTCCCGGAGCTGAAATAGAAGCTCCTGCCACTCCTGCCATATACGCCGGTTCTTTACGAACTACAAGTGGTTTTGAAGGATCGATATACAATAAATCTTTTGCTTTAACATAAGCCGTTAATTCCGGAATTTGTTTTTCAATTTCAGACTGGAATTTTTCCGGTGTCGTGTGCTGCAAAGAGATTTTATCAATTACTTGTTTGATTAAATCCAGTTTGTCAGCAGGTTTTGGTTCGTTTCCTTTGTACTTTTTCCAAAGTTTATCAGCCAAAACAAACATTTTTTCGTGTAAATCTTTCTTGTGATCTACAGCCACTTTAAAGATTTCCTCTGCTGTATAACTTGATTGAATATCAAAATTGAACTTTTTAGCAAACAACTCCGATCCAAGTCTGAAAGAACGTGGTGCTTTGTTGTCTAGCTTCTTTAACCAATCAGCATAATCTGTAACTGCTTTTTTAGCAACTTTTGCCTTATCAAGCATTTCTTTTTTCTCGGCAGCTGTTAATTTACTTTTTTCCAGAGCTGCAGCCAAATCAACGTCAAAAACGGTAGCACCTCCCAAATTTTGAGCTATAGCAAGTTCTGTATGTTCAACTGTTGGATTTTTAATATTCTTTTTAGCCGCTTCATAAAATGCGGGAACATTATTCATTTTAGCGTTGAAAGCACGTAAACGAACTTCCAATGAGTCGTATTTACCATTTAAGATTTCGGCGAAAGCCCCACAAACATTATATTCAGAAGGATTCCACTGAGAAGATTTTACTTCTTTAATACTAAAAACAGTAGCTTCCAATTGATTTTTTATCATTTGAAAATCAGTCTTATTGTTATCCGACAAATCTTCAAGTTTGAATTGTTTTAAAGAATCCAATTCAGAATTAACAAAATCAAGTTGTCTTTTTTCCTCAGCAGCATCCGGAACAACCAGAACACTGTCCAGTTTATGATAACCAACAGCTGAAGCCCAGCCCGGGTTAATCTTCCATAAATCAGTAACAAAACGATCCTTATAAGCGTCGAATTTTGTGTCTAATGCTTTGTCGCCCTCAGACTTCCCATTCTTGTTACAGGAAAAAAGTACCGTGATTGCAAAAATTGAAACAAACAGTTTTTTCATAAGTTATATTTTTTATGGTTTAAAGATAAAAAAAATGTTCTTTATGCAAAACTGTTTGTTATTTGTAATTAATATTTCAATAATTCTAATAAAACATCTTCAAATCGATTTTTAGCTAAAAACTGATCCTCCAATGCTTTGGTAAACGGAATAGGCGAATCTAAGCTGGCAACTCTTTTTACAGGACCGTCTAAATATTCAAAGCATTCTTCCATAATCAGGGCCGAAATATCACTCGCAATACCTCCAAACAAAGTATCTTCCTGATAAATGATTACTTTTCCTGTCTTTTTAACCGAATTAAAAATAGTTTCGGTATCCAAAGGCTGTAACGTTCTTAAATCGATTAAATCTGCTTTTATTTCAGGATTTTTATTCAGCGTTTCTAATGCCCAATGAACTGTAGCTCCAAAAGCAATAATAGTAACAGAGTTCCCCTCTTTCAGTAAAGCTGCTTTTCCTAATGGAATAGTATAATAATCAACAGGGACATCCTGATAAACGCTGCGATACAATTGTTTATGTTCGAAAAACAATACCGGATTCGGATCATTTATAGAAGTATTCAATAATCCTTTTGCATCATAAGGAAAGGCCGGATAAACGACTTTCAGTCCCGGAGTTTTGGTAAACCATGCTTCATTGGTCTGCGAATGAAAAGGTCCTGCCTGAGTTCCACCGCCACATGGCATTCGTACCACCACATCAGCTTTTTCACCCCAACGGTAATGTGATTTGGCCAGCAAATTTACAATCGGGTTAAAACCGGTAGAAACAAAATCGGCAAACTGCATTTCAACAATAGCTTTGCAACCATTAATCGACAGTCCCATTCCGGCTGAAACAACTGCACTCTCACAAATTGGAGTATTACGTACACGCTCTTTCCCAAACAACTTCACAAATCCATCTGTAATTTTAAAAGCTCCACCGTACTCGGCAATATCCTGTCCCATTATCACCAGATTCTCATGCCGCTCCATTGACTGCTTTAAGCTGCTGCTAATGGCATCAATAAATCTAATATTTGTTACTTCTGAATTAGCTTTAACCTCTTCATAAATAACCGGTTTATACACATCATTTAATTCATCGCTATAATTTGGAACAATTTCCGGCTCTGCATTTGCCACAGCCCAATTTTCATCAATTTCCTGTTTAAGAGTGCTGTGCAATTGCTCGTCAAATTCAGTCGTCAGAACACCGGTTTCTGTCAAATATTTTTTGTAATTCGCTACCGGATCTTTGGCTGCCCATTCGTCCATTAACTCCTGCGGAACATATTTCGTACCACTCGCCTCTTCATGACCACGCATTCTGAAAGTCTTAAACTCCAGTAAAACCGGATGCGGATCTTTCTGCATTTCTTCTTTCAGCTGTGCTAGTTTATTGTAGATTTCCAATATATTATTTCCATCAATAATATGACTTTCAATACCATAACCTATACCTTTATCGGCCAGATTTTCGCAAAAATATTGCTCGTTTGTTGGGGTAGATAATCCGTAACCGTTGTTTTCAATTACAAACATCACAGGCAGTTTCCACACGGCAGCTATGTTTAGCGCTTCGTGAAAATCACCTTCACTGGTAGCGCCTTCACCTGTAAAAACAGCTGTTATTTTATTCTCATTTTTAAGTTTATGCGCCAGTGCGATACCGTCTGCTATTCCTAGCTGCGGACCCAAATGCGAAATCATACCTATAATATTGTATTCCTGAGTACCAAAGTGAAAACTGCGGTCCCTTCCTTTTGTAAAACCATTGGCTTTTCCTTGCCATTGTGAGAATAAACGATGCAATGGAATATTTCTACTGGTAAAAACGCCCAGATTTCGATGCATTGGCAACACATATTCCGAGTCATCTAAAATAGAGGTTACCCCTACTGCGATGGCCTCTTGCCCTATTCCGGAGAACCATTTGGAAACTTTTCCCTGACGAATTAAGATGAGCATCTTTTCTTCGATTAATCGGGGTTTGAGAATTTTTTTATATAAGTCTAATAATTGAGTGTCAGTTAGGTCCTGTCTGTAAAAGATCATTAGCGGTTAGTTTTTAGTATTTCAAATATAGAAAAATATAACAATTTTATAGCTTTTTGTTAGAAAATTTTAATTTTAGTATAACTTTTAAAATTGAATTCTAAAATATTCTCTACCTTTGTTACTGAAAGGTTTTACAACGCCTTTTATCTTTAAATAAAAATGTAAAGTATGCAAAACATTCCTAGTGTAGACTTACGTGATTTCCTTTCGGACGACCCGAAACGTAAACAAAAATTTGTAAATGAAATCGGCAGTGCATTTGAAAACATTGGCTTCGTAGCCCTAAAAGGTCACTTTTTAGATGATCAATTGGTAGACGAGCTTTATAGCGAAATTAGAAAATTTTTCGCTTTGCCAATAGAAACTAAGCATAATTATGAAATTCCCGGTATTGGCGGACAAAGAGGTTATGTATCTTTTGGAAAAGAACATGCTAAAGGACGCAAAGAGGGAGATTTAAAAGAATTCTGGCATTTTGGCCAGTACGTGGATGCATCTTCTAAGTATGCAGCAGAGTATCCGGAGAACGTAAATGTAACGGAATTACCTCGTTTTAATGTTGTAGGTAAAGAAGCGTATCAAATGCTTGAAAAAACAGGTGTTTACGTATTAAGAGCCCTGGCTTTACATTTAGGCCTGGATGAGTTTTACTTCGATCAGTATGCGAAAGACGGAAACTCTATTTTAAGACCAATTCACTACCCGCCTATTACTACTGAGCCTGAAAATGCAATTCGCGCAGCTGCTCATGGTGATATCAATTTGATTACCTTATTGATGGGTGCTCAGGGTAAAGGATTACAGGTTCAGAATCACGATGGCGAATGGATTGATGCTATTGCTGAAGACGATGAATTAGTTATCAATGTTGGAGACATGTTATCAAGACATACCAACAACAGGTTAAAATCAACTATTCACCAGGTAGTTAACCCGCCAAGAGAATTATGGGGAACCTCTCGTTATTCTATTCCGTTTTTTATGCATCCGGTAAGCGATATGAAGCTGGATTGTTTGGAAAACTGTATTGATGCCGAGAATCCTAAAAAATTCGAAGATATTACAGCTGGAGATTATTTATACGAACGCTTGGTAGATTTAGGTTTAATCAAGAAATAAGCCTAAATTAGATTCCAAAATTTAAAAATTCCAAATCCCAGACTCATCATTGGGATTTGGAATTTGATTTTTACATACTATCTTTAATTAGCATTTATTTTTTAGCATAAAAAATTATGGACTTACAAGATCAATTAAAAAATTTATTTCCGGATCATGTCGAATCTAATGAACCTGAAGAGATTCAGGAACAAGATCATGTTCTTTACATCCAAAAGGAACCCATGATTTGCAAATTCGAAAAACGAAAAGGAAAAGCCACCACCATAATCGAAGGCTACGAGGGATCAGACGAAGATTTTAAAGTATTAGCCAAAGAAATCAAAACCAAACTTAGCGTTGGCGGAACTTTTAAAGATGCCTCTATAATCATTCAGGGAGATTATCGGGATAAAATTATGGAAATCCTTAAAGCTAACGGATTTAAAACTAAAAGAGTTGGAGGGTAATCATTTTAGATTGCAGATTGCAGATTTTTGATTTAAAAAATTTAACCGCAACGTACGCTAAAAATTTATAATTATAGCCCTTGAATAAAAACGCAAAGATCGCAAAGCTTTGACTGAAAAAATTCTAGATTTCTGATTTTAGAATTTTCAAAAGATCTCAGAACCTTAGAACCTTTGCTGCTTTGCACCTTAAAAAAACTTATACCCTTAAAAAAAATGATACAAAATTCAGAATTAATACTTAATCCGGACGGGAGTGTTTACCATTTAAACCTTCGTCCTGAACATATTGCACACGATATTATTTTCGTAGGAGATCAAAACAGAGTAGAAAAAATCACTCAGTTTTTTGATTCTATTGAATATTCCACACAAAAAAGAGAATTTAAGACCCAAACCGGAATTTATAAAGGAAAAAGAATATCGGTAATGTCAACGGGAATTGGTCCTGACAATATTGATATCGTGATAAACGAACTTGATGCTTTGGTAAACATCGATTTTGAAACACGTCAGCCAAAAGAAAACCTGACTTCATTGAATATCATCCGAATTGGAACTTCAGGATCTTTACAAACCGATATTCCGGTAGACAGTTTTGTGATGTCTAAATACGGATTGGGACTTGACAACATGCTTCGTTCTTACTTAATTGATGAAGTTTCGAATGCTGATATCGAAGAAGCTTTTATCAAGCATACGAACTGGGATGCCAGAAAAGGAAAGCCTTATGCAATTGCCTGTTCTGAAAAATTGGAGAAAATTATCGAATCAGATAAGATGTTCAAAGGAATTACCGCTACAGCCGGAGGTTTTTACGGACCACAAGGACGTGTTTTACGTTTGGATATTCAGGATCAGGAATTGAACAATAAAATGGATAATTTTAGTTTTAATGAACAAAGAATTACTAATTTAGAGATGGAAACTGCAGCGATATACGGACTTTCTGCTCTTTTAGGACATAATGCACTTTCTTTAAACGCGATTATCGCCAATCGTGCTTCGGGAACTTTCAGCGAGGATCCATATAAAGCGGTTGATGCACTTATTGCGTATACCCTTGATAAACTGGCAGGAAAATAATTCAATACTATAATCCATTCAGAAATTAGATTATTCATGGAAAATGCTATTTTAAAGTTTGAAAAATTACTGAATGAAAATTCGACCTATTTCCCTTCTCTGAAAAGTGAAATTTTGGAAGCTAAAAATCAGGGGAAATGGTCAAAAAAAGAAGTTATCGGGCATTTGATTGATTCAGGGATTCATAATCTGGTTCGTTTTACAGAAATTAATTATCTGGAAAAACCGTATTATCACAGACCCTACAATCAAATGGATCTGGTAAATTTAAATCAGTATCAAACCATGGACATTAATGATCTTACGCAACTTTGGCTTTCTATCAACCGTCAAATTGTAAGGATCATGAAGAATGTGGATGAAAAAGCTTTAGATTATGAGATCATATTAAGCGATGCATCTGTAATTGATTTAAAGTTTCTCATGACTGATTATGTAGAACATTTGGAACATCATATTAATCAAATAAGATCCTGAAATTATGTTTTTAAGAGTTGCCCGACATACCGATAATATTGAAAAAATAGCTAATTTTTATATCAATGTCCTTGGTTTTGAACTTTTGGGCAGCTTTGAGAAACATAAAGATTACGATGGTGTATTTGTTGGAATGCCACAATCCGACTGGCATTTCGAATTTACACAATCAAAAGTAAAAGCAAATCATACGTTTGATGAGGACGACGTTATTGTACTTTATCCAAAGTCAATTATCGATTACAACGAATTGATAGACAGAATTGAACGCAATAACATCTCAATCTTAACTGCAACCAACCCTTTCTGGAACGAGAATGGAAAAATGTTCTTAGATCCTGACGGTTATCGCATTGTGATATCACCTTTGAAAGCAGTGATTGATCAGATTAATTAAAAATACAGATTAAAATAATGGCAGAAACACATAAAAAAATCCTGTTCAAATATTACAGCACTTATCTGGAAGAAATAGTCTCAGAAACCATGTGGGCAGAGATTTTGGACTCGGAGAAAGGTCTTTTTAAACTGGATAATATTCCTTTTTTCGGTCCTTTAATTGCTACAGATGATATTTTCAGGGCAGAATATGATGAAAATGAAAAGTGTTTCATCCATAAAGAAACCATAGAACATTCGGGAAACTCGATTGTACAGGTTCTTATTCTTGAAAAAGAATTTGATAAAGAAATCATACGCGAAAAATTAAAAGCAATTAATTGTTTGTCAGAAGGATTAAACAATACTTTTCTTTCAGTGGAAATTCTAAAAAACACAGATTATTCGATTGTAAAGAATTTATTGTCAGAATATGAAGCAAATGCTATAATTGAATTTGCCGAGCCTTGTTTATCAGACAAACACAGAACTGATTTATTAAAAAATTAATACCCAACTCAACTTAGAATGAAAACTGTAAAAATTGTAGGTGTTCCTGAGCACTTCAATTTACCATGGCAAATGTGCATTGAAAATGGTGAATTTGAAGCCGAAAATATTGATTTGCAATGGAAAGACATTCCGGAAGGAACCGGTAAAATGTGCCAGATGCTTCGCAATGATGAAGCGGACATTGCCGTTATTCTGACCGAGGGTATTCTAAAAGATATTGCAGCGGGAAATCCAAGTAAGATTGTTCAGATTTACGTACAGTCTCCTTTAATTTGGGGAATTCATGTTGCTGCAAAATCAGATTTTGAAACCGTGAAAGATCTTAAAGATAAAAAAGCAGCCATTTCAAGATTAGGTTCAGGATCTCAGTTAATGGCTTACGTGAATGCACATGAGCAAGGATGGAAAACCGATAATTTACAGTTTGAAATTATAAATACGATTGATGGTGCTGTTGAAGCTTTGACTAACGGAACTGCCGATTATTTTATGTGGGAGCGTTTTATGACCAAGCCACTGGTTGATAAAGGTATTTTCAGAAGAGTCGGTGACTGCCCTACTCCATGGCCATCGTTTGTAATTGCCGTCAGAGACGAGTTTTTGAAAAAGAACCCAGAAATTGTCGAGCAGATACTGGAGATCATCAATAGAACAACTCAGGATTTTGCTCAGATTCCGAATATTGACAAAACTCTGGCAGGGCTTTTCAATCAAAAACAAGAAGACATTCGGGAGTGGTTAAAATTAACCCAATGGTCTCAGAAGCCACTGACAGAGAAAGCTTTTATCAAAATTCAAAATCAGTTATTTGATCTGGGAATTATTGAGAAAAAAAGTACTTTTGTTGAAACCGTAAAAGCGCTGTAAAAACTGCTTTTGAATCTTATGATAAAATTTCCTAAAATTGACTTTCCACAATTAAAATCCAAATTACAGGTGAAATCACCCTGGGACAGGATTATTATTATGCTGTTGAGTCTTTTAATTACGGTTCCAATTTTTATCATATTACACCAAAACCTGATCGATTTACAATGGGCATTCAATTTAGATCGTGTTTTGATTTTTGTACTGGTTTTTACTGCAATTTTCTTTCTTCTGATGTTGCTCAGAACCATTATCATACTCTGTATCGCGGTATATTTATTAGTATTGTTCTACGGATCGGTGATTGGAAATTACGGCTTCAGTGAAATCTCCGAAGATTACAATTCGATGATTTACACCATGTCTGACAATCCGTTTCCACAGGATATTATTGTGGCAAAACTGCTTCCGTTTCCTAATAAATCCAAAATTATCAATGCAATAGAGTACCAGAATCCAAAGGTTCGAAATTTTGCTATTATGGCCACCTCTAAACATTTTAAAGGAATAAAAGGCTATTCGGATTACAGAACCATTATTCAGTGTTTTGCCGTCTTTAAGGAAATCAACAGCCGTTGGAATTATGTTAATGATCCCAAAGAAGGAGATTATATTGCAACTGCGAGCGAATCTTTAGAATACTTTTCAGGCGATTGCGACGATCATTCGATTCTGATGGCCGCAGCAGTTCGATCAATTGGCGGAACTCCCCGACTGATTCATACTAAAGGGCATATTTACCCTGAAATACTTATCGGTTCCACAATCGACCTGGAAAAAGTAAATTACCTCATCAAAAATGTACTTTTTGTAAAAGAAAGTTACGGCAAAAAAATTCACTACCACATAGACGAACGCGGGCAGGTATGGATGAACCTGGACTATACGGCCAAATATCCGGGCGGACCTTTTATGTACGAAGAAATTCTGGGAGAGTTAACCTTAAACTAGTTTTTCCGAAGCTTTCCAGGCACAAAACCTTTTAGATTTATGGGTTTTCCACGTGTGATAGTAATTTTATAAATATTTGATTTTTAGATTTTTAATTAGAATAAATTTTGTAATTTTCTGTAGTTTAACATATAACCACAAAATCATGAAAAAATCTAAATTATTTATCTTCGCAATTGCATTACTGGCTGTATTAATGATTTCATGTCATAAAGGTCGAAATAAATTGGTGAACTCCTGGAAAATTACTGCTGTAGAGCCTAAATTACCAATTTCAGATTCTATGAAAAATGTAATTCTAACCCAAGGCACACTTACATTTACAGAAGACGGACATGTTACCGGATTTCTTACTTAGGAAATTAATGATGGTACTTATGCTTTAACAAAAGGTGGTAAAAATTTAGTAATAAAGGATGAAACCGGCACTCCATACCCTTGTGAAAGTATCATAACAGAAGATCAGCTGACGCTGGACAGTAAAGAAATGAAAATTACCCTCAAAAAAATATAATGTTTTACAGCTTAAAGCAATAAAACCACTCTTTTATAAACCGGAAAGAGTGGTTTTTTATTTGGAGCTCAACTCCAAAAACTCTTTAACCAATAAAGATACTTCTGAAAGTGAATTCTTTCATAAACATAATACTTTTTTGAATCAAACTATTGTAGTTTAAGATTTTAAGTCTAACTTTAATGACCCAAAACTAATAAACCCCAATAGAACCTATGACTTTAAATTCGAAAAAAATATTCCTGATCGACGGTTTAGGAGCCTTATTCTCTACCCTTTTGTTAGGCGTAGTATTGGTTGAACTGGAAATGTACTTCGGCGTTCCCCAAAAAACACTCTATCTTCTTGCTGTATTAGCCTGCCTGCTTATGGCATCTTCATTTGCGAGTTACTGGTTTGCGAATGAGAACTGGCGCGGCTGTCTAAAAATTATTGCTTTTGCAAACCTGTTATATTGTGGCATCACAGCAGGGCTGTTACTCTATCTTTATACTCACCTCACCTATTTAGCGGTATTCTATTTCCTTGTGGAAATTGCAATTATACTCTTTCTTGCCCGTATGGAATTTAAAATTGCAAACCGTTAACTTCTGATCTGCTGTACGATTTCATCGCTCGGAAGTCTTAAAAACACTGATAATCTTGTAATTGCAATAGAATATTTTTAAAAAAAGTTGTTCAAAATTTTGCGCAGTCAAATAACTGCATTATATTTGCTGTCAAATAACTGCATAATGGAAATTCGTAGAGATGTATTTCAGGCAATTGCCGACCCTACCCGCAGGGCAATCTTAAGCTTAGTAGCTATTCAGTCAATGACTCCGGGGGTTATTGCTGAAAATTTTAATTCTTCCAGACAAACCATTTCAAAACACATTCAAATATTAACCGAATGTGAACTCCTGGAGCAAACACAAAATGGAAGAGAAATTTATTACGTGACTAACGCCCGAAAAATGAAAGAAGTTGCTGATTTTATTGAACCGTTTCGTCAAATGTGGGACGATCGTTTTAATAAACTGGAAAGTATCATGAAAAACTATAAACCGAAAGAATAACTTAATTATGGAACGAAAAACGAAAATTACTGCCGAAGAAGGTCAGCAGGATTTGCTAATTACAAGAGAATTTGATCTTCCTCTAAAATTATTGTTCATGGCTTATACCGAGGCCGAAATAGTTGAGCAATGGATGGGAACCAAAGTAATACAACTCGAAAACAAGAAGTATGGCAGCTGGCAATTTGAAACTTCAGATCCTAAGGGAAATGTTGTTTTTAAAGCTAACGGAGTTGTTCATGAGTTTTTTCCGGAGCAGAAAATTACGCGAACATTTGAAATGGAGAACTCTCCTTTTCCAGTTCAGCTTGAATTTCTTGAATTTGAGGCGATAACAGAAGAAACCAGTCAGTTAAAAATGCATATTATTTACCGCTCTGCTGCACTTAGAGATCAGATGTTAAAACTACCTTTTGCTCAGGGAATCAATATGGCACACAACAGATTACAAGAATTTGTTGCTAAAAGACTAAACTAACATAAGCTAACTTAAACTAAACTATAAAACCATGAAAAAAAGAGACAAAATTATCTATTGGGTTGCTACATTATGGCTGGCACTGGGAATGACTGCAACCGGAATTGTACAAATGCTAAAAATAAAAGAACAGGAAGGCATGATACAGCATTTAGGATTTCCAATATACTTTCTGACACTGATTGGCATTTGGAAATTATTAGGTACTGTGGCCATCTTAATTCCTAAATTTCCATTACTAAAAGAATGGGCTTATGCCGGCTTTTTCTTTACGATGACGGGGGCAATTTTTTCACATTTAGTTGTCGGAGATCATCCAAAAGAACTATTCGGTCCGGTATTACTAATTGTTTTGACTATTGTATCCTGGTACTTCAGGCCTTTAGAAAGAAAAGTGATTTTAGCGAATTAGTCTAATTCTACCCATAACAGTGAAACTATTACAATCAAAACATTTAGCTTCTAAAAAAATTAAACCCAAATGAAAAACAAACTATCAACAGAACAAAGCGAAGAATTATTGAAAGTATTACAAATTCGTTTTGAAAATAATACGAAGAGACACCCAGGTCTCGTATGGGACAATGTTCAGCAAAAATTAGAGACGAATCCTGCGAAACTCTGGTCACTCGACGAGATGGAAAGAACCGAAGGCGAACCGGATGTTGTTGGATTTGACGAAAAAACGGGAGAATTTATTTTCTTCGATTGTGCTGCCGAAAGTCCGAAAGGCCGCAGAAGTCTGTGTTTTGATCATGAGGCACTGGAGAAAAGAAAAGAACACAAACCTGCCGGAAGTGCTGTAAATATGGCCGAAGAGATGGGAATTGAACTTTTAGATGAAGTACAGTACAAAGAACTTCAGAAACTGGGTAAGTTTGATACCAAAACCTCAAGCTGGATTGCAACACCTTCCGAAATTCGCAAACTGGGTGGTGCGCTGTTCTCTGATTTTCGATACAATACCGTATTCGTCTATCATAATGGCGCCGAATCTTATTATGCTGCCAGAGGCTTTAGAGGTTCTTTGAGAGTTTAAAAGGTAAGGGAGATCCAAAAAAGTATGAACTTCCTCTTATTATGTTACTAATTTAAATCTTTACTTTAGTTCGACGCGGATAAAACAGATTTACTTCGTAAAAACGCGGATAAAAACAGATTTTTTCCTCATTTAAAAGATTTTTAAATTTTTAGACCTTTGAATCAGTTCTTATGAGCGTTGAATTAAGACGTATATTTTTTTGCCAATTAATTATGCTTTTGGATTATAATTCAATCTAAATTATTATAAAAACAAGGCTGTCCATACTTTTCGGACAGCCTTGTTTTTATTCCCTAAGAATCTTTTCCATTTTTCTTCCTTTGGCAATTTCATCAATTAATTTGTCCAGATAACGCATTTTTTGAATTAATGGATCTTCAATCTCCTCTACCCGATATCCACAGATAACTCCGCTAATTTTGGATGCATTAGGGTTGATTTCCGGAGCTTCAGCAAAGAAAGTCTGAAAGTCGACTTTTTTCTCAATTTGTTCTTTAATTTGCTCATCACTATATCCCGTAAGCCATTTAATTACAGTATCCAGTTCTTCTTTCGTCCTTCCTTTTTTTTCGACTTTTTGAATATATAAAGGATATACGCTGGAAAATAGTATTTTGTAAATTCTTTCCGTTTTCATTGTAATATGATTTTGCTAGAAATGCGTTTATGTAAATATAAATAAAAGCGCATAGAATAAAAATACAAGCAATATTTAATACCTTAGAGTCTCGAAAAAAATCGAGTAACTTAATCTTTTTTCTATGGAAAATCAAAACAATAAAACACCAAAAGTAACGGGAGTTGGAGGTATTTTCTTTTTTTCAGAAAACCCAAAGGAAACCAGAGAGTGGTACGCCAAAAACTTAGGAATAGAAGTTAACGATTGGGGATCTACTTTTGAATCCAGAAAAATAGATGATCCTGAGATTGTTGAATCTCTTCAATGGAGCCCGTTTAAAAAGGATGACGCGTATTTCTCTCCTTCCAAAAAAGAGTTTATGATCAATTATCGCGTTCAACATATCGAAGCTCTTGTCCAACAGTTAAAAGAAAACGGTGTAACGGTACTGGATGATATTGCTACTTACGATTATGGAAAGTTTGTGCATATTATGGATACTGACGGTAACAAAATTGAACTTTGGGAACCCGCATAACTTAAAAACTAAACTTTAAATTTAAATCTTACTACAAACACCCGTCTGAATCAATTTAAATGAATTCATTAGTATTGTATTTTGCTAAACTTGGCTTTTCAGAAAAGGACATAGCCGAGTTTTTAAGCTGTATCAAAACACGTCAGTTTTCTGCAAACGAGTTAATTTTAACTAATGGTCAGCTGGAGAATTATTTGTCTTTTATAGATAAGGGAATTGTCCGCTATTTTGTACTTACCAATGACAAGGAAATCACCTTTGATTTTGCCTTCAAAAACTCCTTTTACTGTGCCTACGATTCTTTTTACAACAGAACTCAGACGCAGGTTTACATTCAGGCGCTTACAGATTGCCAATTATACTCTATCTCTTACGATCAGCTCCAGAAACTTTATGACAAATGTGAAACGGCAAAAAAACTGGGTCGCATCGCTACTGAATATTTACTGGACAAAAAAGTAAAAAGGGAACTGAATCTTTTAACCAAAACTCCTCAGGAGCGCTATCAAAGTCTTCTTGAAGAACAGCCTAAATACATTCAGCAGATACCGCTGAAATACCTTGCGTCCTATATTGGTGTTGTTCCGGAAACGCTCAGCAGAATCCGAAAACGCATTTCTTGACGAAAGTCAATTGGTAAAACGGTTATTAAACTCAATTTTGTTCTGCTTTTTAACTTAAAAATCACAACAAAATGAAAGTTACCATTACCCATATTGACACAGCCTGTGTTTTAATTAATATCAATGGATTTAAAATTATTACAGATCCGACACTGGATAAAAAAGACGGCTTTTTTCCACAATATGTAAGCCGTCCGATGGCCTTTTCAAAGAAATACATAGATCCTGCTTTATCAATAGCCGAAATTGGAAAGGTAGATTTGGTTTTATTAAGTCACGATCATCACAGTGATAATTTAGACAAAAACGGCAGGATCTTTATCAAAACAGTGCCTGTTGTTCTCTCGACAAAAGATGCTGTGAAGCGCTTAAAAAACAATAACACCATTGGTCTTGACAACTGGGAGGAATATGCTGTTCAAACTTCAAAAGTGAAAGGTCTGAAAATAACTGCTATACCTGCTCAGCACACCAACATCAAAAGACTGGATAAGGTTATGGGAAAAGTTATTGGTTTTACCATTGAATGGGAGGATCAAACTGGCGGCTGTCTCTATATTTCGGGAGATACCGTACTTTTTGAAGGTTTATTGGAACTGGAGAAAAGAAAGAAGGTTGAGACTGCGATTTTGCATCTTGGAGCAGGAGCTTTTCCTTATTTGAAAAGAAATTTAAGGGTTACTATGAATGGCGAAGAGGCTCTTGAAACAACACGACTTTTAAATCCTTCTACTGTAATACCGATTCATTATGAAGGCTGGTGGCATTTTAAACAATCGGTTAAATCACTGAAAAGTGACATTGAGAAATCGGAATTAAAGGAAAAATTCTTATGGCTGGAAAGCGGAATTGAAACTGCGTTGAAATTTTAGATAGATGTATTTTTCTAAACCGTTAAAGAACTTGTAAAAAAACACTCGTTATTCATCCTTTAACATACTAAACAAAGCTTTAATTCTAAAGATAATTCCTATATTCGCTGATGTGGATGTTAATTTTTAACAACACCAACTAACAATCAGAAAACGCCATAACCTTAAAAAAAAATCATGAAAAAAGTAACTTGTCTGTTTACATTAATGCTCTTTATTTGTTACGCTTCTACTCCTCTTTATTCGCAAATTACATCTGAAAAAATAGATCTTTTAATGCAGGACGCTTTGGAGAAATTTAAAGTGGCCGGGGCCTCAATTGCTGTTGTTAAAGATGGGAAAGTAATTCACCAAAAAGGATATGGTGTTGCCTCTATCGAAACAAAAAAAGCCGTAAATGAAAGCACAAATTTTCAAATAGCTTCTAACAGCAAAGCTTTCACAACTGCAGCACTCTCTATTCTGGAAGACGAAGGCAAATTGAAATGGACAGATAAAGTAAAAGACCATCTTCCAAATTTTAAAATGTATAACGATTATGTTACGGAAAATTTTAACATCCAGGATTTGCTAACACATCGCAGCGGACTTGGATTAGGTGTAGGTGATTTGATGTTTTTCCCCGATGGCTCCAATTTTACAATAAATGATGTTCTGACTAGTTTTCAATATTTTAAACCCGTATCTGCTTTTCGAACTAAGTTTGATTATGACAATTTATTGTATATCGTAGCGGGAGAATTAATTTCTAAAGTAAGTGGTATGGCTTACGAAGATTTTATACAAACCCGAATTATTGATCCTTTGCAAATGAGCAATTCTTTTGCGCAAAGCGACAGGATAAAGGATAAAAGCAATCTGGCGGTGTCACATTCATCAGAATCCGGAACTATAAAACGAATTGATGGATTCGGAATACAGATAAACGGTGCTGCGGGAGGAATCATTTCAAACGTAGCTGATATGGCAAAATGGATGACTTTATGCCTAAATAAAGGACAGTATGGAAGTGACTTGAAATCAACACTATTTTCTGTTAAAAATCATAACGAAATGTGGCGCATCCATACCGTTGAAGAAGTAGATCGTGATCCGAGATATAATTCACATTTTAGCGGTTACGGTCTGGGTTGGGGATTAACTGATGTGAAAGGAAATCTAAAAGTTTCTCATACAGGAGGTTTACCAGGAATGTTATCCATTGTTACGATGTACCCGGATCTAAACTTAGGCATCGTGATTTTAACTAACACCGAGAATGGCGGTGGCGGACTCTTTACTGCCGTTACCAATACTATCTCTGACAGTTATTTAGGCCTGGACGATTTTGGTTGGACCAATAAAATTGTGGAATGGATGAAACATGGCAGAAATAAAGGAGATGACGTTACCAAGAATGTTTGGGAAAAAGTAAAACTGGCAAAAAATGTGAAAGTAAAAAACGAAGACTTTACTGGCGTTTATACTGACAATTGGTTTGGAGAAATTGAAGTATTTGAAAAAAACAAACAGTTATGGTTCAGATCCTATCGTTCACCAAAATTAAATGGCCCTATGGCATTTTATAATGCTAATACATTTGCCATAAAATGGGAATATCAGGCAATGAATTGTGATGCCTTTGCGATGTTTTCACTGGATGAAACCGGTAAAGCACAATCAATTAAAATGAAAGGCATCTCTCCTAATATTGATTTCAGTTTTGACTTTCAGGATCTGGATCTAAAAAGAGTGAATAAGTAAACCTGTTTTTTATACTAAAATTAAAAAAAAGTCCGCAAAGTTTTCTTTATACTTTGCGGACTTTGTGTTTCTCTATTTAATCAAGTAATGCTTTAAGTTTTGATTCCTTCTGGTTAATAATGAAAAGCTGACTTTTATCGTCTAACAATATCTTGTAGTCAAATTCTTTGGTCGCATTGAATTTCCAGTTTTTTAATTCTTTAAAACTGTTTTTAATAAGTTTTAGATTTTCAGCGTTATTTTTAGAAACAATAATCATCTTAGTCAGATTTGATTTTTTCATCTTTTCAAGTGCACTGATGCTCAATTCTGTTTCATCCTCTGATCTGGAACGGTAGCGGTATTTTTGTTTGATGACATCGAAATCTTTTTCATTTTCAGAAATAACATATCGGTAAGCCATAAGATTATTCATTTCGTCTATCCAGTTTGGGAATTTAGCTTCATAGATTTCAATATAACGATCTATAAAACTTTTGTCAATGGCTTTCTTTTGAGAAATATACTCGTTAAGCATAGGATAAGTTTCTTTGGCCATGAGATTGATGTATTTTTTATTGTACCAGTCACCAGTATCTGCTTTTCCATTCAGCTGTTCGTATACATAACCATTGGCCAAGGAAGTTGCCAGCGCTTCGTTAAGCAGATGATAGGCATAATTGCTGTACTTTGACTTGTTCTCTTTGAAGCTGTTGTCGATCATTTTTTTGACTTCCAATGATTGTTCGTTATAGATAATATGATAAGTTTCGTGCAGCATTACACTAAAAAGATCTTTATAATCGTCTAAATCTGTTTGAATCGCGCTGATGAAATTATTATCAAAAGAATTCGCGGTAAAACCTTTAGAATTAGGCAAAGGATAAAATGCGATTTCAAAAGGAATTGAAGTATCCCAACTCGAATTGTAAAAGACTAAACCCATTTCAAAATAACGTTCCAAGTTGTTTTCCTTTGAGTATTTGGTAATTTCAACGAGCTGTTTTTCAAATTTCTCTTTATTGGGATTATATATCAATTCATTGTAAATTGGAGTAAAAGCAGTAATAATTCTCGTAAGATCATTCAACGTTTTGTTGGTTAAAATTCCAATAGTACGTGTTTTAAAATCCCTTAAATTTTCTGTTTCAATTAAGTTTTTTCTCAAAAGATCAAAGGACTGCATTGGTTTTTTAGAACCTTCCGGGAATTCTTCAAATGGATAGCTGTAATCCAATGACAAATGATCAAATTCTGCTGCCAGTTTCTGGAATTCCGCAGTATTGTATTTTGATTTTTGAAACTCGGTTTTAAAAACGTTATCGGGATAGTTTTCGGATAAATTCTGAAGGAAAACGAAAACAGCTAATTGTTCAGAATATTTAATATTAAATACTGCTTTTTGAGCAAAAGACCAATTTGTCAAAGCACAAAGCATAAAGATCAAAAGCTTAATTTTTAAAGTAATTTTCATTATTTCAGTGATTAGAATTTATTCGATAAGAACTAAAAGTAACTCAAAAATAAACAGATGATACACACTCACTATACCCTGTAAAAATTTAACTGCTCTATTATCTTCAATAACTCTCACAATCTCTTTTTAGTATCTAAAGCTTACTATTTTGTACTGGTTATCTTTTGTCTTAAATTTGCAGTCTGTTACAAGACAGCAAAATTTTCAAATGCTGAAGTGTCTAAATTAGGTAAAAAAGTGGGAATACATACGATCGAAAATGCAGAAGGAAACTGGACTATTTGTCGCGAATGTCAGGGACGCGGTAAAAAAAGCCAAAGACTCAGCAAGAAAATACGACTTCAGTATCAGACAGCACTGGAAAACTTTGAGAAATCAAAGAACTCCGGAGTTCCTCCTACTCGTCCTAAAGCGCATCTGAATGTTTGCACGAACTGTGACGGATCGGGATTGATTCCTTCGGAACATCCTACTACTATTGACAAAGAAAACTATCCTCATATCGCTATTATTGGAGCCGGTATCGGAGGAGTAGCATTAGCTGTTGCCTGTCTGCACCGTGGAATTCCTTTTACTCTTTACGAACGCGATACTAACTTTGATGCCCGATCGCAAGGCTATGGTCTCACCTTACAGCAAGCCAGTAAAGCCATTGAAGGATTTGGTATTTTCTCTTTGGAAGAAAAGGTAATTTCAACCAGACATTTAGTTCATACTCCGGAAGGAAAAGTAATCGGGGAATGGGGAATTCGAAAATGGATTCCATCGGATACCAAAACAGCTCCCAAGCGAACGAACATACACATTGCACGACAATATCTGCGATCAGCATTGCTAAAACAACTTGGCAAAAATAATGTAGTACAATGGGGACATCAACTCATCGATTTTACGGAATCAGAAGATCAAAGTATTTCCTTAAACTTTGAAGTAAATGGCGAAATCAAAAACGCTAAAGCTGATCTTGTGGTTGGAGCAGATGGCATTCGCAGTACGGTACGAAAACTGTTAATAGGTGATGAAGTTACTCCTCTACGCTATCTGGGGTGTATTGTGATACTGGGTATTTGTCCTTTAAACGCTTTTGAAACCACTGATACTTCGTTATTGGACTCAGCAACTGTATTTCAAACGGCTAACGGCAATGAACGAATTTATATGATGCCCTATACAGAGGATTCTATAATGTGGCAGCTGAGTTTTCCAATGTCCGAAGACGATGCTAAAATACTGAGTCTACAAGGACCGAAAGCGTTAAAGGAAGAAGCTTGCCGAAGAACACAATGGCACGCCCCTATTCCGCAAATTTTATCGGCTACTTTAGAAGCTCAAATTTCAGGTTATCCGGTATACGACCGCGAATTACTTCGTCCTGAATTATTGGCAAAGAACAAACTGGCCACTTTGATTGGAGATGCCGCACATCCGATGAGCCCTTTCAAAGGACAGGGCGCTAATCAGGCATTGTTAGATGCGCTTTCATTGGCTCACGGAATCGTAAGAGGATGCAGACCGCTATCCAACTGGAGAGATGCAGGAATAAGAGTAAGTGTATTGACTGAATTTGAATCTGAGATGCTTACACGAAGTGCCACCAAAGTAAAAGGTTCTGCCGAAGCCGCGGAATTCCTGCATTCTGAGATTGTTCTTTACAAAGGTGATGAACCCCGAGGAAGATGCTTAAAGAATAAATAAGCCTATTGGCTATTGGTTTTTGTATCTTTTTTTCTCGCAGATTTTGCAGATCAAGCAGGTTTTTCTTTATAACCTATATATTTTAAACTAAAAAAAGGAGCCACTTTTCAATGACTCCTTTTCGATATTCAATTTAAGTATTATTGAATTCTTTTTACAGAAAGCTTGTCCAAACAGAAATAAGCTGCAGTATTCATTCCGTATACCGGGTGTGAATCTGTTGAAGCCATTTGGAAAACCAGGTATTTTACATCTCCTAAACCTTGAAGCGCCGTAGTGTTCACGTTTACCCATCCTGTTGGCATCACCAAAGAACCTCCTGTGTAATCAGCCAATGATTGTGTAATTGGTGCTGTAATAGTTCCGCTTGAATCTACTCCGTAAATTAACAATTCAAAATGATCTCCTGATGAAAATGCCTGAGCAAAACCGTCTCCATACAAACAACCATAATAAGGCCACGGGTGCATGTTGATTTTTAATCCTTTTACATTATATAATCCTGTGTTTCCAATTTTAATCCAGTTAGAGAAGCTTGCCTCGCTGAAAGTAGTTCCCTGTGGATTTTTAGGATCTGTATAACTTGACCAATACGCTACGATGTACGGGTCTCCTGTTGTACCTGGAGTACCCGCTGAAATTGTAGAAGAAGTTCCGAAACCGCTTCCTGCCATAGTACCCCATTGATTGGCTACCCAACCGTTAGATCCGCCGGTACCTGCTCCTGAACCGTAATTTGTAATATCATTTACATTGGATACGATAAAACCATCCCAATAGTTGTAACCTGATGATGTTCCGCTATGTGAAAATTTAAAGATGTCAACTGTTAAATTGGTATTGGCTACATAGGTATTTTGCCAATACTTCCCTCCTGTTGTTGATGTTCCGCTGGTTAGTAGAGAACTTGTCAGGTTAAGCGTAGTAGTTGTTCCTACTGAAGGATCGGTCACTGCGCTTTTAGCAGTTAAGCCTGAGCTTTTTACCGCTGCACTACCGCTTTCGTTATTTAATAGATTTTCATCATTACTACAGGACGAAAGCCCCAGCATCAAACCTACTGTCAAAAAATAAAGTACTTTTTTCATGATTTATAAAAATTTTGGATTAATATTCTTGGTTGATTAATAAACAGTTCTATTCCTGCTTTTCGATTATTTACCTGCAGCAAAATTCAAATCTTCTGCCTGTTTGAAGGAATTCGTCACTAAATCCAGTGCACCAATCTCAGTAAATGTTGGTACGTATACTTTCACAAAGTCTACTCCCGGAAGATGTACTTTATTGCCATTGCTGTCTACAGCCCAGCTAATGTCTATCGAAGGATCTTTGATTCCGCCATAGCCCCATTCAAAAGTTCCAACATTGAATGCTGTACCTTCTCCATCGCTAATATCTTTTGTAGCCAAATTGACTTTTGTTCCCTTTAGCGTATAAGAATCACCAAGCCATTGCGGATAATAATTATAACGTTTCCATTTTTTTGTTCTGGTGATAAAACCTGAAGCACTTTTATTATTGGCCCATTTCAGATATTCTTTGTCAAATTGCCAGTCGTACTTTCCTGCTACGGCAGTTTTATTTGGATCCGGCTTGTAGTACGTCACCTCATAGTTCTTAACTGTAGTCGATTTATAATATTCACTTCCGGCTATTTCGTACCACTCATTGTCCTCTGCAGTTCCGTTTTTGTTCGCATCATAAGCAACCATAATACTCACAGGAGAAAACTTTGAAGCGTTCGTAACGGTATTCATCTGAACTGTAAAATCACGTTTACCATAAACATTAATCACTGTATGGTCGAATTTTGTCACGATATAACCTCCGAAAGTTCCCAAATCAACTAGAGATCCGTCGGCCAAAATAGCTTGTGCATTCTCTATTGCTTCCGCTTTCGTTGCAAACTCAAAACCGTCATTGTTATAATGCGGTGCCGGTACATAATCGATAATTGAAAGTGCTTTCGAAGTATATGTTTTACCGGTTTCGGCAACTGTAACTTTTGTCGAAGCCTGTTTTACCAGCTTATTCAGTGTTACGGTGAAATCTACAACGTAGCTCAGTGCTTTTGGTGCTATAAACTTTAAGGTCTTACTGTCGCCAATAACAGAATCTTTAGCTACTCCGTCTTTTCCGGTTACTTTTAAGGTCCATTTGTATTGAGCAACAGCGTCATTTGGGTTTTCTATTGTTACTTCCGGATCAATCGCTACAACATTGTATCGCTCCGTTGCAAAATCTGCCTGCAATTTTATAGTAAGAGACGGATCTTTAACCGGCTCCGGTTTAGGTTCTTCAATTACAGGCTCCGGCTTTGCATCATCGTTACTGCAATTATAAAAAGAGCAAACGATGGCGAGGTATAAACTATATTTTAAAAACTTTTTCATATTCTAATCTTCTTACTTTTTTAGATTGTATTTTTTAATTATTTGAAGATCTGCAGCTCCCGAGAATCGTGTAGCCATAGACGATTGCTGGTGGCAAAGTCCCATTGGCTCGCTTACACAGTTCACTACTTTAATAAAATGAATTCCCGGAAGATTTGCTTTATTTCCATTCTTATCAACTGCCCAGTCGATATCAATATCAGGATTTTTAGCATTGACATACCCCCATTCCGGAGCCTCAAAATTCCACAAAGTAGTTTGCCCCGGACGTACCGCTGCAAAATTGACATTTAACTTCGTTCCTTCGTAAGTAGCTGTATTTTGAGTATCCCAGGCCGGATAATACTCTTTCTTCGTTTTTGACCTTGGTAAAAAATAGGTTTGAGATTGGTTGTTCTCACAATAAATATGTTCACGATCTAAAAAAGGATCATTTGGACCGCTTACTACTACTTTTTTACCCGCCGCAGGTTTGTTATAGGTAATTTTAAAATTCTTGATCGTATTTTCTTTCGCGTGCTGACTTCCTATAATTTCATACCATTCGTCTTCATCAGGTTTTCCGTTAGCATTTTTATCATAAGCGACGTAAATTAAACCCGGAGCCGGAGGATTGGCTTTATCTGTTAAATCAGCACCGTAAACTCTGAAGTCTTTTTTTCCTGAAAGATTAACCACCATATGATCAAATCCAACCACAATTGAACCTCCAAAACCTCCTAAATCGATTGGATATCCTACACTAGTTTCACTTATTCTTCCCAATGCTACTCTCATAACATCGGCTTTTGCAAATCCGTCTTTGTATAAATCATTGGCAAACATTCCGGGTGCCGGAGTAAAATCCTGAATACTTGTTATATACGGATTGTAATTTTGAGTCTCATTTATTACATTGACAATGGTAGCACTTGTTCCTTTTTTGTCACCTTCAGTAACATTTAAGGTTAGTTCGTATGCACCCGGATATAAAGCAACAAATCGCAGATCTTTAGTCGTTCCTACAATCGAATCTTTAGTCTGATTAACCGGATTCTTTTTAAGCACCCATTGATAATTCGGATTACTTGTTTCAGCTGAAGCTGTAATATTCAAAACTTTAAAGGTGTTTACTTCAAATTTGTCCTGAAGCTTTACTGCTATTGGTATGGCGAGTCCTTCTCCGGTATTGGCATCATTTTTATCGTCATCGCTACATCCGGTAAATGCCGCCGCAAAAGCCAATACTAATAAATAGGCAAAGTTTTTTTTCATAATTCCTGATATAATAATTTAGTTTAATACACTTTTGAATGGGTTATCGCGTAGGAATGCTTTCTCCTGAAAGATGCAAATCTGTTGCTCCCATTATTTCGGTCGAAGTCTCTCCGAGCCATCCCGCCTGCTGATTAAGCCCATTGTACACTTTCACAAAATCAATCCCGGGAAGTATTACTTTGTTTCCCTTTTCGTCCACAGCCCAGTTGATATCTATTCCCGAATCATCGTCATTGTTTGGAGCATTGTCTGCATATCCGTATAAAAAAGCATACTGCACAAAATAACTTCCCGTCCCGCTTTCATCCACTGCGTTATCGGGTAATCTTGTTCCTTTATAGGTGATAGAAGATTGATCTCTAAGCCATTTTGGCCAGTAATCTAAAGAATGATTGTAAGCGTTATTTTGTACCAGATAACCGTTTTTCCCCTGATTGTCTTTCCAAAAAATATACTCCATATCCACAAAACCTACTGTACCCGTAGTTCCTCCCGGCACTGGAATTTTATTGGGGTCAGGTCGGTAATAGGTAATTTCATAATTCTGAATCGTTTTCGGCATCTTATGTCCGCCGCCTTCTATCTCGTACCACTGATCATCCGGAAGTCCGTTTTTATTTTTATCGTAAGCAACCATAATTACTCCTGCTTCACTGCTTCCGCCGCGCATGATACTGTTCGGATTTGGATTAGCCTCTGCCCAGAATGCATTTCCCAAAACTCTAAAATCACGTTTGCCCTTGACATTAACGATGGTATGATCGAACCCAAAAACAACATAACCACCAAAAGCCCCCAATGAAATCAAATCACCATTTTTCTTGGCCAGATAAGTATTGGCTCTTGATAAAATCTTTTCAGGAGTATCTCCATCATTGGCTATAGGCAGATCATTCACAAACTGCCCCGGAGCCGGTTTAAATTCAAATACTTTTGAGATGTAGGTTTTATACTCCTTCGTTTCTTTTGTAACGGTAACGGCTACTTTTTGCGTTTGTATACTTCCTTTGTTATTTACAGTTACGGCCAGTTCATACATTCCTGTTTCTGTTGCTGCAAAAAGGACTTCTTTCTCTGCTGTATTGCTTAGTGCATAACTTTCTGAGGGTGCTTTGGTAACACTCCAGTTGTAAATAGCTTCTGTCGTTGCGCTGATTGTGGGATTTAAAGCCACAATTGCAAATCGCTGCGTAGTAAAAGCTAAATCTGAACTAACAGGCGGCGGATTGCTATTTTCATTTGATGCATTATCATCAGAACAATTGGTTAAGGTGAGTACTGCAATAAGCAACAATAAGGATTGGAAGTTTTTGAAGATAGTGTGGTACATGTGGTATTGTTTAAGTTTGTAGTAGCAAAAGCGAGCGGAATTGAAGAAATAATGAACGAAGTTTTAGTTAAAATCTTCAATAGGGAGTAATGTTATTCTTATAATCGTTAGACAAACCGGGATCGTCAAGCGTACCCGAATGGTATTTCTTTTTTATGGGAAGAGGATTAAAGTAAGGGAAGACACCGAGAGACAATACATTCAAAAAATTCTGACTCCACTCGGATTTCTTTTTCAGAAGTGATGCTCTCAGAAAGAAAAAGCAACTATAAAACACCCCTGCCTGAAACAGAAGAGAAACAAAAACGATAACAATAAATAAGAATTCTCTTTTTGTATGATACATCACTAATTGAATTAAGAAAACTCCCGGATGTATAAACTAGAAACGCAATAAGGCAGAATCCCGTCATAAAAAATGACAGGTTCGTTTATTGTTCTTCAACTTTATTCCACGAAAGTCTTAAACTATGTGATTGTGGCAGGTCTCCTGACTTGTTCCATCTTTAAAACAGCCTTCTCATCCGCCGCGGCGGACAATGGCATGAGTAACGTTTAAAGACTTATACAGAACTTACAGTAGCGGGTCTGTTCAGGATTTACACCTGATTCCCTTTTAACCATTTTTTCTTAAGAAAAAACAGACCAAAATCTGGCGCAAATATATCATTATCTTTTACAATTGAAGGAATTTGGGGATGAAAAAATGAAATAACAAGACAAAAAAAAATCTTTTCGATGTCTAAATCAGGTGTATATACTTGATTTCAGAATATCTCGACTAGTTACTTTTATGCATAACTAAAACTTAAATATTATGGAAACAGTAAAAATCCCTGAGGGGGTTCAAGTTACACTAAATGTAGCAATAAGTTCTGATGCGATTGTTGGTGCGGCAATTCGTTTAAAAGGTGAAGTTACAACTTACCCCGAAAATCAATTTTCAAAAATTCTAGGAGATCTTTCAACACTTCAGAATGAAAAAATGACTGTGCAATCATTATTTCACGTTGATCAGAATATTGACCAAATAATGGCAACTACCCGATTAGACATCGAAGTTTCTTATGGTGGGCAAAGCCAGAAATTAACTGTCAAAAAAAGGAAAATATACAATCAACTGTTTATAGCATTTGCATACGTTCAATTTACAAAACAATAAACTTATGAAAAACTATTACATACTAATAATTATATTAGGCAACATCTGGTACATCAATGCCCAGGAAAAAAATGTTCCATTAAGTGAATTTCCAATGTCCAATTTAACCAGTCCTGCTTTTCAATTGTTAGAAGAAACAGTAACGGATATATACACTCCTGAGAATGTAAAAGCATTAGCATTACATGTACAAAACAATTTTGGTGAGAGTATGGCTATAGAAGTGACTCCATACTTTTTTATCAATACCAAAAGTAAAAAAAGAACCTATGATCGATATATTGGTGTAACCAAAGATAAAGCAACAGGCAACTTAAAACAAAACCCTTTTAGCGGGCTAAATACAACTACTCTTTCTTTTGCCTATTTAAAAAAGGATTTTGAAACTATTGCAGGAGACAACAAACGTCAGACCTTCTCTATAGGAGCAAGAACAACATTGTTACGTTTTTTTAGTAAGGAAAAAGTATATGAAACGAAACAAAATATTCAACGTGTATTAACAGATAAAGCATTAATGATTCCTGAGGAAATACTTCAAATAGTAGATGAGGCGGAACAACAAAAAGCTATAGAAAAATTCTTTTTAGAAGAACAAAAAATAAGAGATCGCCTAAAACCTTTCGAAAAGGTAATCAAGCCAATTTTCAAACTGGATGCAGCTGCTGCTTATAGCGATCTTTTCAAGGACAATTCTATAAATGGCGGTACAATTAATCGCTTTGGATCATGGCTAACCGGAGAATTTAATTTGATTTTAAATGAGGATAATGAAGAAAGTTCTACAAATAACTATGCAAATCTTCTATTTATTGGTCGATATATCGAAGACGGGTTTAATATGGATTCTACTAATGTCTACACAACAAATTACTATAGAGATTTTGGAAGTAAAATAAGTTTTGAATTTGGAAAATTTAGCTTAGGGTATGAATACATAAAAAGAAATGGAACTGTAAAAAGCGAAAGATCTGTAGGTAGTATAAATTTTAGAATAGATAAAAACATAAGCATCTCAGGAGCATTTGGGAAGGACTTTCAAAAAGAAGATAATCTTCTGGCGCTTTTTGGAGTGAATTGGGGATTAAACTTTGGCAATTCATCACCTTCTCTCGAATAATTAAACTAAAAAGAAAATAATCCATAAAATCTGTGAAAATAAACAACTTAATATTGAGGGTTCGATAAACAAAAAAATCCAAATCCTGATACTGCATTTAGTAGTACTGGATTTGGATTTTCCTTTAAAATCTAAGACCTTATCTTATAGAAAAACTTCTTTCAAATAAAAAACCTATTTCACTTTTAATAGCTTTTCCAGATACTCTACTTTATCTTTTTCAGCCTGAACTAAACGTTCGTAAAGCTTTTTGTTTTCATCATAAGACTCAATCAGTTTATCAAGGGGGTTAAATGTGCATTGATTGTTACTGGTAAATGCCCCGAAAGCACCATTAGTACTGCTAAAATCATTGTCAGTGAAAGTATTGAAATAATTAATCATATTTTCATCTGAAAAATTTTTAATTGCTTCAGCTGTCACTCCCAAAGCCTTTGCTACCTGTTCTAGTTTCTCATCCTCAATAGTTTCACTATTTTCCATTAAAGAAACTGCTTGTTGATTGGTTCCTAAAGCCTGAGCCAAAGCTTCTTGCTTCATATCTCTAAGTTCGCGAATACGACTAATTTTTCGTCCTATGTGATTCGGTTTTGTTAATGTGCTCATAATTCAAAGATAACAATTAAGTTTAATATCAGGCAACATAAAAAACATATTCAACTATGTATAATACTGCCAGGATGATGCTTCAATTCTATACTTTACAAAAATACGTTTTTTCTTATATTTCAAACAACATACATTTAAAACTTAGGAACGACACTAACAATATATAAAAATCAGAAATATAGAATCATTTTTCTTCAAACTATCAAACCATAAGCAAATGTTCCTGAACAGGTCCTAATGCAAAAACAATAAACATAGACATCACGGTTAAAATCATAATGACCATAAATAATAATGTTCCAAAAATACCCGAATCAACCCTCAAAGTACCCAGCGAAGAGGCTACAGCTTTTTTAGCACTTAAATATCCAATGATTAAAAACGCTCCAATTATCGGAATAAAACGACCGGCAAGCATGGTAACCGAAGTGGTAAGATTCCAGAAAGGGGTATTATCTGCCAGTCCTTCAAACCCGCTTCCGTTTCCTGCCATAGAAGATACATATTTATACACTATAGTGGTAAAACCATGCGGTCCTGTATTGCTCAGCCACTCCACAACCTCCGGAACATACAAATAAACATGAACCGCAATTGCCGAAAACAATAACGGAATTGCCAAAGCGGAAAGGTTAACCAAAACTGCTACCTGAACTTCCTTAGTTGAAATTTTCCTGCCAAACAACTCCGGAGTTCTTCCTACCATCAGTGAACCGATAAAAGTGGCTATGATCAGGTAAATAAACATGTTAATCCATCCTGTGCCCAGTCCTCCAAAAAAGGCATCTACCTGCATTCCTATAAACATTCCTATCGAAGACAACGGCATGTAACTATCGTGCATACCTGTTATGGTACCTGCCGGAATTATCATATTGACCGCGCTGTAAAAAGAGGAATAATACGTTCCAAAACGCACCTCTTTACCTTCCATATTAGCTAGTGATGAGTCAATACCCAATGCGCTGAGTTTGGGATTACCGGAAATTTCACCACAGACTAAGGGAATACAAGTTACAAAGAACCCCATGAGCATGACTCCCAAAAGCATTCTTGAAAATTTCTTATTATTGAGATATCGTCCTACGAAAATGATAAAAGACATCGGTAACAACCAAACGATAATAGTATGAATGATGTAAGTGAAAAAGTTAGGATTTTCAAATGGATGCGCACAGTTGGTTCCAAAAAAGCCACCACCATTAGATCCTAATTCCTTGATCGGAAGAAAAGCTGCAACGGGGCCCGTTGAAACTACTATTTCCCTGCCTTCAACCGACGTAATTCTCTCAGGTTCCTCAAATGTCATAGGCACACCATTAAACAAAAAAAAAGTTGCCGTAATTATACTTAACGGCAACAATATACGAGTAGATGATTTTACAAAATCACTATAAAAATTTCCTAATCCTTGTATCGATTGAGCAGCAAGTCCCCTGACAATCGCTACACCTGCACAAAGACTTGTGGCCGCACTTAAAAACTGTAAAAGCATAAACACACCTACCTGAGCCAAATAACTGGCTCCTGTCTCTCCTGAATAATGCTGCAAATTGGTACTCGTCAGAAAACTAACTGTAGAATTTAATGCTAATGTCCACTCCATACTGTCGATACCGACAGGGTTTAAGAAAAGTTTTCCCTGCAGCAATAAAACAACAAATCCCCAGAGAAACCATATGAATTGTACAGATAATAGTATTTTCAAATACGTTTTCCAATTCATTTGAACCGTGGGGTCAATTTTGCAAAACCGGTATATCAATCGGTCTAATGGATTAATGAAGTCAGTTATACTTCTTTCGCCGGCGTATATTTTTTTCATTTCACGCCCCACGATGACCGACAGCAAGATAACAGTAAGAAGAATACTAAGAGAAACTATTAATTGAGTTAACATATTTTTTAAGATTGAGGTTCTTTCCGAAAGCACCAACAACCAGTCCATACAAACAACAAAAATGCTAATCCCTGATTTACAACTAAAAGCAATTATATGAAACGCTACTACCTTATCATTTTGATACGATTACACTATCATTTTGATACTATTTTCTTTCAAATGATGAAAAAACTTAAAAAATAGCACACTAAAAATCAAATAATTAATTAGAAAATGCTTTTTACGGCACATCATTTGCATAAAAATCACAAAAAGTAACGCTGTTTACTTTTATTAAACTTAATTTCCAAAGTCATGAAAAGACATAAAAAAAATGCCGGTTACTTTAAAATTTTTAAGCAAGCTACTAAAGAGCGCAGACAAAAAAATAAAATCATACTTACAATACAAGTTATTTTTATAACCATTATAACGATTATGGTGTACCAAAGAATTATGACATAGTAATGTAGTGCAAAAAAACGTATCAGCTTATACAACGCTCTTCAGCTTCAGGAAAACAAGTTCAAAACAGTAATAACAAACAACTTATCACTCCCCGAATGAAGCGACTCAGAATAAAATCCGAAGAAAACTGATATGTTTTTTTGCTTATCGAATCAGTTTCACAAATGCACTATACACGTCATCTTTAATTGAGGTGCGCAAATAGACTTCGTTTTCGTCTTTGGTTTTATATTCAAACTGAATCAGAGCGGCATCAGAATAATAAAAAAAGTAATCGTCACCCAGAAATTCCAAATTTGAAATAGGTCTCGTTGATAATTTGTATTCAAATGCAATTTCACCGTTTGTAATATCCAATTGAAAGAGCTTACTTTTATGGGTATAGCCCCAAATATTATCACTTTCTTCAACCATATATTCAACATTGTCACCTTTAAAATCCGTTTTCCAAATTTGAGTTCCAGTTTTTGAATCTAAAGCGTATATCGAAGAAACTTCGGAGCCTTGTGCGGCAAAATATACCTTTTTGTCTTTGCAAAATATACGTTCCTTAATATTATTTTGAGTTTCATCCAATTTAAATTGCCACAGAACCTCCAATTTATCAGGATTTAGAGCAAAAACTACATTTTTTTCATTTGCAGTAAATATACTTTCTCCATCTGTTACCAATTTTCCGCGCATGGCTTCCTCAAAGCTCTTTTGAACCAAAAGTTTTCCGGTATTCGCTTCAAAACTATAAACAGAAGTTCCGCTTTGGATAAAAACTTTGTTATTAAATAAAAGAACCGGACTCTCATTATTTTCAGCGTCCAATTTATGATTCCATAGTAAACTGCCCGTTTTTAGATCAAGCGCATAAATATTACCGTTTTGGGAGGTTACAAATAATTTTCCCTCATTTATCACCGGAATCTGATTTTTCAGGATGATCTGATCTGTACTATTCCCCAATCTTGATTTCCAAAAAACAGCACCAGTCTGATTGTCAATTGCAAAAATTTCTCCATTAATAAAAGGAATATACACTACTCCATCTTGTAGTGTTATAGCGTTTGCACACAACTCCGTAAAAGAATCCGTTGCTTTTACTGTCCAGTTAATTTTCTCAGACTCTAAATTGAAGGAAAATAGAGAACCGTCGTAATCGTAAATCAAAATTGACTCTTTATCCAATGCCACTTTCGTCAACGGTTTTAGCACTTTATGAGTGACCTTATCATTCGTATTGCCGGCTGAATCCGTTTTATCCGGTACTGAAACCGTTGGTACTTGTCCAAACATATTTGTAACGGCACATACAAATAAAAAAGCGATTAGATTATTTTTCATTTTAGATTTGGGATTAAATGAATTGATTTCTTTTTAAACATGATGGAATTTCCTTTCCTGCAATTGCCTTTAAAGCCATTCTAAAATAGGATAAAGGTTTAAGATTATTCAGGCACTAATATAAAAACAATTTTCACTCATACATCAGTATTCAAAAAAATAAGACTAAAAAATGCAAAAAAACTAAGGAACTTCCTATACTGATACAAACCTGCCCACGAGCCATTATTTTCTTAATTTAAGTGAAATTTTAATTAAACCATGAAGCAAAAATCTTTTTTAATTTCTGTTTCGGAATAGTAAATTATTCGCTGTAATAATTCTTACATTCGCTCAAGGAAAAGTCAATTTTTATTAACCAAAAAAGTTATCCTAATCTCTCTTATTGAAGCTATAAACGGATTAATATAATAATCAAAAGGAATCTGTCTATCCAAACAAAAAACTAAACTATTCAATGAACCTCTTTTTTACACTCTTCAGAATTTTCTTTTTAGTCCTTTTTATAAGCTGCAACAATTACGGACAACAAAAAGACGACTTTTCTGCAAAAATTGACAGTCTCCTACAGTTAACAAATCCACGAAGCTTCAACGGAGTCGTTCTTATTAAGCAAAACGGAAAAATAAAATATGCAAAAGCGCATGGTTACTCTGATTTCAACAAGAAAACAGAACTGAAAATTGCAGATAAATTTTCGACAATGTCACTTGCTAAACAAATCACAGCAACACTTATCCTTCAGGAAGTAGAAAAAGGAACCATCAATTTAGAAACCCCTATTCGCAACTATTTACCGGATTTTAAATATTCCTGGGCTGATACTATTACTGTTCATCAATTACTCAACAATACTTCGGGTTTGAGTAGTGAAGATATAAACAAACCTCTTAAATTTATTCCGGGAACTGCTTTTAATTATTCTAATATTGGCTATTATGTAGCTGGTCAGGTTCTCGAAAAACAAAGTCATAAAACTTATGAAGAATTAGTGACTGCCTTATTTAAAAAATGCGGAATGACCGATAGTTACTACCCTAATGAAACGAACAGCAAGTTTTTAACCAAAGGCCGCTCTATAAAAAAAGACGGAAGTACTAAACAAAATGAGCAATTAAGTTTTGACATTCGTAACTTCTTTGGTAGTCATTTGATAGTTTCTGTTCCCGATTTAGCAAAGTGGAATGAATGTCTGCACGCGGACAAGTTATTGAAACCAGCCACTTATAAAAAGATGATCAGTTATTCTATAACCAATACACATCCGCTTTTTGGAGGTAAACCTATTGGCTACGGTTATGGATTGAGAGTAAATGATAAAACCAATATTATGGAAATTGGGCATACCGGTTTTCATCCAGATGAAGGATTTACAGCTGTCAATTTATATTATCCGAAAACCAAAACCAGCGTTATTGTCATGGAGAATCAGGCATACGAAGATTTTAGTATTGCTTATTATTTCGAACAGGGAATTAGAAAAATTATCAGAGAAAGCAATCTGCTGAATTCAAATTCAAATTTATAAAAACCAATGAGTAAAAGAAATTCAAGACAAGTTCTGGCAATGCTTTTTTTAACTTTGAGCCTAAATTTCGCTTCTGCACAAAGAAAAGAGTTCAGGGAGACAACCGTTGATAGTTTAACTTTCGTAAACAATCGAAAAGCACTGAACAGTCTAAATACCGATAGCTTTCTAAAAAGAATCTTTACTAAAGAAAATGTACAAATTCCTTATAGACTCCTAACGCCAAAAAACAATAGCAATAATCAAAAATATCCTTTAGTCATTACTTTCCACAACTCTACCCGAATTGGAAATGACAATGAAAATCAGCTTGAACCATTTGCCAAAATTTGGCTGAGACCTGAAATTTACAATAAATATCAATGTTACGTGATTGCACCGCAATTCAGCACTCGCTCTTCAAATTATGAAAAGAACAGTGATGGTATTCAAATTTCAAAACCTTCAAAGGATGTTTTTGCCTTACTGGAATTAATTCAAAATATTGAAAAAGAATACCCAAACATCAATAAAAACAGGATTTACTTAATTGGATATTCGATGGGCGGCTCGACGGCACAAAACTTACTAAATATAGCTCCAAACCAATTTGCTGCAACTGTTTCTGTTGCTGCGGTTCCTGATTTTTCCAATCTTAAAAAGTTAAGCCAGAAGAACATCTGGCTTATTCACGGTAAAAAAGACGATGACAATCCTTATATCGGAAGTATTGAATTGTTTAATAAATTATCTACAAACAAAAATTTGACCTTTACCACTTTAAATCATTTAAATCATAACAACATTGTGATTCCTTTTTTACTCACCGAGGAGATTCCAAAATGGTTATTTGACAAGCATAAGTAAAGCGTATTTTAATGGATTCAGAACCCGATAATCCACCTTATTGCTTCTTCTCTATCCATTCAATGATTTTTAAAGCGACACCATTTGAAGATTGAAAATTTTGTCCCGTAATAATGCGTCCGTCTTGTTCAACGTAAGATCCATTTCTCTTTGAAAACTTAAAATCTCCACCTCTCTCTTCTATTGTTTTCTGAATTAAGAACGGAAAATGTTTAAAGTATTCCCCATCTTGTTTTTCGAAAGAGTCAGGATAACCGCTTATTTTTTTTCCTTCAACCAAAAATTTACCATTTTTAGTTTTTAGGTTAACAATGCCCGCCGTTCCATGGCATACCGAAGAAATAACACCATTATTATCTTCATAAACCTGCATAGCAATTTGCTGAATATCTACACTTTCAGGAACATCATACATAGCGCTCCCCCCACCGATATAATGAACCGCTTTGTAGTTTTTATAATCAATTTCTTTAGGACTTACGGTATGTTTTATGGCGTACATAAAATCCTGATCGTATAAATATTGCTTTTGTAGATTATCGGAAGTATTAATGTAAGCTAAATGAATACTGCCGCTTTGCTGATTATTTTCCATTCCCCCTGAATTTTCTTCAGTAGAAACATATCCATAAATTCTTGTTTTTTCGCTGCAATAAGAATTTGCGCTTTTGCAATAGCGATATCATTATAAAATTCTATAGAAATAACTCTACCAAGACGACCATTAAATTCTCCTTTCTTAACCTTTTGAAACCAGCTGACATATTCCGAAGCTGGGACAATCCATAATGGTTTGTCTTTGTGACTCAAAAAAAGACTGGCCTCCGAATAAAAAGCCTTGCTAATACTGTCGGGCTGATTGTAAGATGTACCCTAAATATAGTTTTGAATGCAATACTGAATTAAAGACTCTTCTGATTGCGAAAAAGATAAATTTGATACTAATGCAAATAAGATTGAAAGAAAGATTTTCTTCATAAACTTGGAATTTAATGGTTTTAAAAATGTTGCTCAAAACTATAGTGATTGCATTTAAAAACGTTCCGGATTTATAATAACGAACTCCAATTTTCTACTTTTAGGAGTAGAAATTATTCTTTTGGCAAATAGCTTCAAAAAAAATCAGACATAAAAAAACTCCTTAATTTCTTAAGGAGTTTTTTTATAAACGATGGAGGATCAAAACAAAATCTCCATAAACTAACCCAATTCTTTTATTTATTTGAATCTGTTTAAGCTAACTGCAATGCGAATTCTATCATTTCTTTAAAAGAATTTTGTCTGTCATCTGCTGATAAAGCTTCCTTTTTAAGAATATGATCCGATACCGTTAAAATAGCCAGAGCCTTTTTTCTGTATTTCGCAGCTATAGAATACAACGCAGCCGTTTCCATGTCCACAGCCAAAACGCCGTAAGTTTTCCAATTTAAAAACGGATCACCTAAATGACTTTCAGTATAGAAAAAATCAGATGTCAATATTGACCCTGTATGAGCTTTTATTTTATTTTGCTCTGCAATTTCATAGGCCTTTTTTAATAATTCAAAATTGGCAGTCGGAGCAAAATCATTCCCGTTAAATTTAAATTTATTCATTCCGGAATCCGTACATGCACTCATAGCCAGAACAATATCCATCATATTGACATCATCCTGAATAGAACCACAAGATCCAACTCTTACCAGTGTTTCTACACCATACTCTTCGATTAATTCTGTAATATAAATAGAAATGGATGGCATCCCCATACCTGTACCCTGTACACTAATTCTCTTACCATTGTAATAACCGGTATAACCTAACATTCCTCTAACCTCATTATAGCATATCACATCTGTTAAAAATGTTTCCGCTATAAGCTTCGCTCTTTTTGGATCACCAGGAAGTAAAACGAAATCTGCTATATCCCCTTTTTTTGCATTGTTATGTGCACTCATATTATTATTTCATTTTGATTTATAATCTATATTTTTCTCCTCTAATTTAATTAATTCGCATACCATTACAAAGCATAATTCTGTAATCGCTTTTGATAAAAAAACAGAATGATATGAATAAGCTAATCCGGAGCAAGATCTTGCTTTCGCTTAAATCCTTTACAACACCTTAATAGAGGTCCCATAAAACAAAAAACCTCCAAAATCATTAGATTTTGAAGGTGTCTTAAAAAGTGGTGGGCGATGAGGGGTTCGAACCCCCGACCCCCTCGGTGTAAACGAGGTGCTCTGAACCAACTGAGCTAATCGCCCTATTTTACTAGGTCGCTATCATTTCGTGATTGCGAGTGCAAATATACAGCTAGATTTTGTATTTGCAAGCCTTTTTCGAAAAAAAATCTTTTTTTTTAAACTAATCACGCGTACAAGCCTTGTATTCAAAGTCAACAGATTTTTAAATATTCTTCAAAGAATAAAACTATTGAACTTTCCGGCCCTTTTATAAACTTTTGAAGACTCGGATATCTCAAGGTTTGCAACTATAATAAAACTCCATTATCATTTTTCTGTTCATTTATTATGTTTGCAACTCCTTCCTGATAAGTTGTAACCTTAAATTCTGGAAATGTTTTTTTAAATTTATCGGAAATAAAAATGTTATCGCACTTGTAGCGTGGCAACAATTCCTTTAATTCTTTTGTTTGTTCACTGAACAAACTAACAATTTGAAATACAAACATTTTTATAACAGAATAATTCAACTCTTTTTTATGTTCTTTTGAAGCAAGAGTAATTAGTTCCTTATAAGTAAGCCTGTTGTCGTCACAAGGCAAATGCCAGGTTTGATTGTAAGCAGCCGGGGTATTCCCAATTAACGCCATTGCGCGACTAGCGTCAGGTGTATATATTAAAGTTCTTTTCGTGCTGTCATTAATTGGAACTTTTAATTTTTTGCCCTTCTTAATATTGTCAAAAATTAAAGTATTAGTAATGCTTTGCGTTTTTCCTGTTCCATAAAATTCCGGTGCTCGGCAAATAACCGCTTCAATACTTCCGTTATCCATTTCGTTCAACAACATTGTTGTAATTTCTGCTCTTACAATTGATTTTTGTCCTATGGGATCAAACAGGCTTTCTTCTGTTTGCGGTTCGTCAGTCTTAGCATACATATAGGTATTATCAAAAAACACCAATTTCGTTTTATGTTTTTGGCAGGCAGTTATTACATTCTTCATCATAATAGGGAACTGCTCTTTCCACATTCTAGTGTTCATAGGTAAACCTACGGTAAAATACACTATTTTACTTCCTTCTATAGCCTTATCAGTTCTTTGTCGGTCTAACAAATCTGCCTGAAACAGCTCATCCGTCTCATTTATTTTTTTTGGATTCCTGCTTACCAAACGAATATCAGTGGTAAAATTCCTATGCAATTCTTTTGCTAATTCCTCCGCTATTTGCCCGTTTGCTCCAAGTATTGTTTGCATATTTATCTGTAATTTTATTTTTTTTTCAATACAAAGGAATGACTATTTAAAAATCCAAACAATGAACCCAAGTTAAGAAATTCGTTTGCGAATTCTACTCAAAGCCTGCGGTGTAATTCCAATACACGAAGCAATATATTTCAAAGGGATTTGTTGTATAAGCTTTGGTTGTTCATAGAATAAATTCAGATAACGTTGTTCGGCTGTTAGATTTAAAAGCGAAAGCTCACGTTTTTGTTTCTTTAAAAATAATTCTTCACTCGCTAACCTGCCAATAATATTACCAAATTCCGTTTCATTGTATATAATTTGCAAATCACTGTATGTAAGTTGTAATAGAGTACATTCGGTCAACGTCTCGATATTATAAGTTGATGGTGTTTGAGTTAAAAAAGAATCATAAGCACTAAGAAACCCGTTATCAAAGACAATATTAAAAGTCAAATCTTTTTCCTCATTCGGAATATAAAATCGGGCAATACCTTTTATAATAAAATTGAGATGATTTTCAGTTTCTCCTATTCTTGTAAGAATAGTTTTTTTTGAGAATTCTCGTTTAGTAAATCTTGAGGAAATAATTTCCCAATCTCTCTCACTTGGAATATATTCTCTCAATCGTGAATTATCTTTTAAGTATGCTTTCAATTGCTCCATTTGCTATTTTGTCTTTTGTTCAATATTTAATCGTTACAGGTTCAACAAAATCAAACTAAGTTATTGTAATTCAAGCACATTAATCTAACAAATGTCATACATTTATTTTACACTAATGCAAAAACAATTCATAGTCAACATTTTTTATAAATTATTTTTTATTCGTTTTGTTATCTCCTCGATAGTCCCCAGTCCGTCAAAAGTCAAAACTTTAATTTTAGACTTCATATATTCGATTGCAGGACGGGTTGAAGCTTCAAAAACTTTAATTCTCTTCAAATGAATTTCAACATCTTTATCGTCTTTTCGATTAGACGTTTCGGCTCTTTTTTGCGCTCTTTTTAAAAGTTCTTCTTTCGGAACTTCTATATTAATTACCTTGCTAATCTTCATATTCTTGGATGCAACGAGTTCCATTAAATCATTTACCTGTGGTTCTGTTCTCGGATAACCATCTAAAATAATCCCCTTAGCGGAACTGTTTTCATCCAGAATTTCACTAAAAAGATCTTTCATAATAGAATCAGGCACTAAGTCTCCCTTTTCCTCATATTGAGACATTATTATTCCAATCTCCGTTTTATTTTGCTTTTCCAGACGACATCTATCTCCTGTTGAAATATGATTAAACTTAAGCTCTTCTTTTAAAATTTCGCATTGAGTACCTTTTCCTGAGTACGGGGGCCCCATTATCACTAATATTTCCATTTATGTGGTATTTTTATTTTTCTTTTCAGCCTTCAAAAATTTGACTGAGTTATTTTGCTTTTATTTACAGGACATCACAAATTTACAAGAAAAACAAGTTGCTAATCGAACAAAAAAACTCCCTAAGAAATTTAAGGAGTTTTTTTTGTGGGCGATGATAACTTGTTCCGATTTTTCATCGAAAGGTTCGTCCCTCCCCAAGCACTTCCAATGAGAATTGAAATGCCATGAACCAGCTGAACTAATCTTTATTCTGAATTAACTCTTGAATTTTAACTCTGCTTATCCATGATTTTATCTGTAATTTTCTTTTCCGAGTTTCTTCTTCAGATTTATAATATTCCGCATAAACAATCTTACAATCATTAACGCTCACCGTAAAACCTTTGCTTTTTTGACTATGTCGAATAAGCCTTTCTTGAAATCTGAAGTAAATCCTATGCAGAATTTGTTCTTAATTTCACTAAACATAGATCAAGAACAAAAGTTACGAAGAAAAGGACTGAAAGTCTGAAAAGCAACAGTATAGTGCGAAGCGCTATTAGCTGGATTCAAGGTGTAGAATTGCCCTGAAAGGGCCAAAGCAATTTTCACCCCTACAAATCCCAATAAAAAGCCGTTCACAATCTTAGAAAATCTTACACAGAATATGCCGGATACTTCTCTTTGACATCAGGCTTTTGCCCTTTCAGGGCGCAAACGATAATTACCGTCATCATTTATAGTGCTTCGCACCATACTATTGCCGGAGCTCTTTCAGAGCAAATCCTAATTTTATAGATCATTTTTTCAATTCCATAAATCTAAAAAATAAAAAACCTCCAAAATCAAATTGATTTTGAAGGTAGTGTCATTTGTGGGCGATGAGGGGTTCGAACCCCCGACCCCCTCGGTGTAAACGAGGTGCTCTGAACCAGCTGAGCTAATCGCCCTATTTTACTAGGTTGCTATCGTTGTTGATTGCGAGTGCAAACTTACGACTAGATTTTGTATTTACAAGCTTATTTTGAAGAAAAATTACATCATTTTGCGAAATAATTTTTAGTCATCTATTTATCAATCTTTTAAAACCAAAATATTTTTCATCATTTTTTGCCATTTAGTTAAAAAACGAATTCTCAAAGCCTAATTTCGAATATTCTTTTGTATTCACTGGCTATAATCATACATTTGCATACCTTAATAGTATACTCAAATGCCTAGATATCAAGAAAACGATTTACCTAAAGCTAAATTAGACTCTAATTCACTTCAAAAAGCACTACGAATTTTTAAATACGGTAAAAATCACAAATGGAAATTCTTTCTGGGATTGATTTTTCTCTTATTAACCAGCGCCACCGCCCTCGCCTTTCCGAAACTAATGGGTATGCTTGTAGATTGTGTTACCAATAAAAATCTCAACAGAGCCAACGAAATTGCGGTTGGACTTATGGTGATCCTTACCTTGCAAGCTATTTTCTCTTTTTTCAGAATTTCGCTTTTTGTAAATTTTACCGAAAACTCGCTTTCAAACATCCGTTTTGCTTTGTATGAAAACTTAGTAAAACTTCCAATGTCATTTTATTCTCAAAAACGTGTTGGAGAACTAAACAGCCGAATCAGTGCTGATATTTCACAATTACAGGATACTTTTACTACAACCATTGCTGAATTTTTACGTCAGTCGATTCTAATAATTGGTGGATTTGTTATTCTAGGCAACATCAGTCCAAAGTTAACTTTAATGATGTTGGCTATTGTACCTGTTGTCGCTGTAGCAGCGGTTGTTTTTGGAAGATTCATTCGAAAATATGGGAAGAAAACACAGGATAAAGTAGCCGAAAGCCAGGTGATTGTCGAAGAAACTCTACAAGGAATAAGCAATGTAAAGGCTTTTGCCAACGAATGGTACGAAATTCAGCGTTATAAAAATAAAATTAAAGAAATTGTGAAAATCGCTATTAAAGGCGGTCAGTACAGAGGTTACTTTGCTTCTTTTATCATTCTGTGCCTTTTTGGCTGCGTGGTTGCTGTGGTTTGGTATGGAATTACTCTGACCATTAAAGGTGAAGTTGAAGGTGTAGGCGATTTGATCTCTTTTGTACTTTATACCACATTTATTGGAGCCTCTTTTGGAGGAATTGCCGAAATGTATGCACAGATTCAAAAAGCTGTTGGTGCAACGGAGCGCGTTTTCGAATTATTGGAAGAAACTCCGGAAAATATCAATGCCAAAACAAGAACTACTCCTATTGAAAAAATCAAAGGAAATCTTTCCTTCAAAAATGTTGCTTTCAGTTACCCTTCCAGAAAAGAAGTTGAGGTATTAAAAGAGGTCAATTTCACTGCCGAGTTCGGACAGAAAATTGCGCTTGTAGGCCCTAGTGGCGCCGGAAAATCAACTATATCTTCGCTTCTTTTGCGATTTTACGACAGAACATCTGGCGACATTATTGTTGACGGAAAAAGTATTTATGATTACGACTTAGAAGAACTTCGCGGAAACATGAGTATCGTTCCTCAGGACGTGATTCTGTTTGGCGGAACAATTAGAGAAAACATTGCTTACGGAAAACCGGACGCTACCAATGAAGAAATCATTGCTGCCGCAAAACAGGCCAATGCTTTTAATTTTGTAGAAGGCTTCCCTGAGAAATTCGAAACCTTAGTTGGAGAACGCGGTGTAAAATTATCAGGTGGACAACGTCAACGTATTGCAATCGCGAGAGCATTGCTTAAAAACCCAAGTATTTTAATATTAGATGAAGCAACATCCTCTTTAGATAGTGAAAGCGAAAAACTGGTCCAGGAAGCATTAGAAGTTTTAATGGAAGGAAGAACAAGTATCATCATCGCACACCGACTTTCGACTATTAGAAACGCTGATAAAATTCTGGTTTTAGATCATGGAAAAATTACTGAAGAAGGTACGCATCAGGAATTAATCAATCTGGAGAACGGAACTTATAGAAATCTAAGCAACCTTCAATTTAGCAACTCCTAATTAAGAATGTAAGCAGTATTAACTAACCTTAAACCAAAGAAATGCCACATTTAAGAATCATTTTAATTTTATTATTTATTGTTTTAAATACCATCAATCTTCTTGCTCAGGAAAAACCTTTTAATGTGGTTAATATTTCCAAAGACGGATCACAATACATCAAATTCGGAATAAACCTTCAGGTTTGGGGAAGATATGCCGAATTGAACGAAGGCAGTAAAATTGGTACAAATGAGGTTAGTGATACCTACGATATCGTCATCAGACGTTTGCGTCTACAGGCTATGGGTATGCTGACGGAAAATATTTTCTTTCATCTTCAGTTAGGCCAGAACAATATTAATTTCACACAGAATAACGGACCTTCAAACGCACCGCTTTCGGTTATGGATGCTTTAGGAGAATATCATTTTAGCAAAAAGCTTCATATTGGTGGAGGATTGACAGCCTGGGGAGCGGGAACAACTCGTTATTCAGCAAATAGTTCCTCCTCTCATCTTACTCTGGATACGCCAATGTACCAGCAGTTCGCTAATATTTCATCAACCTTCGGAAACAGAAATTTAAGTATTTATGCTAAAGGAGATTTAGGTAAGTTTAATTATCGTGCAGCTATTACCAATCCGTACCGAAATACGACTGACAATCTGGGAATCAATTCTTCGGTAAGCACTCAAACGCCAAGAGCACAATACGCAGGAATTCTAACTTACTCTTTCTTTGATAAAGAATCAGTTGAAGATGCTTATCACAAAGGAACCTATTTAGGAACAAAGAAAATCTTCAATGTCGCACTTGGTTATATGACTCAAGCCAAAGCGATGTGGCATTTAACTCCCGACGCGACTATTGCGTACGACGACATGAAAATTCTGGGCTTTGATGTTTTCTACGACAGCCCGATTAACAATAAAGGTGCTGCTATAACTGCTTACGCGGCTTTCAACAATAACAACTACGGAAAAAACTACATCCAGTCCGTTAATACACCTAATCCTGCTATAGGAGATAATTCTCTGATAAACGGTTCAGGTGCCGGATTTATCGGTGTAGGAACCGGAAATATATATTATGCGCAGCTGGGATATCTTTTTGGAAAATCGGATAATGAAGCTAAAAAAGGCCGTTTTCAACCTTATGCTGCCACACAAATTGCCGATTTAGAAGCATTAGATACTCCAATGTCTATGTATGAATTGGGTGTAAACTACTACACCACCGGTACTTTGGGACCAAAATTCAGTTTAAACTATCAAAACAGAGCGGTTTACGGTAAAACCCTTGCAGGGGCCTACAAACAAAGTGACCGATTAGGAATGGTCGTTTTACAATGTCAGGTTTCTTTTTAATTCATATATTTAAATCTGAGGGGTTTTAAAACCCGTCAGATTTAAAAAACAAAGTAGAATTAAAATCCAATAAAAAAATCCCAAATTCCAATATTTTACAATTGAAATTTGGGATTTTATATTTGAAATTTATTTACAAATCTGTAAATCTATTTTCCTTTTCTTCTTTTGCGTTCCGCTTTAATCATAGACAATTCACGGCTGGTCTGACCCGCAACTGAAGTATTCTCTTCCGCACGACGAATCAGGTAAGGCATAACGTCTTTTACAGGTCCGAAAGGTAAATATTTTGCAACATTATAGCCGTTCTCTGCTAAATTGTAACTGATATTATCACTCATTCCGTACAATTGCCCAAACCAGATTTTAGTATCGTTTTTCGCAATTCCTTTTTCCTGCATTATTTCCATCAATTTATAAGAACTCAATTCATTGTGAGTTCCTGCAAAGATAGACATGCTTTCCAAATGTTCTGCCATATAACGGATAGCTGCATCATAATTAATATCCGTAGCTTCTTTGGAAACACAAATTGGAGAAACGTAATTTTTCTCTTCCGCACGTTTGTTTTCTTTCTCCATATAAGCACCACGAACGATTTTCATTCCTATAAAGAAACCTTCATTCTTAGCCACTTCATGCAATTTTTTCAAATAATCCAAACGATCCCAACGGTACATTTGCAAAGTATTGAAAACAATTGCTTTTTCTTTATTGTATTTACGCATCATGTCGGTAACCAAATCATCGGCCGCATCCTGCATCCAGCTTTCTTCTCCGTCAATTAGCAAAGCCACATCTTTTCTGTGAGCTTCAGCACAAACGTGATCAAAACGAGCCACTACTCTGTCCCACTCTGCTTGTTCAGTTGGAGAAAGCGTTTGTTTCTCCCCTAATTTTTCATATAATTCGAAACGTCCAAAACCTGTTGGCTTAAATACTGCAAACGGAATCGCCAAACGTTCTTTTGCAAATTCAATGGTTTTTAAAGTCATTTCTAAAGCAGCATCAAACTGCTCTTCTTCTTCTTTTCCTTCAACCGAATAATCCAACACTGATGAAACACCTTTAGTAAACATTTTGTCTACCACTGTAATACAATCGTCTTCGTTTACACCACCACAAAAATGGTCAAAAACAGTTGCACGAATCAATCCTTCTACCGGAAGATGCGCTTTAATAGCAAAATTAGTAACAGCGGTTCCTATCCTCACCAAAGGCTGGCTGTCGATCATTTTAAAAAGAAAATAAGCTCTGTCAAGTTCCGTATCACTTTTTAGCGAAAATGCAACCTGAGTGTTATCAAATATTTTTTCCATTAAGGTCAATTTTTTATGCAAATATAGATAGAGTTTTGAATATTCGTCAATAATTACTACCCTATTTTTCAATATCATTAACAACATTGTTATATTTTTACAGCTTGCAACACAAGAGTTTGCCTCATAACAAACTTTTTGAAAGAAAATTACAGATAAACACTTTAAAACCTTATATAGAATGATTCGTTTTAATACAAATTAGAACAAAACTTTGAATATTATTTAGTTAAAAATGCCTTATTTTGCGGTTTCAAATCAACGACAGAGATATGCAATCTATTCAGGCCAATAATTATCTGGTGCATTTCAACCAAAATGCATACGAAGCTTTAAACAATCATTTAAAAGAGAATAAATATTCAAACCTATTTATCATAGTTGATAATCAAACTAATGAATATTGTTTACCAAAGTTTTTACCCTTATTAGAAACAGATCTGACCATAGAAATCATTGAATTTGAAGCAGGAGAAATCAATAAAAATATTGAAACCTGTATTGAAGTATGGAAAGTCCTTACAGAACTTGGTGCCGACAGAAAATCGCTTGTCATTAATCTTGGCGGAGGTGTTGTAACTGATTTGGGAGGTTTTGTCGCTTCGACTTTTAAACGCGGAGTAGATTTCATCAATATCCCCACTACCTTATTATCTATGGTTGACGCTTCTGTTGGAGGAAAAACCGGCGTAGATTTAGGAAATTTAAAAAACCAGATTGGTGTAATTAACGTACCTCAAATGGTATTAATTGACACCCAATATCTTGAAACGCTGCCTCAAAACGAAATGCGTTCCGGTCTTGCCGAAATGCTAAAACACGGATTAATTTATGATGCGGCCTACTGGAAACAGTTTTTAGATTTAAATTCAATAGATTACGCTGATTTTGACGAATTAATTTACCGTTCTGTTGAGATAAAAAATGACATTGTCATTCAGGATCCAACCGAAAAGAACATCCGTAAAGCCCTTAATTTCGGACATACCTTAGGGCATGCGATAGAAGGTTACTTTTTAGAAAGCGAAACAAAAACGACGCTATTACACGGTGAAGCCATTGCGATCGGAATGATCCTGGAAAGTTATATTTCGTTGCAAAAAAACTTAATTACAGCAGCAGAATATTCCGAAATTAAAACTGCAATTAAGAGTATTTACGAGGACGTAAAAATCGAAGAAAACGACATCGATCCGATCCTTGAACTGCTGATTCACGACAAAAAAAATGAGTACGGTTTAATTCAATTTGCCTTAATCGAAGGAATCGGAAAAATAAAAATTAACCAATCGGTTGAAAATAAATTGATTCTAGACGCGTTTCAGGATTATAAATCTTAAACTTTTTTTAATAAAAAAGCTTTGCTTTAGGTATATATTATTTTTTACATTTGCCACGATGAAAACGAACAGTAAACAAAGACATTTTAACTCTTACAGAAACCGCCTCAACAGTTCTTTATTAAGAATGTTGAACCGTTTTTATAATAGTAAAAGTCCATTTTGTTTTGATGTCTTTTTGTGCTCGAAAGCAGAACACGAAAAGCTGGAAATTATTTTTGCTAATATTAGGGTTTGAATTTTAGATTGAAATTTCGTCATCTAAAATTAAAAATTACATCCTTAATATTACAAAATAAATGAATACAAAATATTCTGACCTTATCAATCAAACTTACTATTTTCCTCAGGAAGAATTCAAATTAAACAAAGACAATCTACAATTTCACAACATCGATTTGATGAAATTGGTCGAACAATACGGAACTCCCTTAAAATTTACTTATTTACCTCAGATTTCAGAGAACATCAATAAGGCAAAAGCCTGGTTCAGAAAATCAATGGAGAAAAATAAGTACGACGCAAAGTACTACTACTGCTATTGCACAAAAAGCTCTCATTTTGAATACATTATGAACGAAGCTTTCAAGAATAACATTCACATTGAAACATCTTCAGCTTTTGACGTAAATATTGTTGAGAATTTATTAGAAAATGGTAAAATCAACAAAAGCACTTATGTAATCTGTAATGGTTTTAAAAGAGACGAATACATTAGTAATATTGCGCGATTAATCAATAACGGACATAAAAACACCATTCCGATTATTGACAATTATGAAGAGTTAGATTTGCTTCAGGCTGAAATCAAAGGGAAATTCAAAATTGGAATTCGTATCGCAGCAGAAGAAGAACCTAAATTTGAGTTCTATACCTCAAGATTAGGAATTGGATATAAAAACATCGTTTCATTCTATAAAAAACAAATTCAGGAGAATGACAAACTGGAGTTAAAAATGCTTCACTTTTTCATCAATACCGGAATAAACGATACTTCCTATTACTGGAATGAGCTGGTAAAATGTATCAAAGTATACATTGCACTTAAAAGAGAATGCCCTACCCTTGACGGATTGAACATTGGTGGCGGTTTCCCGATTAAAAACTCTCTTGCATTCGAGTACGATTATCAATACATGATTGATGAAATTATCAATCAGATTAAAATTGCATGTGACGAAGCCGAAGTTGATGTACCCAACATCTTTACAGAATTTGGATCATTTACAGTAGGTGAAAGCGGTGGCGCGATCTATCAGATTTTGTATCAAAAACAACAAAATGACAGAGAGAAATGGAACATGATTGATTCGTCATTCATTACCACTTTGCCGGATACTTGGGCAATAAACAAACGTTTTATCATGTTGGCGGTAAACCGCTGGAATGATACTTACGAGCGGGTTTTATTAGGCGGCCTGACTTGTGATAGTGACGATTATTACAACTCAGAGCAAAATATGAACGCTATTTATTTACCTAAATACAACAAAGAAAAGCCACTATACATTGGTTTCTTTAATACTGGTGCGTATCAGGAAACCATTGGAGGATACGGCGGTTTACACCACTGTCTGATTCCACAGCCTAAACATATATTAATAGATCGTGATGAAAATGGCATTCTGGCTACTGAAGTTTTCTCAGAGCAACAAACTTCGGACGATGTATTAAAAATTTTAGGATACACTAAAAAGGTTTAAAAAAAAATACTGCTAAATAAATGTTAATAAATATAAAATTATTAATTTGCAGTATAAACTAAAAGGTTAAACTTTTAATTCAAAAAAAAAATAAAAAAACAAGAACAAATGAAAGGACCAATCAGTCAGTTTATTGAAAAACATTATTTACACTTCAACTCTGCCGCTTTAGTAGATGCTGCAAAAGCATACGAACAACAATTGGCTAATGGAGCTAAAATGATGGTAAGTATGGCTGGCGCTATGAGTACAGCAGAAATTGGTAAAATTTTTGCCGAAGTTATTAGACAAGATAAAGTACAAATTATTTCTTGTACTGGAGCCAATCTAGAAGAAGACATCATGAATTTAGTAGCACACTCTCACTACGAAAGAGTGCCAAACTATCGTGATTTAACACCGGAAGACGAATGGGCTTTATTGGAAAGAGGATTAAACCGTGTTACTGATACTTGTATTCCTGAGCATGAAGCATTCCGTCGTTTACAAAAACATATCTATAAAATCTGGAAAGAGGCTGATGATAAAGGAGAACGTTATTTTCCACATGAATTCATGTATAAAATGCTGTTATCAGGTGTTTTAGAAGAATACTACGAAATTGATTTAAAAGACAGCTGGATGTATGCCGCTGCTGAGAAAAACTTACCTATCATAGTTCCGGGCTGGGAAGACAGTACAATGGGAAATATCTTTGCTTCCTATGTAATCAAAGGTGATTTAAAAGCCTCTACCATGAAATCCGGAATTGAGTACATGACTTTCCTTGCGGACTGGTATCCAAAAAACAGTGCTAACGGAATTGGATTCTTCCAAATTGGTGGTGGTATCGCAGGAGATTTCCCTATCTGCGTAGTACCAATGTTGTATCAGGATATGGAAATGCACGATGTTCCTTTCTGGAGTTATTTCTGCCAAATCTCAGATTCAACAACCAGTTATGGTTCGTACTCGGGAGCAGTTCCGAACGAGAAAATTACATGGGGTAAATTAGACATCAAAACCCCTAAATTTATCATAGAGTCGGATGCTACAATTGTGGCTCCATTAATTTTTGCTTATTTATTAGATCTATAAGATATATATGAAAAGAGTTATAGTAGACTACGCTAAACTTACCAACGAAATTTTAAACCTTTTGGTTGAAAAATTTCCTGATGGTTATGATGATTCGGATGTAATCCGTTTTAGAAATGCTAAAAATGAATTAGTTGAAGCTGTTGAAGTTCGTACCGAAGACACTATTTATTTGGTAAAAATTAGTACTAAGCTTGCTGACAGAATCGAAAATTATGATGAAGACGATGATATCGACGTAGACGTAGATACAATCGAACCTGTAAAAGGTCTTGATCTTGATGACGATATTGACGACGACGACGATGATGACAATCAGGACAAACCAGATGTTGACAATGGAGATGACGACGATGACGACGAAGACAAAGATGATATCGCTGACGATGAAGATGATGAAGACGAAGATTAAGCAATCTTTTTCAAGATAATTTAAAGGAACTCTATTTGGAGTTCCTTTTTTTATGACCTCAGAAATCGATTATTAAAAAATAAGAAAAATACTATACATTTGCTTTTTACTTTTCCTTGTAATTAATCAACGCCATGACTTCAGAAATTCTACATGCCAAACTAAAAGAAAATTTCGGATTTGAAAAATTCAGACCTAATCAGGAAACAATCATTACTACTGTGCTTTCCGGTCAGGACACTTTAGCCATTATGCCAACCGGCGGAGGAAAGTCAATCTGTTTTCAACTACCCGCTTTAGTATTACCCGGAATCACAATTGTGATTTCCCCTCTGATTGCTTTGATGAAAGATCAGGTCGATAGTCTAAAAACAAATGGTATCAATGCCTGCTACATCAACAGTAGTCAATCCAGTCAGGAACAGCAATTTTACATAGACAATTTAAAATCGAACACTTTTAAGCTTGTCTACATTGCGCCGGAGAGTTTATCTTATCTGGACGTTGTTTTCAATGAATTAACAATCAGCTTAATAGCAATTGATGAAGCGCATTGTATTTCTTCATGGGGACACGACTTTCGTCCGGCTTATACCAATTTAGGATATTTAAAGAGCCGATTCCCTTCTACTCCGGTTCTTGCTTTAACCGCTACAGCCGATAAAGCAACGCGAACTGATATTATAAAACAACTCAAACTGAGAAATCCAAAAACGTTCGTAGCCTCATTCGACAGAAAAAACTTAAGTCTTGAAGTACGCCCGGCCTTAGACCGAATAAAACAAATTGTTGATTTTATTGAAAAGAAACCCAATGAATCCGGAATTGTTTATTGCTTAAGCAGAAAAACAACCGAAGAACTGACCGATAAATTAAAGAAAAACGGAATCACCGCAAAAGCCTATCATGCCGGACTTGACAATAAAATCAGAGCCAAAACTCAGGATGATTTTATAAACGATGATTGTCAGGTGGTTTGTGCCACGATTGCATTTGGTATGGGAATCGACAAATCCAATGTGAGATGGGTCATACATTACAATTTACCTAAAAACATTGAAGGCTATTATCAGGAAATCGGACGTGCAGGTCGGGATGGTTTACCTGCCGAAACTGTAATGTTCGAAAGTTACGCCGATGTAATCCAATTGCAAAAATTTGCCTCCGAAGGATTAAACTCCGATGTGCAATTGGCAAAATTAGAAAGAATGAAACAATACGCGGATGCTTTAAGTTGCCGCCGAAAAATTCTGCTTTCGTATTTTGGCGAACTGGTAAAAGAAAACTGTGGTAACTGCGACATCTGCAAAAATCCACCAACTTTTTTTGATGGAACTATTTTGGCTCAAAAGGCCCTGTCTGCGATTGCTCGTTTAAAAGAATCTGAGCCATTAGCTGTAATTGTTGATTTTTTAAGAGGCTCGAGAAACGCGTATATCTACGAAAAAAATTATCAAAGTCTTAAAACGTACGGAATTGGCTCCGACATTTCCTGGTACGATTGGAATCAATACCTAATTCAGCTGATCAATTTGGGATATCTCGAAATTGCCTTTCATCAGCACAATAAAATTCTACTGACTTCTTTTGCCAAAAAAGTTTTGTTTGAAGGAGAAAAAGTAAAACTAAATACGGTCGTTAAAAAAGTAATCGATAAAAACGAAGCAAAAGAGGCTAATACAAAAACGGCTAAAAATTCTCTTTTTGAAACTCTTCGAAAACTACGCTATGAAATTGCTCAGGAAGAAGAAGTTCCGGCTTATGTAATTTTCAGTGATGCCGCTTTGAGACAAATGGAAACCTTACGACCTATGAGTGATGAAGAGTTTCTTGCAATTGACGGTGTCGGAAATGCAAAACTTGAAAGATATGGTTCAGAATTTATAAAGGCTATTATTGAATTTCAAAAAGCAAAAAAGGCAAATACAAAAGTTAAAAAAGAAAACAACACTTATAAGACTACTTTAGAACTTTTTAGAAATGGCGAAACTGTCACAGAAATTGCAGGAAAAAGAAATTTAGGATATACGACAATTATATCGCACTTAGCCAAGCTTTATCTTGATGGCGAGGAAATAGATTTAAGTTCTTTTGTCACAAATGAAGAAGTCAAACAATTACACAAAGCTCAAATCGAACTGGAGTATCCTTCTGCCCTAAAACCCTACTTTGATTATTTCGAGGAGAAAATGAGTTATGACAAAATTCGTTTAGGCCTTGCAATTGTTGAGAAAAATAAATAATAATACTTTCTTTTTTTGTCATTTCGACCGAAGGGTCGTCGCGGTAAAAATTCTCCACACTTTATTACTAAAAGATATAATAAAAAAATCCTGTAAAGTTAAACTCTACAGGATTTTTTCTATCAGAAAGAAATTTACAAATAACGTTCTTCAAAAACTTTCTGATGATGTTTTTGATGTCCGATTATTACGAATCCCAACGCACGCACAGAAATCTGAAGATTAGAAGCCGTACCAATTCTCTTAAGTTGCTCTTCCGACAAACTCTTAAAAAACAACAAATTAGAATGTCGCAAAGCTGATAACTCCGTAAGCAAACTTTGAATACTTCTGCTATTTGAATCTGTACTGATCGCATAGTCATTCTCTTCAAAACTTGGCAAAGCCGTTTGATCATTTCGTGAGAATCGCAAAGCACGGTAAGCAAAAATTCTCTCACAATCTATAATGTGCTGAATAATGTCTTTTATCGTCCATTTTCCTTCCGCGTAGCGATAATCAAATTTATCCATCGGAATATTTTGCACAAATTTGATAAACTCGTGCAATGAAATTTCGAGTTCTTCAAATAAATTCACATCACCGGCTTCTTTGATGTAATTGGCAAATCCGCCAGAATATTCATTTTGCGTTAATAAGGCTGTGTTCATTTTTTATAATTTTTAAGCTGAGTTTCTACTTGCATTTGTATTTCCGAAAAGTGACCTTGTTACGATTTTTTCATACACTTTAACCAAGTCTTCATCTACCACACTTTCCTTATTCAACTCGTTAATTCTTAGCAAAGCATATTGCTGTATAGTCAACAGCGGCAACACAATACGTTCTCGTATTTGAATCGACGCTATACCATCAGGGTAATTTTCCATTAGCGTTTTATGCCCTGCAATTTTCAATAAAAGACGTTTGGTTTCTGAAAACTCATCATAAATAATTTGCCAGAATTCACCAAATTCTGGATCCTTTTTCATGTAAGCCGTTAATGGTAAAAATGATTTCGCCAATGACATCATACTATTCTCCAACAATGTTTTGAAAAATAAGGAATCGTGATACAGATTTTGAACTTTGTCCCACTGTCCACTTTCTTCAAAATACTTCAAAGCTGAACCAACTCCAAAAAATCCAGGTACATTTTGCTTCAGCTGACTCCAGGATCCCACAAAAGGAATCGCTCTCAAATCAGCAAAATCAAGTGATTCTGATTTACTTCTTTTAGATGGTCGGCTTCCGATGTTGGTTTTTGAGTAATATTTTAGCGTACTCATCTTTTCCAAATACGGGATAAACTTAGGATGATTCTTGAAACTCAGATATTTTTCATATCCTAAATCAGCCAATTGTGTCAAAATTTTGGTTTCCTCAACACTTAACTCATTTTTCTCTTTACTAAAAACCTGATTGGTAACTCCGGCACTTAATAAGTTCTCAATATTATAACGACAGGAATCCAAAGTTCCAAAATTTGAACTAATGGTTTGTCCCTGAATCGTAATTTGAATTTCGTTGTTCTCGATTTTCGGCCCTAAAGAGGCGTAGAATTTATGTGTTTTCCCACCACCACGGGCAGGTGGTCCACCACGACCGTCAAAGAATATTGCCTGTATACCGTATTTCCTAGAAATTTCTGTCAATGAAATTTTAGCCTGATAAATACTCCAGTTCGCCATTAAATACCCGCCATCTTTGGTTCCATCAGAGAAACCTAACATAATAGTTTGTTTGTTTCCTCTGGCTTCCAAGTGTTTAGAATACTCTAAATTCGTATACAATTGCTCCATAATCTGATGTGCATTTTGCAAATCATCAACAGATTCAAAAAGCGGAATAATATCTACAGTCGGATTCTCCCAATTGTTCAGACGAATCATCGCAAAAGTTTCCATAACATTCAAAGCGCTTTCGTTATTACTGATAATGTAACGATTGGCCCCGGATTCACCATTTGCCTGCTGTATCGTTTTAATGGTCTGAACAGATTCTAAAGTAGATCTCGTAATTTCATTATCAAAATCAGCAGGATTCAAATCTCCTTTTACTTTCGACAAAACCCCTAATTTCTCCTCTTCAGACAAATCAAAGTAGTTTTTCGGAAATATCTCTGAGCCCGAATTCAGATAATAATCCACTACATCTTTAAATACAGCATTGTGAATTTTACTGTTCTGACGAATATCTAACGTAGCAAAATGAAAACCAAACAGATTAATTTTCACTAAAAAAGCTTCCAGTTCATCTAAATAAAGTGACTGGTGCTTCTCAATAATAATGGTTCTGATTTTATTTAATTGCGTCAATAATTCTTCCAAAGTGATATAAATCTCTCCTTTGGAATAGAAAACAGAACGGTAAAGCTTATGTTCAAGTTCAGAAACCAAAGTATCTACTCCTGAGAAGGTTAACTTTCTTTTTAAACTTCTCATTTCTATATAATAACACTTCAGGATTGAGGTACGCAAACGCTCTGCTACTTTTAAAGTAATATCGGTCGTAACAAAAGGATTTCCGTCACGATCACCTCCCGGCCAGAAACCTAATTTTATCAATTGGTTTTGAATAGAACTTCCCTGAAGGATATTTTTTTGCAAATAATGAACAATTTCTCCTGAAGTAGCGTAAAAGACATTTTCTAAATACCAGATCAAACTCACCGCTTCATCATAAGGATTTGGCTTTTCGTTCTGAATAAAAGGTGTTTTTCCAAGCTGCGCCAGCAATTGCTTGATTTTCAGCAAATCATTTGAACGAATAGCGTCTTTCAAGTCATTAATAATCCCCAAAACAGGCCCTGGATAAAACTGCGTTGGATGCGCTGTTAAAACTGTTCTGACATTAAAGTTCTCTAAAAACTCAATCAACTCCTCGTTCTTCTCCTTGGCATCTGATTTTTCTTTAATGTCACGCAGCGAACCACGTCCTTCCATATTATTAACTTCCGGAAAAGCGGCATCTTCAATTGCATCAAACAATACAATCTGACGTTCGATATACTGAATAAATCGAAACATTAAATCGATTTTATCTTTTTCTGAAGCATCATTCAGGAATTTGTTAGAGAAGAAGTTCACAATCTCTTTAGGAGTTTCCTGCTTTTTAAATCCTGTCTCACAAGTCTCTGTAAATAAAGGAAGTAAAACTCCTGTATTATCAATTGAATCAAAAGGCAATGTTATAAATACACTATTGTAAATATGGTATTTTGAAAGAACGTCCTGATTGAAACGTTCAATTTTTGGTAACGTGTACATAATTTATTGGTGGTTGGTTGGTTAATTGGTCATAAAAAAACCCCAAGAATAAACTTGAGGTTATATTTAGATATAGCATTCAAGAAAATATTACATATTTTTAAAAATAGTATGCATCAAACGCTTCTTATCGTTTATACTTTCTTCTAATGAAATCATAGTTTCTGTTCTGTAAACACCGTCAATATCATCAATCATAAAGATAACTTCTTTCGCGTGTTTAGTATCTTTTGCTCTAATTTTGCAAAAAATATTGAATTTTCCTGTTGTTACAGAAGCTACAGTTACGAACGGAATTTGATTGATTCGCTCTAATACAAATTTAGTTTGAGACGTATTATTAAGGAACACACCCACATAAGCAATAAATGAATACCCTAACTTATCATAGTCTAAGGCTAATGAAGATCCCATAATTATCCCTGCGTCCTCCATCTTTTTTACTCTAACATGCACTGTACCAGCAGATATCAATAGTTTTTTAGCAATGTCAGTAAACGGAACTCTCGTATTGTCTATTAACATATCTAAAATCTGGTGATCTACTTCATCTAAACGAAATTTACTCATAATTCTTTAATTAATATTACTAATTGCTATTACAAAGTATAAAAATATGTATAAAAAACAACAAATTCACAAAAAATCTAACTTTTTATCAACCCGTTAACAAATTTAACATTTTTATCTAAATAAAAATCTGCTTTTTGATTCAATTTCGGAAAACTACCAAAGTCATCAGAGTAACCAGCACCTTTTGCATCGTATTCATAATGTCCAAAATAATTTTCCAAATCGCCTACTTCAACTATGTAAGCATTGAAATGAATCTTATTTTCAATCAATTCCTCTTTGTATTGTGCGACAAAATTCGTAATAATTTCGATACCATCATAATTTATTTTGATATTTTTCCACATAAAATCATAAAAAACCACTTTATTTTGTGAAATATTCAAATAATCATTAATTCTATTATCAACTAAATCGTTTTCGCTAATCAGTTGAAAACTCGAAACAAGCGAGAAGAATAAAAACTTTCGCGTGATTTCGCGCTCATAATCACCAGGAAAATGACCCGCCTCAAACAAGATCGTCGGGACTCCCAAATGCTGAAATGTATCTCCTATACAATTGATATTAAACGAGTCATCAAAACGTCCGACCTGTCCGGGAATATATTGCTGCAAAACATCATTGATTCCGGCAATTACATTAATAGCTTTCAAACGATTCTCATTGACTTCTCTTTCCTCATTATAAGAAGGAGCCAAAAACGAGAGTGTTGCCGGTTTTCCAGTTTCACCAGCTCCAAAAATAGTACGCTGGTCATGCAGGTTAAAACAGAAATGAGGTTTAAAAGACTCGAATACCGATCTTAAAATATTACTTTCTGGTTGTGTTAGATTTTGCGAATCGCGGTTTAAATCTACTTTATTGGCATTCTCGCGTGTATAAAGCCTTGCACCATCAGGATTCAGCATTGGGATGCTACAAAAAGTAAAGTTTTTTAACATCTTCTCTGCAAACTCAGAACCGCTGTTTAACACATTTATAAAATCAAATAGTGCTTTTGTGGTGGTACTTTCATTTCCGTGCATTTGAGACCAGAGATAAATACGTGTTGGACCGCTCCCAATTTGATAGCTATAAACGGGTTCTCCTAAGACCGATTTACCAATAATCTCTACCTGATTATTGGTATTTAATTGATCTAATAAAGGCTGAATATGATCTAAAGTCAGATAACGTCCTTCAATGGTTTGTTCTTTATGCTGGTGAAATAATTCTTCTAAATTCATCGTGTTTTGATTAGTTTACAAAAGTAAACATCTTTATTTTTACAATTGTAAATAATTTGTAAACAAATTAATTTAGAATTGTAAACAGTTCTTGCTCTGGTTCTAAAAAGCCTTTCTTTTCATCATTAAACATTAGCCTTAACTTTAATCCGTAAAATTCAATTATTTATTTATCAATCCATTAACAATAATTAATTAAAGTAATAAACACACTATTCTTAGGCTTAATTGAAGATTTTCAACTCTTAAATTGTTTTGTGCGCTGCTTTTGATTACATTTGTAAACAGCGAATTTTGAAACAGTAATTTACAATGGTAAACATCGACGATTTTGTAAAACGGCTTGAAATTATACTAGACTATTACGCTTTAAATGCTTCTTCTTTCGCAGATCGAATCGGAGTTCAGCGTTCCAGCATGTCTCACCTGCTTTCCGGCAGAAACAAACCCAGCTTAGATTTTGTACTGAAGATTCTGGAGGTTTTTCCTGAAATTGATTTGTACTGGATTTTAAATGGTAAAGGAAATTTTCCAAAAACGGAAGACAACTCCGATCTAAAGAAAAATGAATCGGTGTCTGAATTTGCAAAATCTTTTTCCCCTATTCCACCCGACGAAAATTCTGCATCAGGAAATTCTTTATCAGAAAATGCAAATACAAAAAATGCATCCTCTGCAGCAATTAAAAATCAAAATGTAAATACTGCAGAAAATGAAATTGAAAAAATAGTGGTGTTTTATAAAAACGGAACTTTCAAGACGTACGTTCCTTAATTTGAAATTTTCGCGTATTTGAAAAACTTTAAAATTATTTTTCGTTTAAGCAATTCTCACATGATGGAATCTGAAGCAGAAAATCAGCTCCAAAATCCATTTTCAGGAATTTTACCCAAAACTCCTTCATAATGCTTTTTCAATTCAATCAAATCACAATCATAATCCCCTGTTGGATGAAATGGTTTTCCTAAATTAACTTCTTTCTTTCCCCAGTCAAAAGCGACGGGAACAATAGGCACATTTGCTTTAAGGGCAATATAATAGAAACCACTTTTTAATTCTTTAACTCCTTTGCGAGTTCCTTCGGGAGCTACTGCCAGACGAAAAACCTCTTTACGGTCAAAAATTGCAGCAATCGATTCTACTTTATTCAATCCGCCAGTGCGGTCTATAGGCTCTCCTCCTACATTTCTGAAATAATATCCAAACGGAAAGCGAAATAATTCTTTCTTTCCCACCCAATTCATCTCCAAACCGGAAATTCCACGGGTAAAAATTCCTAAATAAAAATCATGATTGCTTGTATGCGGCATCACCATCATCACACACTTTTTCACTTCAGCATTTTCGATACCTACTATCTTCCAGCCCATTAGCTTTAAAAAGATAAATTTGTACAATCGCTTTTTCATTAATTACTTTTTTACTGCAAAATAAAAGATTTAAAGTGGTATTTTTGAGTAAAAGCATTTAAAATGATTCAAAAATTGTTCAGTTATATTGTTCCTATAAAAATATTCAAAAAAAAATCACAAAGAAGCAAAATCATCGAAGTTACCTGGGCCAACGGTGAACTGGTCCTTGATTCTGAAAATACAAATTACTCTTATGGAAGCCTGCAACGCATCCTAAGGTACGGACTTCGAAATATCGGGTACGATACCATTCTTAAAATGGATCATATTTTATTATTGGGAGTTGCTGGCGGAAGTGTCGTTAAAACTTTGGTGGACGAAGTTCAGTATAAAGGTAAAATTACCGGTGTTGAAATTGACCCCGACATGATTAAAATAGCCAACGAATATTTTAACCTGAATCAAATCAAACAGCTTGAAGTGGTAATTGATGACGCTTTTGAGTTTGTTTTAAAAACAAAAAATAAATATAATTTAATTATTATTGATATTTTTGAAGATATCAAAATGCCTAATTTTTTATTCGAACGCTTTTTTAGTGAACGTATTTGTTCCTTATTGCAAAACCACGGATTTGTTTTATTTAATACCATGATTTTAGATGAAGCGCATAATGTTCGAAACCGAAAATACATTTCTGAAATTGACCCCAAACTGTTTGCTTCAAAAATGCTCCCACGAGTTGAAGCTCACAATGAATTAATAATTATCGAAAAAGTAGTTTAAATTTATGAAACCTCTTGCCTCTATTTTAAAAGCCTTACCTCCCACTAAAATAATTGATTCAACCATTGATATCTCAAAATACATCCCTTTAGATTTATCTGTAACCAATCAGGAACTTGCTGATTTTAAACCTACCTGTACTCAGGAATTTGAAAATTTTATTTCAGATTACTTAGAGAAAAATGATGCCGAAGTAGCCTTTGGCGGTTATATTGAAGGAAGAACGCTTTATCAGCGCAGTACCATTTTTAAGAACAATTCTATTCCGGAACGCAACATTCATATAGGATTGGACTTATGGACAAAAGCAGACACAGCAGTTCTGGCTCCACTTGATGGAAAGGTGCACAGCTTTAAAAACAATATAGGTCTCGGCGATTATGGTCCGACCATCATTCTGGAGCATCGGATAGAAAATGAGAAATTTTATACTTTATACGGACATTTATCGTTAGAAAGTATAGAGAACCTTAGTGTTGGGACATTTTTTAACAAAGGTCAAAAGATTGGAACTTTAGGAAATTCCTCTGTTAACGGAGACTATCCTCCACACGTACACTTTCAGATTATTCGAAACATCGAAAACTATTCCGGCGATTATCCGGGAGTATGTAACACCAACGATTTGAACTTTTACATTGAAAATTGCCCTGACCCTAACTTATTATTAAAAATTACTTAAATAGTTATGAAGAAAGCAGGATTGATTATATGTTTGTTGTTGTTAATTGGATGTAAATCGAAAACGATCCAAAGAGATACTGAAGATTTAAAAATCAAAAAAGTCACTGCTGCCGAAATAAATTCCAATCAGCAGAAAAAAGCGTATGAATTAGGAAAAAGGGTCTTAGAAACCTGTAATTCCTCAAAATTCAAACCTTTTAACGAGACTGAAGTCACCAAATCGGTAATGGAAAATACAACCGAGGAACGTCTGACCAAAACCTGTCAAAGGTTCAGACAATACTATGGAAGCTTCATCGATTTAAAGCTCGACGGTGTTTACAGAACCAAGCAAGAGGTTATTTATCGATATCATGCGCTGTACACCAAAAAAGTTGCCAATAAAGAATTACGCATTTTTGTAAACGAAGATAATCTGATCTCAGCAATAAAATCAATGGATTGGGACGAAAAATTTGATGCAAAAATAACAGAACAATAAAATAAAACCTATGAATGTAAAACTGCCTCTTTTAATCGTATTGTTAATTTCCGGTTTCGTAAATGCACAGCAAACCTTGAGTATAAAAGGCTCTAAACCATTCCCGGCAACCACCAGTTATACTTTTATATGTGAAAAGTATGTGTTTACCGGCGAAACAGAAGTTCAGATTGCAAAAACAGATAAAGGAGGGGTTTTAAAACTATCAATAGGGATTTCTAATGATAAAACCCAAATCTCAGGAGGCGTGTACGTTGACCTTGTTAATGGAGATGTAATTGCTTGTGTGGACAAAAACATCAAAGAAACCCTCGACGGAAAAACTACTGCTTATTACTATTTCACCCCTGCCGAAATGGCAAAACTTAAGAAAACAGATATTAAAGCTATTCGATTTATCATTAAAGCTAACAATACAGCAGCTTTTGGTGACCAGACCGGTTACTTTACCGCTTTAAACAGAATGGCGTACTTTTCGACAGCATTCGATAAATCTAAAAAAACTTTTGACACTGCAGCCGCAATTAGTGCTTTATAAGTGACTTTTTTAGTACAATAAATTCTATATTTATAATCTAAACAACTTTTTATGAATTCGAATGAAGCTTTAATTACAAAATTCTATACTGCTTTTGCCAATGCCGATGCGAAAACAATGAGCGAGTGTTACCATCCAAAAATTCATTTTATCGATCCCGCCTTCGGTTTACTAAAAGAAGAGCAGGTTTCTAAAATGTGGGAAATGTTGATTTTGAAAAGTAAAGGCAACATTAAAATCGAATTTTCAGATATTAAAGCCGATGATTCTTCAGGTAGTGCTAAATGGGTTGCTACTTATAATTTTAGCAAAACCAACAGAAAGGTAATCAATCGTATTTCTGCTGAATTTGCTTTTCAGGATGACCTGATTATCAAACATACAGACAGTTTTGATGTTTGGAAATGGTCGAAACAGGCTTTCGGTTTTACCGGATATATAATGGGCTGGACAGGATTTTTTCAAAACAAAATTCAGGAACAGGCACTCTTATCTTTAAGAAAGTTTCAGGAATCTAAACAAATTGGCTAAATTCAACTCACAAAGCAAACCGGACAGGTTTTAAAAACCTGTACGGTTTATTAATTTAATTTTACGATTTGAACCATCCGGCTACTAAATCGTCTTCAAACGAACCGGCGTTTTTATGAACAAATTCATTTGTATTTTTATTATAAGAATAGTCCAACGCCCACTCTTTATGGTTTTTCGCTAAATCTTTAATGCTTTCACAAACAAAAGCAATTTCTTTATCGGTAGTAGTTGGGTGAATTGACATTCTGATCCATCCCGGTTTTTTTATTAAATCTCCAATCGTAATTTCATTGACCAATTTATTAGATGTTTCCTGATCTACGTGCAACAGAAAATGTCCATACGTTCCTGCACAACTGCATCCGCCTCTGGTTTGAATTCCGAATCTGTCATTCAGTAATTTTACTCCTAAATTAAAATGAAGATCTTCTATAAAAAAGGAAATAACCCCTAAACGGTCTTTATGCTGGCCGGCCAGAATTTTAATATTGGAAACCGTATCCAATTCATTAAAAACATACTCTACAATCTCGTGTTCACGTTGCAGAATGTTCTCGATTCCCATTTCTTCTTTCAGCTCAATTGCTAAAGCGGTTTTAATTACCTGAAGAAAACCCGGGGTACCGCCATCTTCACGATCCTCGATGTTGTCAATATATTTATGTTCGCCCCATGGATTGGTCCAGCTTACTGTACCTCCACCAGGACAATCAGGAATCATATTATTGTATAACTTTTTATTAAAAATTAAAACCCCTGAAGTTCCGGGACCTCCTAAAAATTTATGTGGAGAAAAGAAAATAGCATCCAGGTATGCTTCCGGATCTTCGGGATGCATGTCGATTTCTACATAAGGTCCTGAACAGGCAAAATCAACAAAACAAACACCATTGTGCTTGTGCATTAATTTTGCAGCTTCGTGAAACGGTGTTTTTAAACCTGTAACATTCGAACAGGAAGTTATAGAAGCGATTTTAATAGTTCTCTCACTGTATTTCTCCAGCAGCTGCTCTAAATTATCCAGACAAAAAAGTCCTTTTTCGCAAGATGGAATAATTTCAACATCTGCAATGGTTTCCAGCCAGGAAGTTTGGTTGGAATGATGTTCCATGTGAGAAATAAAAACAACAGGACGCTTTTCAGCAGGAACAACAGTGCAATCTTTCAGATTCTCAGGAATTTTTAAACCCAAAATACGCTGAAATTTATTGACAACACCCGTCATTCCGGTTCCATCTGTGATTAGAACATCATCATTATTGGCATTTGTATGGCGCTTGATGATCGATCTGGCATGATGATAAGCTTTTGTCATGGCAGTACCTGACACTGTAGTTTCTGTATGCGTATTGGCTACAAAAGGCCCAAACTCATTAAGAATTTTCTCTTCAATCGGTCGATATAACCTTCCGCTGGCAGTCCAATCAGTATAAATAATCTGTTTTTTGCCAAATGGAGAAGAAAACTCCTGATTAATTCCTACAATATTCTTTCTAAAATCCTGAAAATAGGTTTCTAAAGTGATGGTACTATTTTTGCTGTTCATTAGTGTGCCTGAATTTAATTGCAAATATATTGCTTTTTTATAGAATTGCGAATTTATCAATTATAAACTTCAAATACCAAAAAACTGTTTGATATCTTTATCTTAACTATCTTTTTACTTATAATTTATCACAATATTCTATCGGATTAATAGGGCATTAAAACTTGAACAATACTATTTATGGGGAATTTATCAGTTGCCACTTTTGGTGGAGGATGTTTTTGGTGTATAGAAGCTGTAATTCAGCGTTTGAGAGGTGTAGAATCTTTAAAATCAGGATTTTCAGGAGGTTTTATTAAAAATCCGCCGTATCGTGAAGTTTGCACAGGCAGAACCGGTCATGCAGAAGTCATACAAGTTACTTTTAATGCTGACATAATTTCATATTATGACCTGATTTTCATATTTATGACAAGTCATGATCCTACAACTCTAAACCGTCAGGGTGCGGACAGCGGAACACAATACCGATCCATTGTTTTGTATCATAATGAAGAACAGAAAGCGATTGCCGAAAAGGTTTTTGAAGAAGTAAAACCTTTATACGAAGATCAAATTGTAACACAACTCGTTCCGTTTGAAGTTTTTTACGAGGCTGAAACAGACCATCAAAATTATTACAACAACAATCAGGAAGCACGTTATTGCCAGATCGTAATTGATCCTAAAATTCATCAATTAAAAAAAATGTACGCCAACCGATTAATGGATTGAGCAGACATTTTTATCATACTTTACAATAACACAATACAAACAGAACTCGTTTTAATCTGAAATCAGAGAAAGATTATTCTAATGAAAAATTTAAAAATAAACAATCGATTTACTGTCGAATTACCTGCAGACACAAATGAAACCAACGAGGTTCGTCAGGTTTCTAATGCACTCTTCTCGTATGTAAATCCAACACAACCATCTAATCCGAACTTGATTCATGCTTCGCAGGAAGTAGCTGAATCGGTTGGAATTTCGACTGAGGAAATTCAGTCCGAATCCTTTTTAAATGTTTTTTCAGGAAAAGAAATAGTACCTGACACTCGTCCGTATGCCATGTGTTACGCCGGACATCAGTTTGGGAACTGGGCTGGACAATTGGGTGATGGTCGTGCCATTAATTTAACTGAAGTAGAGTATAATGGCGAATCATTTATGCTTCAGTTAAAAGGTGCCGGAAAAACTCCATATTCAAGAACCGCAGATGGTTTGGCTGTTTTGCGTTCGTCTGTGAGAGAGTATTTGTGTGCCGAAGCCATGTATCATTTAGGAGTTCCCACCACCCGATCATTATCTCTTATATTGTCAGGAGATCCCGTTTTACGTGATATTTTGTACAATGGAAACCCTGCCTATGAAAAAGGTGCAATTGTTTGTCGTGTCGCTCCTTCTTTCATTCGCTTTGGAAGTTTTGAAATGCTGACGGCCCGAAATGAAATTCAGAATTTAAAACAGTTTGTAGAGTACAACATCAAATATTACTTTCCGGAGATAAAAGGAGAACCTAAAGAGAAATTCCTGCAGTTTTTTAAAACAGTAGCTGATAAAACCCGCGAAATGATTCTGCATTGGCAGCGTGTGGGTTTTGTACACGGGGTAATGAATACCGACAACATGTCGATTCACGGCATCACGATTGATTATGGTCCTTATGGCTGGCTGGAAAATTACGATCCAAACTGGACTCCGAACACCACCGACAGTCAGTACAGAAGATATCGTTTTGGAAATCAACCGCAGATTGCACAATGGAATTTGTACCAATTGGCTAATGCTATTTATCCTTTAATCAATGAAGCTGAGCCTCTGGAAAAAATTCTGGAATCTTTTATGATTGATTTTGAATCTGATTATAAAAATATGTTTTTAAGCAAGTTAGGCTTATTTATTTCAACTGAAACTGATAATACGTTAATTGATGGCTTGGAGACTGCTTTACAGCTATCTGAAACAGACATGACGATCTTTTTCCGAAATTTAAGCAGTGTACAAAAATCTGATTCCCCTGAAAAAGCGATCGAAAGAATTCAGGATTCGTTTTATATTCCGGAACAAATCTCAAGTACAATTTTAGAATCATGGCAGGAATGGTTTACACTTTATCTCGAAAGACTTCTTGCAGAAACACTTTCAGATAAAGAACGTTCTGAGAAAATGAACGCTATAAATCCAAAGTACGTACTTCGAAATTATATGGCACAGCTGGCTATTGATGCCGCAGATCAGGAGGATTATTCCTTAATTGATGAATTGTACCAACTTCTGCAAAAACCATATGACGAACAGCCGGAATTTCAAAAATGGTTTGCCAAACGTCCGGATTGGGCTCGCTCAAAAGTAGGATGCTCTATGCTCTCTTGCAGTTCTTAAGTTTTTTTAGCCACGAATTCACGAGTTATTTTTTATGAAGTTGTAAAGTTCTAATTCGTGAATTCTTGGCTTAAAATTATTTCGAAGTAATATAATCCACAATCATACTCGCATGGACACGAGAATTTTCGATAAACCATTTGTGCGTATGCATTCCTCCACAAATTACACCCGCTAAAAATAAGCCTTCCACATTGGTCTCCATAGTTTCGGGATTGTATGTTGGAGTTCTTAATTCATCTTCTGATAATTGTATTCCCATATTTTCCAGAAAAGCCAAATCGGGTTTGTATCCGGTTAGGGCCAATACAAAATCATTTTCGATAGTAATTTTCCCCGAAGGAGTTTCTATTTCTACTTCATTTTTCCTGATTTCAGTAATATTTGATTCGAAATAAGCTTTAATACTGCCTTCCGCAATTCGGTTTTCAATATCTGGCTTTGCCCAGTATTTTACACGGCTATTGATTTCCTTCTTCCGAATAACCATGGTAACATTGGCCCCTTTTCGCCAGCATTCCAAAGCTGCATCTACTGACGAATTGTTTGCTCCTACCACTAAAACATCTCTAAAAGCATACTCGTGAGCTTCTTTATAATAATGACGGACTTTAGATAATTCTTCCCCTTTTACTTCCATCTCAATCGGAATATCATAAAAACCTGTTGCAATTATCACATTCGAAGCTTGATAAAGTGTTTTATTAGTTGTAATTCTAAATGTGGTATCAGGAAGTTTCTCTACCTGAAGCACTCTTTCAAATAAATGAATGGAAAACTTAAAATACCGATGAATATTTCGGTAATATTCCAGAGCTTCCTGACGGCCAGGCTTCGGTGCCAGACAACTGAACGGTATGTCTCCGATCTCTAATCTTTCCGCAGTGGAAAAAAAAGTCATATACAAAGGATAGTTGAAAATACTATTGACTATAGCTCCTTTTTCAATTATCAAATAACGTAAACCTTTCTTTTGGGCTTCAATTGCACAAGCCAGACCAATTGGTCCGCCTCCTACAATAATCAAATCATATGTATTCATGTTTTTACTTCTCCCACTCTTTAAAAGGATTCTTACTCAAATAAGCATTATAATATCTTGGATCGTTTGTTACTTCTTCTCCTAACCAATCCGGCTTCTCAAAAGTTTCTGTTTCAGATTCCAGTTCTACTTCTGCCATCACCAGTCCTTCATTTTCTCCGTAAAACTCATCTACTTCAAAAATGTGCTTTCCTAATTTTATTTCGTAACGCGTTTTCTCAATTTTCCCTTTTTCACATAACTTAAGCAATTCCAATGCTTCATCCAGCGGAATTTCATTCTCCCATTCAAAGCGGGACATTCCGCCCTGCTGACTGACTCCTTTTATGGTAATAAAACCTCTTTCGCCTTTGATACGCACACGAACCGTTCTTTCAGGGACTGCACTTAAATAGCCCTGAGCAATTTTATTGTACGTAAAAGCCTGTTCTTTAAAATCAGCTGATTTTACCAGAAACTTTCTTTCTATTTCGACCATTTTAATGTCTGAATTTAATTTTTATGCAAGTTACTCAATTTAATTTGGTCAAAGAATTGAAACTTCAAGAATCATTGTTACACCTTAAATTTCATTTCCGTAATGCGCTCACAATAAGAATAATAACTTTAAAATAACTGATTTTTAATGGGTTATGCATTTATTTTTTTGTTAAATTTGATAGAATCTTAACTTCATCACCTATGTCTAAAAAAGCACTTTATCTGTTAGGCATTGTAATAACCATTATTTTAGGTACCTTTTTGTATTTGAAATTTTGCTGCAATTGCACTATGAAAACACCTGCGGTTGATACCGAAAAAGTATCGACAGTAGTGGCTCAGGACGAAATTATTGTCCCTTTTATTCTAAATGGTTCGGGAATTGATTACCACACCAATGATAATATCAAGTTCCTTAAAAACAGTCCTACAGCGCTTTTACCTGTGGGTGATTCGGTATCGATTGGAATTCAAAATCTTAAAACATTCCTGATCGCTAATCCAAAGCAAAAAATTACCCTAACCGGTTATGCTACTTCAGATGAAACGAATACAACAACTTTTGAAAATCTGGGTCTGGCACGAGCCAATGACATTAAAAAGTATTTTGTGTCTCAAGGTTTACCTGATGCGCAGTTAGACACAAAGGGGGAAGTGACCGATAAATGGCAAACGAAAAAGGATACACTTTTCGGGCCTGTCAAATACACTTTTGACGCTCCTGAAACTCCTGAAACCACTCCAACTGTAACCGATGAATGGGCTATTCTGAAAGAGAAAATCAACGGTGACCCGCTTATTTTACATTTCAATACCAACAAATCCAGTGATAAGTTAACAGCTCCGGAAAAAGAAAAAGTTGCCGATCTGGTAAAATATATGGAGCATGTGAAAGATGCGGCAATTGTAGTTGTCGGACATAGTGATAATGTTGGAAACCGTGATTCTAATGTAACTCTTGGTCAAAAAAGAGCCGAGTTTACTAAAAATTATTTGTCGAAAAATGGTATTGACGGAAATCGGATTACAGCAGAATCGAAAGGTCCTGACGAACCAATTGGTGAAAATACCACCGCCGAAGGGAGGGCAAACAACAGAAGAACAGTGATAACAATTAAATAATCAATCAAAATATACGATCATGAATATACCTTGTATCTTAATACCGGCTCTAGTGGGATTAATCTGTGGAATTTTGGGTTACTTACTGGGAAAAATGAATTCTAAAGGCGACGATTCACTTGCTTTGTCACTACAGTCCGATCTGGATGCCTGCAAAGCCAATACGCGAAACCTGAATGCTAAAATTTCTTCTCTGGAAGCTGAATTGGCCGCAAAAGCTAAAGTTAACAATGCTCCACAATCTTTTGCAGCAGCAGCGATACCTGCAATACCTTTTGACAGTGCATTGGCAGCAACCGCCTATGGCAAAAAAATTAAAGAAAATGATTTAAAAATAGTCGAAGGTATCGGACCAAAAATTGAAGCGTTATTTAACGCAGCAGGAATTAAAACATGGCACGAACTATCAGAAGCTTCAACCGAAAAGTTACAATCCATTCTGGATGGCGGAGGTGAAAATTATGCCATTCACAATCCAAGCACCTGGGCCAGACAGGCATTACTTGCTTACCAAGGGAAATGGCAGGAATTGAAAGACTGGCAAGATAGTCTTAAAGGAGGAAAAGAATAAAACCAAAATCAATATAACCATAAAAACTGGCTTTTGGCCAGTTTTTTTTATAAGCTAGTAAGAAAATCGAAATCCCAGTCTTTTGTTTTACTGTACCATAACTGTCCCTCCACGACTTCAAGCGGACAATCAAAATTATTGGTATAAAGTGCTCCGGTTCCAAGACCCTGAGGCATTTTTGAGTTTTGCAAAAATGTCCATTGTGCGATCGCATTAAGACCAATATTACTTTCTAATGCCGAAGTAATCCACCATCCTATTTGATACTTATCTGCCAAATCTATCCATTCTTTTGTTCCTCTGAAACCGCCAACAAAACTAGGTTTTAAAATAATGTATTGTGGTCGTATTTTTTGTAATAAAGCTTCTTTTTCTTCCAACGAAAAAACACCAATCAGTTCTTCATCCAGAGCGATGGGAAACGGTGTGGTTTTACATAAATCCGCCATTGCAGCAATGTTCCCTTTCTTGATAGGCTGTTCAATACTATGTAACTGATATTTATTCAGTTGATTCAACTTATCTAATGCTTCATTTAAGACAAAAGCGCCATTGGCATCCACCCTGATTTCAATTTGCTCTGCTGAAAAATGACTGCGAATAAACCCCAATAACTCCAATTCTTTTTCAAAATTAATCGCTCCTATTTTCAACTTTATACAATTAAAACCGGTAGCTAATTTCTCCTCAATTTGTTCTTTCATAAAGGAAGCTTCCCCCATCCAGACTAAACCATTTATCACAATTGACTTTGAATTACTGGTAAAATCGGAAGGAAACAAAACAAACGGATCTTCGCTTCTAAGAGATCGAAATGCCATTTCAACACCAAATTGTATCGATGGAAACTCTAACAAAGCATCCCAAAGTGCCTCTTCTCCTAAATGGATATTATCACACGTCCATTGTAATTTTTCTTCATAATCTTCACGATCATCCGCGCTCAAACCTCGAAGTATTCCACACTCGCCTATCCCTTTTTTACCGTTCTCTTCCAAAACAATAAACCAGGTTTCTTTCTTGGTCATAATCCCTCTGGAGGTCCCGGAAGGTCTTTTAAAATCAAGCATGTATTTGTGAAAAGTCGCTTTCATATAGTCAATTGATGAAAAAAAAATAAGCCTGAAATAGTAGGTGTCATACCATTAAACAGGCTTATTATTGATTTGATGTTTTTTAATTATACAGTTTCAATATTTTTTCAAAATCTTTTGAGGGTAACCCTGCTTTTTGAAAAATTACAAAATCCTGTTTTGTTTTCTCTACCCAGCTCAAACTGTCTGTTACGTTTTGCGATTGGTATTTTTTATAAATGGCCTTCGCTTCGCTATAATCATCACTAATCAGGTAAACATGTGCCAGATTTAATTTGACAAGCAACTCTGTGTCGTCTAATTTCTCCCCTTCTTTCAGGAATTTAATCGCCTTACCGTATTGTTTCGTCAAAATATAACAATATCCTATCGAACTGTAATCTAAAGCCGTTGCTTTTCCGTCGTTAATGATGGTATTCAGTTTCGGAATCGCTTCGTTGTATTTCTGAAGTCGGATTAAAGCAGCAGCTTGTTTTCTCAGGTCGTTGTAGACATTTTTAGAAATATCAGCATCTTTATAACAGCTATTTCCAAAATCCTTATAAGCTTTAGTCTTTTCAATTGGTAATAACTTTTGAAACTCTGTATAACGATACTGTTTCATGATTTTATCGAGTATACACACACAAAAATCATCTGAATTAGCCATTTTCTGAGCCATTGTAGAGGTTTTACAAAGACTTATAATTTCATTCTTATTGTCCTGATTCCATCCACGATTCAATTTGGTGTCTACCCATGGTACGACTTCCAGAACAATTTTTTGATTTAAGAGCCAGTTTTTGCTATGAAAACCAAACCAAAGCGTATTGACATTCTGTCCCAAACAGGACGACTTATCCAGTGACAGTTGCTTAGCGTCTTTGCTTAAAGGATCTTTCTGATCGTAGCAGGCTTTATCTGTTTTACCGTCCGTGATATATTTTTTTGCCGTTTCATTGGAAGTAAACAAAGCGTAGGTACAGGTATCGTCTCCTGAAATTTTAGACATCAAAAAAACTGCTCCGGCTGATCCCTGACTAATTCCTGTTGGATCCGGAATTGATTTTAGAACAGAAACCAGACTGTTTGCCATTTCCTGATTTTCATCTAAAAGTGTAATTCGGTATACAATTTCTGTTGTCCCTACAGGCAAATCTTCTGTTTTAAGAATAATTCGGTCACGGGCAGAGACTATAATTTCTTTTGTAGTAGCACGTTCTTTATCCCAATAACCGTCTTTTTGTGCAAAAATGCTGCACGAAGTCGTAATTAAAAGAAACAGGGCAATTTTTTTTAAAATCATTGTAGAAAATTTATTTTAAGATCACTTACAAAATTCAGGCCTTATTATTTAATATTCTGTAAATTCTTTTCTCCGCCTCCGCTTTTGTAATTCCGTTATAAAAATCTTTTACAAAAGGATGATCGAAATCCTGGTGTGGAAAAATCTCCGGTCTTTCATTGCCGGGTTTGGTCACTACTGTTGTGGGAATACTGCTTGAAAATTCATAATCCGGAATGTAATTGGAAAGCCATCCGAAATACTGTGCTTCGTGATTTTCATCTTCACCATTTTCGAGATAATCTTCAAAACTTTTTTCACTTAGCGAAACCCAGAAGCCGTACTCTAAATCTTCGCAATGATCATTCACTTGCTGAACCAAAACTGCTCTGATAAAACGATGTACCTGATCCGGACGTTTGATCACGCAAAAATCTTCATTAATCTCTGCAATTTCCTCTTTCTCTTCCGGAGAAAGTTTATCATAAGAAAAAGGTGAACTGTAAGCTAATGCCGGCCAGCTTTCATGCTCTTCGCCACAGCATTCGCAAATAAATTTAATATCTGACATTTTAATTACAGTTCAATTGATTCGCCAATTTCCAAAAGCATCAGATCTTTTCCTTTATCAAAGAACTTGCGAATAGCGTCTTCATGATCGATTTTGATGTAACCAAAAGTGTCGAAATGATAACCTAAAATCTTATCGCATTCCACAAAATCTGAAGCTATGATAGCATCTTCAACATCCATTGTAAAATTATTTCCGATTGGAAGAATTGCCAGATCCAGTTTGGTTCTCATTGGAATTAGCTTCATATCCATTGTCAGTGCAGTATCTCCGGCAATGTAAATATTTTTATGTTCGCCTTCGATTACAAAACCACCCGGGTTTCCGCCATAACTTCCGTCAGGAAAAGAGCTTGAATGAATTGCATTGACATATTTTACTTTTCCGAAATCAAACTGCCAGCTTCCTCCATGATTCATAGGATGTGAACTGAAACCTAATTTAGCATAATAACCTGCAATTTCAGCATTTGAAACGATCACTGCTTTGGTACGATTGGCAATAGCTTCAACATCCAGAACATGGTCACCATGCGCATGAGTAAGTAAAATATAATCTGCTTCTAAGGTGTTGATATCAACTCCTGCTGCTTGTGGATTCCCTGTAATAAAAGGATCTACAATAATGTGTTTTCCACCCACTTCAATACCTAAAGACGCATGTCCGTAAAAAGTTATTTTCATTTTAATTGATTTTTAAAATTGAACTTTGTTTTATCTTCCTCCTAAAAAGAGGTTTACAATAATGTCTGAAATCAATGAAATCATACATACTGTCAATAATATCGAAAGTAAAAAGGTGCTTAGTGCCAGTTTCTTCAATTCAGGATCTAACAATTTTGGGTTTTGATTTTTGTAAACCGTAATTAAATGTTTGGTTAAAGGAATAAAAGCCAATAAAAATAAATACTGATCAAAGTTATAATCGCTCAAAAAGGCAAAAGCAACTACTAAAATCATAGCTGTAATAATCAACGTGAAATGATAAATTTTAGCTTTTGCACCACCCATCTGAACAACGATGGTATTTTTTCCAGATTTGCGATCTGATTCTTCATCACGCATATTGTTCAAATTTAAAACTCCAACACTTAATAATCCAATTGAAACAGCTGGTAAGATCAAAAGCGGATCAACTTCTTTTGAATACAAAAAGTTTACTCCCAAAGTACTAACCAATCCGAAGAAGATAAAAACGAACAAATCTCCAAATCCTTTATATCCGTAAGCTGAATTTCCAACGGTATAACGAATTGCCGAAACAATTGCTGCTATTCCAAGTAATAAGAAGAAGATAGAGTATCCAAAATTACTTTCGCCAAAAGCAAAATAGATCAGTACAATTGCAGATAACAAGGTCAAAAATGAAGTAATTATAATGGCCTTTTTCATAGCCTGAGGCGTAATAACACCACTCTGAATGGCACGCTGTGGGCCAACTCTGTCGGCATTGTCCGTCCCTTTTACACCATCGCCGTAATCATTTGCAAAATTAGACAAAACCTGCAATCCAAGTGTTGTCAATAACGCAAAACCAAAAATCTTCCAACTGAATACCTCGGTTGGTGTATTGATGGTCGCTGTTGGGTTCGATAAGGCATATATACTTCCTACTATGATTCCGGAAACTGATAAAGGTAAGGTACGCAAACGAGCGGCTTCAATCCAATGTTTCATTCTGTTTTAATTTGTTAGTTTATTTTGTTTCAGACTTCAGGTTTCATGTTCACAACTTGAAACCTGAAACTATTTCTTTATAATAATTAAGGTAACCATTTATTCTCACCGAAGTTTGGCTTTCTTTTTTCCAAAAAGGCGTTTCTTCCTTCTTTTGCTTCTTCGGTCATGTAGGCTAAACGTGTTGCTTCTCCCGCAAAAACCTGCTGACCTACCATACCGTCATCTGTTAAGTTCATTGCAAATTTTAGCATTTTAATAGAAGTTGGGGATTTTTGCAGAATTTCCTGTGCCCATTCATAAGCAGTAGATTCAAGTTCATCATGCGGAATTACAGCGTTTACCATCCCCATATCCATAGCTTCCTGAGCAGAATAATTTCTACCTAAAAAGAAAATTTCACGCGCTTTTTTCTGCCCGACCATTTTAGCCAGATACGCAGATCCGTAACCACCGTCAAAACTGGTTACATCGGCATCTGTTTGTTTGAATATGGCATGCTCTTTACTCGCCAAAGTCATATCGCAAACAACATGCAAACTGTGTCCGCCGCCAACCGCCCAACCCGGAACAACCGCGATAACCACTTTTGGCATGAAACGGATTAAACGCTGTACTTCAAGAATATTTAAGCGATGTTGTCCGTCTTCGCCCACATAACCTTGGTGTCCGCGTGCGTTTTGATCGCCTCCGCTGCAAAAAGAATACACCCCGTCTTTTGTAGACGGTCCTTCTGCAGACAGTAAAACCACCCCTATCGAAGTATCTTCCTGCGCATCATAAAAAGCCTGGTACAATTCTGAAGTTGTTTTTGGACGGAATGCATTTCTAACATTTGGTCTGTTAAAAGCAATTCTCGCAACTCCGTTACATTTTTTATAAGTTATATCTTCAAATTCTCTGGCTGTAATCCAATCCATTTTTGTTTGTTTTGTTTTTTAATAATTGATAGTGTAAAAATAAAGCATTTTTATATTTTTACCTACCGCTATTTGTTTTTAGTCGTAACTAAAATCTGCTGTAATGTTAACAATTGGTATAATCTTACAAAAAATAATAATTTTAACACTAGTTTTAAAAAATAATATTTAATTTTACCACCTAGAAATCAATGAGATACATTTTATTTCATTGACTAGAAGATTGATTTTCTTTCACTGATTTATTAACCTAAAAAATGATTTTTTTGAGAAAATTTAAAAATTTTGTCGCTCATTATTTTACGGTTTTTATTCATACGCCGTTGATCAATGAGCAAATGATTTATTCATTTGTTGAAACTTCGAAAAGGAGATAGTAACACCTAAGGTTAAAAGCTGGAATTGTTTAATAATTAGTATCAGATTGATTACGAAAAGAGGAAAAAATACTAACTAAACTTTCTACAAGTTATTTTATCAAACCAAATGGGTCGAGCCGTGAAATTGAGTTTTTGCTTTTAATATGAATTTATAAATTGTTTAAAGACATACCCATTTCAGAAAATAGTTTCTAAAATTTTTAAAGCTATTATTTTTTGAATGGAATCGAGTTTATTTTATTTCTGTTTTTTTTTAATTACAATTTTTTTTAAAACTAGAATAAAAAGGGAAAGGTTACTTGTAATGAGTAGCCTTTCCTGTTATTAAACAAACTATAAAGATAAGTAGAATCATGGATCAGGTCTAAAATTTGACCATGGCTATATCAGGAAAAATAAATAGAACATCTCTTTACTTATACTACAAGTCTTCTATTCTTTAATAAACTGCTTACTACTATTCTTTATCTTAATGATATACAAACCTCTTGGGAGAATACTAACATTAATCTGTCCTGTCTGGGTACTGCCAGCTAATATTTGCTGTCCGGTTAAATTATAAATTACATATTCTTCATTTTTTATATTAGAAATAGTTAAAATATCTTTAACCGGATTAGGATATAAAACGATGTTTTGCGAGTTTTCTGCTTCTTTTTCCAAAGCCTCTCTCTTACTCCTGCCTGTTTTACCGGATCTTAAATCTGTCACTGTAATCTTAAGATCTGTATTGATCGCAGCATCCGTAGATTTCTGAGTAGTATATAAATCAGGGAAATCCTTTCTAATGGTATTCCTCATTACTCTAACCTGACCCGGGGTAGTCATAAATGTACAATTGCTATAATCCATAATATTCTCTATTAATCTTCTCTGCCCGGTACATTGAACAGGGGCAATACAATCCTTATAAAACTGTACAGATGTTTCTTCTGCCGGAGGAGTATCACTAATTCTATCATTTGGACCAATGCAACCACCCTGAAAAGTATGATCTAATCCAAAATAATGACCAAGCTCGTGCGAAGCTATTTCTTTCCTCTGCATTAAGTTAGGATCATTACTACCGTAGTTGTAATTTAAGATTATATAAGCAGTTTTTAATTTATTCCTTTCATAAGGATCAGGCCAACTAAGAGTCATTCCTGATAAATTATTATCACCTATATCAGATACATACTTAATGAATATTTGATCTTTAGTCGTACTCATCATGTTAATCTCACCGTCTCCCTCTACAGTTATTAACTTATCTGGGGCATACTTTTGCTTTAATCCTTTGCTAATAGTAATATCGATATCTTTGAATACAATCCTTGGGTTGCCCATTTTAGCACCCGCTACCACCGCATCATCTGGTAAAGTTTTACCAGTTTTATCAGTATATACTTTATTCGCCCACACAAATGAGTTCTGTATCAGATCTTTGTAATAATTAGCCGTATTATTGTCTTCCGGAGCTTCCAAAACCTCTACATTTACTTTTTTAATAATAAAATAAGGATACTCTTTTTGTATTATTGATTTTAGGTTTTCATTTGCTGCTACAGCAGGAACACGTGTGTCTACCAGAGTTGCATCTTTCATCGAAATTTTTACCACTACGGGCTGGTTTTCTAACTGTATCAGTTTATCCTTATCTATTTCCAAAGAACAGGAAGAACTTACAAGGCTGAAAGCCCGGAGCCAGTCCCTGGCCCAGCTTCCACAATTCGTTGTAACTGCATTCAATGATTGGGCACCCAGTATTTTTATATCATCGGAAGAAATCTTACCAATCTGAAGACCATAATCCCAGTATTGATAATTCACCTCTTTTGTTGTTTTAGAGAATACATTTGGGGAACTTTGAGTGATTTCCACATTATAGATCCGTCTGGTTACAAATGTCTTCTCATCGTTTGTCAATAGCTGCAACCCTCCTGCTCTCTTGCTGTCGTACGCATGCACCTCGATCTTGATGTAACCTCCGGGTTTATCTATGGTTCCTTTAATACCGCTCAAATAGCTGTTACGACGGTTGTAAAGTCCTTTGTAATATACGGTCAGTAAATCAGACTCACTGTTATTGTCTGTTTTGGGATTTGCAGACCAAAATATTTTCTCTCCAACTACCTTTATATTATTATCCGGATAGCTCATAACACCACTGCCTTCTGTTTTTTGAGCATACATAAAGCCCGAAAAACAAAATATAAAACTCAAAATAGTATATTTTTTTTTCATAATTGTCTCTTATTAAACTTTAAAATCAGTAAGAATTCAGCGGTATTTATCACCTATTCAGAATAAAAATTAAATCGTGAAGAAAACGTATATTATTTATGCTGACTACTCTGGCTTTCGAAGACTTCTATCTTTTACTCAATACATCATTTTTTTTGCTCAATGCTTCATTCTTTTCACTCAACGTTTCAATTTTCTTATTTTGGTCAATGATTTGAATCTGTGAGGATGTACGATTATTACTTCCGGTTACAAGTCCCAAGCCAAAGCGATATCCGACGGTCCAATCAAATCCCGGGATATAGGCTTCAGCAGTAAAAGGAAAATTTTGCTGACCCTGCCCTGTAGGTATATTACTGCCTAAAATATGTAACTTACTATCAGGGATAGTAGTCCCAATACCTATGTTTCCATTTTTATCCTGATAAAGTTGTGATAGATTAGACTGCGTATAACCTGTTTTTGCAGTAAAAACAAATAATACAGCAAACAATACATTTTTTGCATTTGCTGAAAATTTAGTTTTCTCAGAAATCAATTGTTTTTTACCATTTTTTAGTACAGAATTTGAATTTTTCATAATTGATAGTTTTAATTGATTAAACATTTTCTAAAATTTACTTCCTGATTTAGACTTTTACTTTTAAAATCAGCTTTGATTAAAAACAAAAATTTTTATAGTTTTAGAGTAAGGGAGAGCCTCTATTTTTTACTTATAACACTTATTTTAAAACACTTATTTCGACTCACATTCTAAGTACAAGTTATATGTCTGAATACATGAAAAAATGAGAACCTGCACTATTTATTTTACTTTAAAGCTTGTCAATACATATTAAGGTTATCAATTAATTATGTATTAACAAGCAAAACGCATTACATCTAAACTGATGTTGAATTTTGATTGATTATTTTATGTAAGTAAATTTATGTTAAAAAAATAAAATGTCACGACAAAACAAATAACTGTACTGATAGATGTAATAAATGGTCACATACAAACAACAACTTGTAATATGTGTTTTTTCCTACAAATAAATAATACTCATATCTGGTTTTATACTGAAATTCAGATAATCATTTTCAAATCATCTTTCTATATTCTTCTATTGAACCCTTGTATAAATTGACCCTTATGGCGAAAACTTTTTTTTACTTTACTTTCTCTACTTTTTCCAGACAGCAAAAACTTAAAAAAAAATCCAAATTTCAATACTAGTATTGAAATTTGGATTTTAAAATTTAATGAATCAGAAATTTTACTCTTTTACCAAATAAATTCCGTCTTCTTTTATTTCAATGAGTTTTTCTTTATACAAAGCTCCAATTGCCTTTTTAAATGTTTTTTTACTCATTTTGAGTACCGTTTTAATGTCTTCAGGATGCGAATTATCATTCAAACGTAAGAAACCGCGACTGGCTCTTAATTCATCTAAAATTTTCTCTGCATTTGGCTCAATACTTTGGTATCCCTGAACTTGCAATGCAACGTCGATTTTATGATCAGGACGAATGTTTTTAATGTAACCACGCATTCTGTCTCCGGTTCTGATGGCGTCATCATATACCTCGTCTTTGTACAGCAATCCTTTGTGTTTCTCATTAATAATTACATTAATACCAATCTCTGTAATATGAGAAACAATCAATTCTACTTCCTCCCCTTTTTCAACGGTCAGCTGCTCATTGCTCAAAAACTGATTGGTTTTGCTTGATGCTACCAAACGATTTGTTTTTTTGTCCATATACAAATAAACCAAGTAACGTTTACCTTTTTCCATCGGACGAGCTTGTTCTTTAAACGGAACAAGAATGTCTTTTTCCATTCCCCAATCCATAAAAGCACCTACGTTATTAATGTAGTTTACTCTCAATAAAGCAAATTCATTTAAAAGAATGTAAGGTTCTAAAGTGGTTGCTACCGGACGCTGTTCGTGATCCAAATAAACAAAAACGATTAATTCTTCACCAATTTCAAATTCGTTCGGAACGTATTTGTTTGGCAATAAAATATCATGAATTCCTTCCGGGTCTTTTTCAGGATTTCCTAAAAATAAACCAACTTTGGTATCACGAAGTATAGTAAGGGTATTGTATTTTCCTATTTCAATCATATACTAAAAATTCTAAGCTGTTAAAGCAGCTAAGTTTCGAGCTGCAAATGTACGAAGTTTGAAAATGGTAATCCTAAAAATGTTTCTAATTAAAAAAAGACAACTGCATCTTGCTCTAATTTATTCCTTTTGGTTACATTTGAGAACCTATAATTAATCCAAAACCAATGAAAAAGACCATTTTCTACTCTATTTTTACTTTCTTATTTATTACTCATATTTCCACTTCACAGGTCACAGAGGATCCCGAAATCAAAAAAATGATCGGAGAAATCAAAGCCGAAAATCTCGAAGCAACTATACACAAATTAGTTTCTTTCGGCACCAGACATACACTTAGCGATACCAAAAGTAAAACCAAAGGCATTGGCGCAGCACAGCAATGGGTGAAATCGGAGTTTGATAGATTTGCGCTGGAGTCCGGCGGAAGGCTGACTTCTAAAATTGATTATTTTGATGTAAAAGCCGATGGAAAGCGAATTGCCAAAGACAGTCAGATCGGAAATGTGATAGCCACCTTAAAAGGCACCGATCCAAACGATAACCGTGTTCTTATCATCAGCGGACACCTTGATTCGAGAGTTTCTGATGTTATGAATGTCAAATCTGATGCTCCTGGTGCTAATGATGACGGTTCCGGTGTTGCTGCGGTTATTGAACTGGCCAAAGTAATGAGCAAAAGATCATTTCCCGCTACCATCATTTTTGTCGCCGTAACCGGTGAAGAACAAGGGCTTTACGGTGCCCGTCATTTAGCAGAATTGGCCAAAACAGCCAACTGGAATATTGTAGCTATGCTTAATAACGATATGATTGGTAATAGTCTCTCAAGCGGTACCAATTTAAGAGATAACACTCAAATCAGAGTTTTTAGCGAGACCATTCCGTTTACAGAAACTGAAGAGGAAGCCAAGATGCGCAAGGCAACAAACCGTGATAACGACAGTCCGTCACGATTATTGGCTCGTTATATCAAAACTGTCACAGAGCAATATGTAGATCAGTTAAAAGTGAAACTGGTTTACAGAAACGATCGTTTTCTTCGTGGCGGAGACCATACTCCGTTCAGTCAAAACGGCTTTACCGCTGTTCGTTTCTGCGAAATGAATGAAAATTTCAATCATCAGCATCAGGATTTAAGAACTGAAAATGGTATTCAATACGGTGATCTTGCTGAATTCATGGATTTTGACTATTTGAGAAAAAATACCTGCTCAAACTTAGCAACACTGGCTAATTTGGCATGGTCGCCAAAAGCTCCTGTAAATGTGGGGATCGAAGTAAAAGAACTTTCCAATTCTTCTGCTTTAGCCTGGACTGCACCTGAAGGACAAACGCCTTTTGGTTATCAGATTTTAATGAGAGAAACTTCGTCATCACATTGGGAGAAAACTTTTTTTGTGAAAGAAACCAAGGCCGAAATTCCATATTCTAAAGACAATTACTTTTTTGCCATACAAAGTGTTGATGCTTTAGGACATGCCAGTTTACCAGTATTTCCGATTCCAATTCGTTAAGTCTAATAAGTCCGTCTGAACAAAGTCTGAAACTGGTCAATCGAAACGAAGGCTTCGACTCCGCTCAGCCGGACAGCATAACACTTTGCCAGAAGGGTAATTAAGCTAACTTGAATAAGCACAGCATTAATTCTATCCATCATTAAAATAAAGACTGAATCTTTTTTTTTTACAAAAAGAAATTCAGTCTTTTTTAATTAAATCAATTCTTTAAAGTATTGTTTTAAAACAACATCATTCTCCAAAGTTGGCGTGAATACTTCCAAAATACAAGGAGCATTGTTTGTCTCATAAAGCGACTTAATTCCTCCTGTTAAAGATTCCTCATCTTTCGCTGTAAAATAATTGATCTTATACATTTTGGCCAAATGCTCAGCGGTCAAATGATGTGAGGTTTCGAAATAGGTATTAAAAACCGGTTTTTCTTCGTGTCCCGGTAAAATCCTAAAAATCCCCCCTCCACCATTATTGATTAAAATAATCTTGAAATTTTCAGGTATGTACGAATTCCATAAAGCATTGCTGTCGTAGAGAAAACTAATGTCACCGGTAATAAAAACAGTTTGTTTTCCGCTTGCTAAAGCAGCTCCTATGGCAGTCGAAGTACTTCCGTCAATTCCACTGGTTCCGCGGTTACAATACACTTCAATCGAAGGATCAGTCTCAATTAACTGTGCATATCTAATGGCCGAACTATTGCTAATTTGCAACTGACTGTTTTTAGGAAGTGACCCGATTATTTTTTCAAATACTTTAAAATCTGAGAACGCAATTTTACGCAGATATTCTTCTTTTCTGATTTTTCTTAAATCGTAAATTTTATCAATTTTAGAAAAATAATCGCTTGAAACGAATTCTGTTTCCTGAAGCAATTCTTTGAAAAAGTCATTAGGTTCCATTACAAAATGCTTCGTTAAAGCATTGAATGTATCGTAAGCACGTAAAGTATCTATGTGCCAGTGATGTTCAGGTTTGTATTTTCGTAAAAAGGCTTTAATACGTTTGGACACAATCATACCTCCAAAGGTAATTAAAACCTCAGGCTCAAGATCTTTAAAATCAGCATCATCAAATGGTGTAATTAAAGTATCGATGCTGTTAATAAAACTCGGATGATGCAAATTGGATGTGGTCTCTGTAAGTACTACAATTGAAGGATCTTTGGCGAAGTTTTCCAGAATTTCTCTATCGACAGAATTGGCTTCGTTTATTCCCCCAATCAGAATTAATTTTCTTTTTGAAGTATTCCAAACGGAAACAGCTTCTGCTTTATTTTCTATGATTTTTGTTTCGATAATTTCCTTTAACTGGGTAATAGTTGGTTTTACAGAAAGTTCTGAAACAGTTTCGTACAAAGGTTCTTCAAAAGGGGCATTAATATGAACAGGACCTTTTTGAAGTATAGCCATTTCTATAGCTTTGTTGATCTTTAAATCATTTTCTGTTGAAGCTTCTTCAGTCAAATTTGCATTATAAACAGAATGATTCTGAAAAACATTCTCCTGACGAATGGTTTGTCCGTCACCAATATCAATCTTGCTTTGCGGACGGTCGGCCGAAATAACAATAAGTGGAATCTGACTGTAAAATGCTTCTGCTACAGCCGGATAATAGTTTAACAAGGCTGAACCCGAAGTACAAACAACTGCGGTAGGCATTTTAGTTTGCTGGGCAATTCCTAATGCAAAAAAAGCAGCGCAGCGCTCATCGGCAATACTGTAACAGTTAAAATTAGGGTTTTGAGCAAATCCTATCGTTAGAGGAGCATTTCTTGATCCCGGAGAAATAATAATATTAGTGATTCCTTTGCCTGAGCAAATTTCGATAATGCTTTGTGCAAGCGCTATTTTGGGGTAAATCATTCTTATGGTGTATTACTTTTGAAAAGAGATTTACAACTTTAAAACTCTTTTTTAACCTCACAAAGTTACAAACTTCACATTGGATTTAACTTATAAATAGGAAGATATTAAAGGGAGTTTCACTAAAAAGGGAATATATTTGTAAAACTGATTATTTCTATCCAAAACAAACCGTTTATGCGTTTCTTATATTTATTATTTCTTTTTATATTCATTCAGACTACATCGGCTCAAAATCAATTTGTTCCTGATGATGTGCCATATAATACCGCTCTAAACAATGCCAAAGCGCAAGGAAAACCTGTTTTTTTAATGCTTTATGCCGATTGGTGTCCGCATTGCAATCTGATGAAAAAAGAAGTTTTTAGTGATCCCGCTGTGATTGATTTTCTAAAAAAGAATTATGTCTGTGTCTGGAAAAATATTGAAAAAGACGAAGGAACTACGCTTAAGAATAAGTTCAATACAAAATCGCTTCCCTCCTTTTTATTCATAGACCCTGCTAATGAAACTCTTTTGTACGCCTTAAAAGGTGAATTAAAAAAAGAGTTTTTTATGACGGAAGTAAATAATGCCTTAAATCCGAAACTGCAATTGCCCTATCTCGAAAAAGAGTTTCTCGCTGATCCTTCTAATGTCAACAAATTTTTCAACTATCTGAACACATTGAAAAAAGGAAAAGATCGTACAGAATTATCAATTCCAACACATATTTATCTCAATACACAATCTGACACGCAATTGGTAAGTGAAATCAACTGGCGCGCGATTGCCAACGGAGTTACGGATATCAAATCGAGAGAATTTCAATATGTACTGAACCATCAGAAGGAATTTGCCGCAGTAGCTTCACAAAATCGTATTGACCGTAAAATTGAAAATATAATTACAGAGTCACTTCGTCCGTATGTCGATAATTTAGACACGACTAATTATTACAAACAAAGAGAAGTTGCAAAATCAATACGTTTGCAAAAAGTAGATTCTCTGGTTTTTAAATTTGATTTAACTCTGGCAGAAAGAACTGAAAAATGGCAATTTTACAAGAAAGTAACACTCGAAAACACCCAGAAATTGGTCTGGAACGATGCCAGCTTCCTGAAAGATATCGGGCAAACTTATTTAAAACATATTTCAGATACGGAAAGTTTAAAAAAAGCAATCGTATGGGTAAAACATGCTATTGAACTGAATGATTCTTACGATGGAAATCTGTTACTGGCAAGGCTTTACCAGAAAATAAAAGATAAGAAACTGGCCTTGCAATATGCCAAAGATGCCAAAGAAATCTCCAAAGAAATGAACTGGAATTCCAAAGAAGTTGACGCTTTACTGGCAGAACTAAATAAATAATTTTCTAGAAAAAATGCATATACCCAAAAACTATGAGCCTAAACCTTAGACCGGCAACAACAAATGATTTAGAAAAGATTCTGAATATTGTAAACTATTCCATTCTGCACACCACTGCAAATTACAGTTATGAAATCCAGACTCTAGAAGTTCAAACAAAATGGTTTGAAGACAAAAAAGCTAAAAACTTACCCATAGTAATTGCTGAATTAGATGGTGAGGTAGTTGGATTTGGGAGTTACGGGCAATTCCGCGAGAAAATTGGGTATCAATATACCGTAGAGCATTCTGTATATGTAGTAGATAATGTTATCGGAAAGGGCATTGGATCTCAGTTACTGTCAGAGCTCATTCGTTTGGCTAAAGAACAGGGCTATCACGTAATGATTGGAGCCATTGATGCCGATAATGCCAGTAGCATTGCTTTTCACGAAAAGTTTGGATTTGTTGTAACCGGAACCTTGCGTGAAGTGGGATACAAGTTTGATCATTGGCTCGATCTGGTTTTCATGCAACTGATACTACAATAGTTCTAACGCGATTCTATAAAAAAAACCACAAACCTAAATTTAATATTTAGATTTGTGGTTTTATTTTACATTCTTAATTCTTTAACTAGCTCTTGATCCAGTTGATTACTTCAGGATCTGTTGGCAATGTTCTTGGTTTAATTACTTTTACCAACTCTCCTTTTTCGTTAATCAGGTATTTTTGGAAGTTCCATTCTACCTCAGAATCCTTTAAGCCGTTTTTTGATTTTTGCGTTAAGAATTTATACACTTCACACATATCATTTCCTTTTACCGAAACTTTATCCATCATTGGAAAAGTGACACCATAATTTTGCTGGCAGAATGTCTCAATTTCTTTGTTGGTTCCTGGCTCCTGCTCTGCAAAATTATTAGCCGGAAAACCAACAATTACAAATCCTTTATCTTTATACTCCTTGTAAATTGCCTCAAGATCTTTGTATTGAGGAGTTAAACCGCATTTGGATGCCGTGTTAACAATCATCACTTTTTTTCCTTTTAGCGAAGCAAAATCAAAAGTATCTCCTGATAAATCTTCTACCTTAAATTGATAAATGGTTTCTTTTGTCATAGGTTTATCCGTTTTAGATAATTTCTCTTTACTGGTTTGTGCCTGAATTTTAGTACCAAACAAAAGGACGATACTACAAGCTATAAATACTACTTTTTTCATTGTTTATTTTTTTATAAAATTAGTTAAATTCTCTTCTCAAAATCACTTTAGATTCTTTATTTTTTGCTAAACATACGTTAAATAAAAAAATGAAGCCTAACGTTAATCAGACGTTAGGCTTCCCCCCATACAAACAAATCAAACCATGAATTAATTGTTATTCCCTTTTTATATCGTTAGATTAAAAATAGTTGATGCCCCGGTTTTAGTGCTCATACATTTTAAAATTCCAATCCCTCAGGCGTATCTTTTTTAACGGCTTTTATCTTTTATTCTGGGCAAGAGTTGGACTACCTACATTTTTTGGAAGTCCGAAGACATCAACTTATCTACTAATTCCTAAATAATGTATTATCGTTTATTACAAACTCTGAATTCTTGTGAACAAGTCCTTTGCGAAAATCATTTTTACTCAATCCCGCCATCGACAAAACTGTAGTCAAACCAACAATCAGTATTTTCAGTTTATTTAAGCTATTCATGACAAATAAATTTTTATTTATTAAGACTTCCTTTACGATTTACTCTTTCTAAATATTATTTTTCATTACTAATTATTAAAGCAAAAGTGCTGTTACTAAATTTGAATCTACTTCATTTCTAAGCTTTTGCTATTTACGACAATATAAATCTGATGTTATAATAGCATTTACGTAATTGGATTGCTTTTGGTTTTAAAAAAATCGAAAAAAAATGATATTTTTTTCGAACCCCTTGTTTTACTAGGTTTAAGACTACTAAAAAAATTGAAAATTTCATGAAAAAATAAATTATCTTTATCTCAGGTTAGACATAATGTGTCTCAAAATTTTGTTCCAACTTAAAATACCACACCTATGAGTCAAGAAGAATTATTAGTTTTAATTTACAAGAAAGACGAACGAGCTTTTACGCATTTGTACGATATGTACTCTAAAAGTTTGTTTTCTGTTATTAATGTTCTCATAAAAAACCGTGAGGAAGCCGAAGATGTTTTACAGGAAGTTTTTGTCAAAATCTGGAAAAACATCGATTCTTATAATGAGAGCAAAGGCCGATTTTACACCTGGATCCTTAATATTGCAAGGAATACCTCCATTGACAAGTTAAGATCCAAAAATTTTAATAACAGTCAAAAAAACCTTTCTTCAGATAATTTCGTAAATCTGTTAGATGACAGTAATAAACTTATTAATCGAATTGATACTATTGGAATACAAGAATTTGTAAAAAAATTAAAACCAAAATGTATCGAGATTATAGATTTATTATTTTTTAAAGGATATACCCAACAAGAAGCTTCAGAAGAATTGGCAATGCCATTGGGGACTATCAAAACGCAAAACAGAAACTGTATTAATGATCTAAGAAATTATCTAAAAATATAATGGAAGCAAAAGAGTATATAGAATCAGGAATTCTGGAACTATACGTTTATGGTTTATTGACCGAAACTGAAAATCTGGAAATAGCCGAACTGGCTAAGAAAAACCCGGAAGTTGATCAGGAAATTATTTCGATAGAGAAAGCTATTGTAGCTTTATCATCAAGTTTTTCTCCTTTTCACTCGGTAGCCAATTTTGAGAAGATAAAAGCCCGTTTAGAGCTGAAACACGGCAAAGTAGTCGAAATGAAACCAGCTTCGAACTGGTCGCAATATGTAGGCTGGGCTGCGGCAGTGTTACTGCTTTTAGGCTTTGGATATCAAACTCTGGAATTGACAAAAACGAAAGAAGCTATTACAACTGTTGGTACTGAGAAAAACAAAATTGAAAAAGATTACGCCTTCTTAGATCAGCAGAATAAGCAAACAGAAAAAAGTCTGTCCATCGTAAGAGATATCAAAAACACTGGTGTAACACTTGGCGGACAAGCCGTTTCTCCAAGCTCATTTGCAAAAGTGTATTGGAACAAAGAAACGAAAACAACCTATATTGATGCTGCCGGTTTACCGAAACCTCCAAAAGGAATGGTATATCAGGTTTGGGCTTTAAAATTAAGTCCTGTACTAACGCCAACCAGTATCGGTTTACTGAGCGATTTTGAAGGAAACTCTCAAAAGATATTCGCTGTAAATCAAACCGACTCGGCTGAGGCTTTTGGAATTACGTTAGAACCTGCCGGAGGAAGTCTGACTCCTACTATGGAACAATTGTATACTTTAGGAAAAGTTTAAAACACAATACATTTTACCACTTAAGAAACGCATATTCAATTCAATATGCGTTTTTTTTATTACTTTCAATCAAAATAAATCGAAAAAAACATGAATGGAAATTTACTTTTAAGAACTGCGGTCGCTATTATTCTACTAACTCATTCTGTTTTCGGAATGTTTAACAACGGAATCAATGACTTTGGAAATCTATATTTAAATCAAATTGGCTTCGCTCCTTTTGGCGTTTTTCTGGCCTGGTCTATCAAACTATCTCATGTAGTGGCAGCCTTTCTGCTGCTTATTAACAAATATGTTAAACCGGCCGGATTTGTCACTATTCTTATATTGATTATGGGAATAATCCTTGTTCATTTTCAGGAAGGCTGGTTTGTTGTAGGCGGTGGTAGAAACGGTGCGGAATATAACTTTCTATTAATAATTGTTTTAATAGTCATTATGTACCCTAATGGATTTAAAAAGAGTATTGTGTAATTATTCTTAACACATAGAAACATAGATTTCACACGCTTCAAAAAGGCGTTTCACTTTCTTAAAACACACAGAAACTACTATGCGTGAGAAATATGTTTCTTTTTTATATTCTTTTGACACACAAACATATCCCGATGCATCGGGACTATGTGTTAAATGTGTATACTTATTAATGTCACTCATCGGATTTAATCCTAATTAATTCTGGAGAAACTTACTTTTAAGCAAAAAAAAGATTCAGCTAAGCTGAATCTTTTTTTTATATTATTTACTACTTTTTCTTGCTTTTATAGTGTTTACGGTATTTAGGATACGTGATAGCTCCAATTAGCGTAATGGTTCCTAGCGAATACCAAATCCAGCTTAATGAATGTGCTTCTCCTGTGGCATAAGAGTGTAAACCTACTAAGTGGAAGTTTACTCCATAATACGTGAACAATATTGACACAAAAGCGAACATGCTCATTAAATTAAAGATCCATTTTCCTCTAAGTGCCGGTACAAAACGTGCGTGAATCACAAAAGCATATACCATAATCGAGATTAAAGCCCATGTTTCTTTTGGATCCCATCCCCAGTAACGTCCCCAGCTCTCGTTAGCCCACTGTCCTCCTAAGAAGTTACCGATCGTTAGCATGATTAAACCAATCGTAATCGACATCTCATTGATATAAGTAATCTCTTTGATATTTAAATCCATTTTAGCTTTGTTCTTTTCATTGGTAAAGAAAATCAATACCAAGGCCACAAAGCCTAAAATCATTCCTAATGCAAAAGGACCATAACTTCCCACAATTACTGCTACGTGAATCATTAACCAATACGAGTTCAATACCGGTTGTAAGTTCGCAATTTCAGGATCGATCCAGTTCATATAAGCTGCCATTACAATCATTGCGGTTACAAAAGCAGATGACGCTACGGTAAGTTTTGATTTTCTGTCAAAAGCCAATCCAAAGAACATTGTTGCCCATGCTACATATATAATCGATTCATAAGCATTACTCCACGGAGCATGACCTGAGATGTACCATCGTGCAATAAGCCCTAAAGTGTGCAGTGCAAACAATAGTCCTACCAGGATATGAAAAACATTTACCGTTATGCGAAGCCATTTTTTCTCAAAAAAGATATTTACAATAGTGAACATCAACATCAAGACTGAAACGGTAAGATACCAGTACGGTAATTTTTTGAAAATATCGTACTTGTTATACGTTATTTCGGCATCAATTTTCTCTTCGCTTGGTCGTACTTTAGCTCCAAACTTCTTTTGAAAACCATTAATACTTTCAACCAGCTGATCGGATGTATTAAAGTTTTTAGTCATTGAACCATTGTTTAACGCGCTAAAGTACATTGGCAGAATCTGCGTCACATAAGTCGAATCCATACCTTTAAACCCTCCCTGCTGTCTTTCTAAATAAGAAACCCATTTGTGATTTGGGTCATTCGGAATTGGAAAAATTCTCAAAATACTGCCGCTTAAAGCCGATTCCATCAGATTAACTCTTTTATCAGTATCGATAAAATCCTTCTCAAACTGGTTTGGATTTGCCGCTTTATAAGCTGCGTCTAAAAATGGTGACAGTTTATAATTTCCGTTAGCATCAAAAAATTGTACAAACGCAGCACGTTTAGCCTCTTTGTCTACGCCAATAATTTTACGAATACTGTCATTTCCTGCCCTTAGATGAATCAAAGGAATCTGTATCCAAACTTGAGCATACTGCGTCATAGACAAGAATACCTGATCAGAATTCATTCCGTTGTACGTATCACTCTGGCTTACTTTTCTAAGTAATTCAGATGAAAAAGTATTCACCGGTTTCATTCTTCCCCCTGCGTCCTGAATAATCAAACGCCCAAATTTAGCCGCATGCGATTCAGGAGCTTTGTAAATCGTCAATAACGAATCTAACTGTTTCTGACTTGGCGGTGCGGTTACGTGATTGGCATGATCGTTTGGATCTGTATTGTGATCGTGATTGTGTCCTGGTGTGTGCACATGCGGAGCCTGAGCGAAACCGCTTAAACCAATCATTAAAACTAAAATGGTAATTAGTTTTTCTTTTTTCTTTTTTACGCCTTCTAATTTGCGTTTCAAATCGCCAAAACGGGAATGTTTGGTAAACATAATAGCCATTAAGCCTATGTATAAAAGAAAATAGCCTAAATAAGTAATATTAGTTCCCCAGAAATCGTGATTTACAGACAATACTGTTCCTTTTTCGTCCGGATCAAATGAGGATTGAAAGAATCTATATCCTTTGTGATCTAAAACGTGGTTCATATAAATATCAGCATTAAATGTTTCTGTAGAATCCTGAACGGTTACTTTACTTTCAAAAGAAGAATAGCTTTTCTCAGTTCCCGGATATTTTGTAGCGATAAAATCGTTTAATTTCACTTTGAAAGGTAAAACATACGCTTTACTTCCGTAGAACAGACTGTATTCGATTTTTCCAATTTTAACTGTCTGAGGTTCTCCAACACTTCCTTTAGACCCTAAAAGTCTCACTTGTTTTTCTTGTCCGTCCGCTTTAATTTTTACAATCAAAGCATCATGATGTGATTTTGCTTTGTAATCGTTATTAGACTCATAATCAACCACTCCTTTAACAGCAGGGTCAGGAAATACAATTCTGATATCACCAATACTGTACAAAGAACGCATCATTAGAGGCTGTACGTTATCTTTACTCACCTTACCTTTTAACTGATCGGCCATTCGCATAAACTCTCCTTCAAAAGGCGTTTGAATAGTATATTTGTCTCCTGTGGTATTGATATTAATTGCACCTGCAGTTGGTTTGTTTAACGCAAATAGTACATTGTGAATGTTTTGTACTTCACCTTCTTTCAGGTAATGTTCCTCACGTCCGCCAGAACCTGCTTCTACCATTTTTAAGTATAACGTTCCTGTTGGATCCGGTTTTATAGTCTCTTTAGCTCCCATGATGTAATTCACATACGATACTTCGAATGGAGTTTCGTCGAATTTTCCGGAAATCGTAAAATCATTATTGGTAACAGGCGAAAATAACAGGTTTTTCTCAAAAACTCTGCGTTTCATTTCTCCCTTATATTCTCCGTCTGCAAAAATCGTCAGGAATGTTTTATCAGAATAAATTTGATTCTCAGCAGCCCCTTCTCGGATAGGCATCATTCCTTCATAACTGATATATCTCGTAATAAAAGCCCCTAAAAGAATAAAAATAAAGGCCAGGTGAAGTAATAAAGTAGCCCATTTTTCCTTTTTATGTAATTGGTAACGTTTGATGTTTCCAAAGAAATTAATCATAAAAATGACCATTATCGCCTCAAACCACCAGGTATTATAGATTAAAATTCGGGCTGTATCTGTGTTGTACTTACTTTCGATAAAAGTTCCAACACCCATTGCAACTGCGAATGCTATAAAAAGAACGGCCATTAATCGTGTAGAAAACAAAAAAGAGAATATTTTTTTATCCATTTTTAAGGAATTACATTGTATAAAAGTGGCACAAAAATACTTAAAAATGTTGATTTGCAACGGCTGTAATTTGTTAATAAAAACCAAATATAAATTAGTAAATCAAATCATTTTTTAAAAAAATATACGCTTAATCTTACAAATCAATAATTCAGTACATGAATCTGTTTTTTTATGCCACAGATTACAGGATTAAAAAAAGATTTATTCTTTTAGCAAGCTTTATTTAGTACAGTACGTACTTTCTAAACAAATCAACAAAATCATTACAATCCGTATAATCTGTGGCTAAACTTTACTTAACTTTTTGTTCAATTTTAGAAAGTCTTTCTGCCAGTGTTTTAAATGATTTATTCTCTTCTTTAAGTAGTTCAATCTCTTTTGATTGCTGAATGGAATATAATGTCAACTCTTCAATTTTCTGTAAAAGTTTAGCATTCATTTCTCCCAGACTGATTCCGTTTTCCAAAACTTCTTTCTCACTAGGAATATTTTCTAAATGTCCTTTCTCTTTAATGTGCTTTTCAACTTCAGCCAATGTAGGTAAATCATACTCTTTTTTAAAAACAAAATCTGACCAGCCAATCATATCGACTTTTACTTCTTTTGAGTGAATTGTTCCGTTTACATCTAACTTGTTTTGAGGAGTTGTTGTTCCAATACCAACATTTCCGTTATCCATTATGGTAAATCGATTACTACATAAACCTCCAGCACAACTTAAATTATCATATGCCCAAAATTGCAAACTGTTTCCATAAGGGCCTGTCATGTTATATATAGTCCATCTCGTAGCAGTTGAAGGAGATGTTTTTGAATAATTTACTAAACTTAAATACCCTCCTAAATCTCCTGAAGCTGAGCTCGAAATTCCACCATTAACAGCCTGATCTCCTGTAAAAATATTGGCCCCTCGTGTTGCCACTTCTACCCAAGAAGGATTTGATGACGATAAACTTCCTAAAACTGCTATTTTTCTAAAAAACAATCTATCATTCGTACTAAATGAGGATGCAATTTGTAACTGATGATTATTATCCGGATTATCATGTCTAAGTACAAACAAATGCTGCCAGCCGGTATAACTATTATCTAAAGTCATGCCCACAGGATTTAGACCTGAATAAACACCAGATTTTAAATCTGTAGTAAAATTGGAAATACTTGGTCCAAATCCACTTCCTATTTGTTGTGCAAAGGATACTCCACTTATAAATAATAGTGCAAGTGTTGTAAATGTTTTTTTCATTTCTTTTTATTATCAGTTTTTATTTTTCAAATTTAGTTCTTAAAATGATTTTTTAAGCATTAATTATCAATATTTACCTTACTTATCAGCTTTTTTTGAGAGGACAATTGAATTCTGAAATTTTAAACCTCTTTACCTAAAATGATTACTCTTTAAAAAAAATAATGCTAATTTTGCGCTATGATTCGAATTACAATTATTGGTTCCGGAAATGTTGCCCAGCATTTGATCAAGGCTTTCTCTAAAAGTGAAGCAATAGAAATTGTGCAGGTGTTTTCGAGAAAAAAGGAAGCCCTTGCTTCTTTGGTAAGTTTTGAAAAAATCACAGATAACTTTGACTCTTTGCTGGAAGCTGATCTGTATATTATCGCGATTTCAGACAATGCAATTTCCGAAGTTTCAAAACAACTGCCTTTTCAAAATCGTCTTGTGGTTCATACCTCAGGAGCTGCTCCAATTGAGACTTTGGACATTAAAAATCGTCGAGGTGTTTTTTATCCGCTTCAAACCTTTTCTAAAAATGCCTCAGTTGACTTTTCATTAATTCCGATTTGTCTGGAAGCCGAAAACACTTTTGATTTCCGTGTTTTGGAAAAAGCCGCCAAAAGCATTTCGCAGTCCGTTTCCCCTATTAATTCCAATCAAAGAAAGGCACTGCATGTTGCAGCCGTTTTTGTGAATAATTTCACCAATCATCTGTATCAAATCGGACAGGAAATCTGTAAAGAACATCAGGTGCCATTTGACGTTTTGAAACCTTTAATACAGGAAACTGCTCAAAAAATAAATACACTAGACCCGATTGACGCTCAAACCGGACCTGCTAAACGCAAAGATTCTTCTACAATCGAAGCGCATTTAGAGTATTTAAACCATGAAAATCAAAAGAATATTTATAAAATACTAACTCAATCTATACAAAATAATGGCAAAAAATTATAAAGAAATAATGAATGACATCACCACTTTCGTTTTTGATGTTGATGGTGTACTTACCGACAGTTCCGTTTTTGTAACCAATGAAGGAGAAATTCTTCGTACCATGAACATTCGTGATGGTTATGCGATGAAAGCAGCAGTTGAAAGCGGTTACAATGTCTGCATTATTTCAGGCGGAAGCAACGAAGGCGTTCGTGTGCGTTTGCGTAATTTAGGGATTAATGATATTCATTTAGGAACTCCCGACAAAGTAGCAACTTTTACAGAATATACGGAGACTTATAACATTCAACCGGAACAGGTTTTATATATGGGCGATGATATCCCGGATTTTCATGTTATGAAATTAGTAGGTTTACCAACTTGTCCGCAAGATGCAAGTCCGGAAATTAAGAATATTTGTCGTTATATCTCACACGTAAATGGTGGAAAAGGTGCCGCACGTGACGTAATCGAACAAGTAATGAAAGTTCAGGGAAAATGGACAGAACATTTTAACGGAAAACACGACTAGGGATTGTAGATTTTAGATTGTAGATCTTAGATTTTAGATTTTAGATTGCAGATTAATGATTACATTCAACATCTTACATCTTACATCTCACATCTCACATCTCACATCTCACAAATTACGTCTCACAAATTACGTCTCACAAAAAAACTTAGCCCCTCAGCCTCTCAGAACCTTAGCACCTTAAAAAAAAATGAAATTCCTCAAACTCATTCGATACAAAAACCTGCTCATGCTGGCTTTTATGCAGCTATTATTTCGTTATGCCTTTCTAAAACAGCAAAATATTCCTTTAGCTTTAGCGGACTGGCAATACGGATTATTGGTTCTAAGTACCGTTTTACTGGCAGCAGCGGGCTATGTAATCAATAACATTTACGATGTTGCAACAGATAGTATTAATAAACCTGCTGATGTTGTAGTTGGTAAAGGAATTTCTGAAACAACAGCCTATAACATTTATATTGGACTCAATATTACAGGAGTTGCTATTGGATTCTTTTTGTCTAATGTCATTATGCGACCGATGTTTGCTTCGATTTTTATTTTAATTGCCTCGCTGCTTTACTTTTATGCGACAACATTAAAACAAATCATGGTTCTGGGAAATTTTATTGTGGCCTTATTGCTTTCGGTAAGTGTATTGATTATTGGAATTTTCGACCTTTTTCCTGCTACAAATTCTGAGAATCAGGCGCAAATGGCGAGTTTCTTCTCGATCTTAACTGATTATGCTGTATTTGCTTTTATGATTAATTTTATTCGGGAAATCGTTAAAGACATTGAGGATCATAATGGCGACTACAATCAGGGGATGAACACATTACCGATCGCTATTGGAATTAGCAGAAGCGCAAAAATAGCTTTGGGACTTGCCATAATTCCTTTTATTTCTTGTTTACTTTATATCAAAACCTATTTTGTTGAGAATAATCTTTTTATCGCTGCATTGTATGCTTTTGCATTTGTTCTGGCTCCTTTATTGTATTTTATCGTAAAAATATTTGGAGCGAAAAGTCAAAAAGAATTTCACCATTTAAGTACCGTTTTAAAGCTAATTTTATTCTTCGGAATTTTATCCATTCTCGTTATCACCTTAAACATCAAGTACAATGCTTAAAGAAAAACTAAAAAAATATACCTTAATTCTGGCTTCGGGATCGCCTCGCAGACAGCAGTTTTTTAAAGACCTGGATCTTGACTTCGAAATTAGGTTAAAAGACATAGAAGAAATCTATCCGCCTGAATTAAAAGCAGTCGAAATCACAGATTATCTGGCAGCGTTAAAGGCCAGTGCATTTGAAGGTGAACTAAATGAAAATGAAATTCTGGTGACCAGTGATACCATTGTTTGGCATGAGAATAAAGCACTAGGCAAACCAAAAAATGCCGAGGAAGCCTTTGCTATGATCAAGTCATTATCCAACACTACTCATGAAGTGATCACGTCCGTTTGTTTTAAGACCAACAACTCTTCTACCCTGTTGAATGATATTACAAAAGTTACATTTAATGATTTATCAGATGAAGCTATTTTGTACTACATCGAAAATTACAAGCCGTACGATAAAGCCGGAGCTTATGGTATTCAGGAATGGTTTGGTTTTATGGCAGTTGCAAAAGTCGAAGGTTCTTATACTAATGTTATGGGATTGCCAACAGCTAAAGTTTATGAATATTTGAGTACTTTAGTGTAAAAATTTATTTATGTTTTCTTTCAAAGAATATAGCCAGGAGATCTTAACTACCATAATACTGATTCTCGTTCTGATAGCGTTGCGTATTATTGTTGCGAAACTAATTCGCCGTTATGCCAGTACAAGTCAGTTATTGGAGCATCGTACCAATTTAGTGATCAAGTACATTCATTTGCTCATGAATATACTGGTAATGATTAGTCTGATTGTAATTTGGGGCGTTGAAACCAAAGATATTTTTATAACAGTTTCTTCTATTGCAACTGTAATTGGAGTGGCTATGTTTGCTCAGTGGTCTATTTTGAGCAATATAACTTCGGGAATGATTTTGTTTTTTTCTTTTCCTTTCCGAATTGGAGATACTATTAAAATTCATGATAAAGACTTTCCAATCGAAGCAGAAATTGAGGATATTAGCGCCTTTCATGTGAACTTAAAAACAAAGGATGGCGAAAAGATTATTTTTCCCAATAATTTACTCCTGCAAAAAGGAATTTCGATAATGCCGGTTCAATACGAAGAAAAGGAGTTTTTTGATTAAGACAAACTCTTAAATCTTAATAAGACTTTATTCAACAAAATATTTTTTCTTCTCAAAGCGTTAGGGATGGCAGCGATATCCTTTTGCAATCCCTACACTTTTTTACATCTCCCCAATCTCCTATTGCAAAAGATTTAGCGTACAGCCCGACCCGGAGGGAAACGCCATAAACAAAATTGCCTTTACCGAAATACTAATCTATTGTTTTAAAGAGTGATAATAATTGCTTATATTCATCTACAAATTAACCTTTAAGCCGATAAAAAGTTATATAATGTCTGTAAATAAAAAAATAGTCGTTTTTATTCTATTATGCTTTTGCTTACAAGGCGCCTATGCACAGGTTAATCCACCACAGAAAAACGCAGAAACTAAAAAAGACAGCACAGAAGTTTACCAAAGAATTAGAAATTACTCTAAAAAAAATAAATTCACTCAAACCCTTCATAAACTGTTCTTCAGAGGAGACAAGACTCAAAAAAAAGAAATTGTAGCACAAAACGACACCACTGATTTTAGTGGAAAAATCATTCGGAACATTAATATTATAACACTTGATCCCTTCGGGCATTCAGTTACAGATACTGCCAAGATGCCTAAAAACTGGGGAGAAAGAACGGGAAACAGACTGCATTTAAAAACAAAAAAAATAGCGATCTACAACCTATTGCTCTTTAAAAAAAATACGCCTTACGATACCTACAAAGTGCAGGAATCCGAGCGTTTGATACGATCTCAACGATATGTGACAGCTGTAAGAATAACGAATAAGATAACCGGAGTAGCTTCGGATTCAGTTGATGTAACAATTAGAGTTCTGGACTCGTGGAGTACCATTCCCAGGTTTGCGATTTCGGGTAATCAGGTGTCTTTTGGAATTAAAGAAAAAGACTTTTTTGGAACGGGGCAGCAATTGGACTACAAACATACCAACCGATTTAAAGATGGCCGTACTGCCAACGAAGTAAGCTATAACATTCCCAATATCAAAAATACTTATATAGGAACCACTTTATACTACAAGATTGATCTTGATAACAACTACACGAAAAGCATCAACATTGAACGGCTTTTCTATTCCCCTTTAACAAAGTGGGCAGGCGGTGCATATTTAGGTCAGAACTATAGAAAAGACTCTTTGCAGGCACCTGATAAATCGTATGCTTTTCAACCCTTTAAAAATAATTTTCAGGACTTTTGGGCAGGACATGCCAGTAAGGTAACTCAGGATGAGGAGGGTATCACCAACCTGGTGGCAACTGCACGTTTTCTGAACGTCAATTATACTGAAGCTCCCACGGAACTCTACGATCCTACTCGTTTTTACTCTGATGAAAAACTCATTTTAAGCGGAATTGGTTTAAACCGACGCAAATTTATAAAAGACAGTTATATTTTTAGAAATGGTCAGACAGAGGACGTTCCCATTGGAAAAATCTACGGAATTACTTTAGGGTACCAATACAAAAACAAACAATGGCGCCCTTATGCAGGAGCGCAGTTCTCTTTTGGAAATTATCACCGCTGGGGATTTTTTAGTACTAATCTGGAAGCCGGCACTTTTTTTCATGATTCTAAAACCTACCAAACGGCCTTCTCATTTGAATCCAATTACTTTACAAAGCTATTTCGCATCGGAGACTGGAAACTTCGTCAGTTTGTAAACCCGTTCATCGTTATAGGTGCTAATCGGGAAAATATCATTGGAGATCAACTTAATATTAACGAAGAAAATGGTTTGGCTGGGTTTAATACTGCGATCTATGGAACAAATAAGGTGGTGCTGTCTCTTCAAACGCAAACTTATTCTCCTTATGCTCTTCTGGGATTTCGTATCAATCCGTTCTTTAATTACGGACTGGCTGTATTAGGAGGTCCAAACGATGCCGTTGGAAGAAATAAAGCCTACCAAAAAATAACCCTCGGTTTGTCGATCAATAATGACTACTTAGTATTCAGTTCCTTCCAGATTTCACTTTCTTACTACCCTACTATTCCTTTTCAGGGAGATAATGTTTTTAAAACCAATACTTTTCAGACCTCTGATTTTGGTCTACAAAGTTTTGAACTGGCTAAACCAAGAATTGTAGAGTATAAATAGTAAAAAATCTATTTTTCTTTATTTTTTTTCAAAAAAAACACAAACCACAAAATATCTAGTATTCAACACTTTAAAACCAATTCTTTTTTTTAAAAGTCGTCAAAATGCATCATTTATCCGATGAAATGCACGATGCTTTAATTTTTGGCACAGTATATGAATATCACCAAACAAGATCAACCTTAACTCTAAATTAAAAAAAATGAAAACAATAAAATTAGCAATCGCAGGACTTTTTCTCCTGGTTGCAAATGCCACGCAAGCGCAGGTATCTGTAAATGTTAACATAGGAACGCCTCCGGCTTGGGGACCGGCAGGATATGCAGAAATGGAGTATTATTATCTACCGGACATCGAAGCTTACTATGATGTTAGAGCTTCACAGTTTTTATACTTTGGAGGAGGCCGATGGGTAAGAACAACCTACTTGCCGAGACAATACAGAAACTATGATTTATATGGAGGTTACAAAGTAGTTTTGACTGATTATCACGGCAGAACTCCTTATGTTTACTTTGATCGTCACAGAGTAAAGTATTACAAAGGATACCATGGTGCTCCACAAAGATGTTACAAACCAAGACCAAGATATGGTTATGACGATCGTCATTATGATAAAAAGCGTTACGAAAAACGTCATAAACATGATAGAGACGACGATGATGACGATGATGATGACCACGATGGTCACTACGGTCGCAGAAGAGGCTAATTTTTGCTAAATCATTAAATTTCAATATAAAAGAGTATCAAAATCATGATACTCTTTTTTTATGCATGCATACTAAATAATTAAAACGTTAATTTAACGAGGAAAACATAAAAATATCGATCAAAACACTTTAAAAAGTTAAATTATACATAACAATATCAAGACATTACGTTTAAAACTGTAATTTTGCACAAAATTTTAAACCACTAAATATACCTTATATGAAAAAGCGTGTTTATTTATTTTCATTATCCGTGTTGTTCCTTTTTACATTTTGTACAAATCATGACGACTCTGCAACAAATGATCAGGCAGCAAATAACAACATCGAAATCAATAGCGATATTACAGCTTTAAATAAGAGACTTGATTATACCAATTCGGGAGTAATCTCTACTACAGCTTCATCAGCTTCAACAGGCAAACTGTTCAATAGCGCTCAAGCTTCGGCTACCGATTTTCCATTGGTCCAAATCGCAGAAGTTAATCCACCAAAAGACAATAGCGGGAGAACGTTACAGGCCAGTCATGTAGCGGTTAACGGAAACTATGCTTACGTTGCTTATACCATGAGTGGTGACGCATATTCGGGAGCTATCGATGTTATTGATGTATCTGATCCTTATAAGCCTAAATTGATCACCTCTGCTTTAATAGCCAACACCGATATTACTTCACTTACCTATTCAAATGGAAGTCTTATTATTGGTGCAGCGGCCGATATCGATAAAAATTCGACTCTAAAAAGCCCTGCAATTGTTATTAACATGCCTTTAAGTTCAGGTATGCTAACAGATAAATACACTACAACTAATGTAGAAGGTTACGTAACAACCGATGTTACTTCGAACTCAAGCTCTTATTTTGCAGTAACCGGAGATCAGGGAAGTTTGTTTAAAATCAATGCTGCTTCTAAAGCAATCTCAGGAAAGGTTTCCGTCGAAGACTTACGTTCTGTAGCGATTAACGGAGATAAAGTTGTGACTTTGAGCGGAACAAAAGGAGTAAACATTTATAACGAATCAACACTGGCATTACAAAAAAGCTTTACCACATCAACAGATGTAAAGGCTTCAAAAAGAACGATAGATTTTGATGGTACAAAAGTATTAGTATCAGAAGGATATAAAGGTTTAGGGGTTTATGACCTTAATAGCGGTTCAAAATTACAGACTATTCCATTAGCTGTTGCCGGCGAAGAGAATGTTACCAATGCCCTTTCTGTTAATGAAGGTTATGCCTTTGTAGCCAATGGTGCTGCAGGTTTAAATGTATATAAAACAGGGGCACAACTTGGTTTACTGGGAACTGTTGATATTTTAGGTTCGTCAAACTATGTAAAATCAAGTGGTAATTTTATCTATGTAGCCAGTGGAAAAGGCGGTTTGAAAATTATCAAGATGGAAAAACCAAACACCACTTTTGATGGCTGTACAGGATATGGAATTTATAATCAGGGACAAAATCTGATTCTGAACTCAAATGAAGTTAAATCGTATTCCGGTGCTACATCTATTAGCTCTGCTATCATTAATTCGGGTGCAGTATTAACGCATTGCGGTTCAATTACGGTTCAAAATAATCTAACCTTAAACAGTGGTGGAACTTTCAACATGAAAGGAACATTGTCTCAGGGAAAATACGGTCAGTCTAACCCAACACAGCTTATTATTAACAGTAATGCGACATTACAAGTTGAAGGTACTGTAGTGATTTGGGGAGACTTACTATTAAACAGTGGTGCTAAGATTAACTTTATTGGAAACAGCTCTTCTATTACCATTTATGGAAAAGTAACCAAGAACAGTAATGTTACCATTACAGGAAACTATAAAGACACAGAAAATAAATTGAAATAATTTACTGCAATCCTAAGAAATACCACTTTCTATAAAGCTGTCAGATTTAATCTGGCAGCTTTTTTTTTGAATCAATTTTCTTAAAAAAGCAAATCAATAACCAAACATTAACATTTCATTTAAATACTCTTCCATGATTTAATTAGTATTTTTGAAACGCTATCAAAAAACACCTAACCTTATTATGCGAAAAATTCAGATACAAATTCTTCTATTTTTTTTATCAGGCATTACCCTTTCTTTTGCACAACAACCACAAAAACCAAGTTCTGTTGAAATTTACAATCAGATTAAAAAATTAAACTTTTTAGGTTCCGTATTGTACATTGCAGCACATCCGGATGACGAAAATACCCGCTTAATTTCTTATATGGCCAATGAAGTTAATGCCAGAACAGGTTATTTGTCTTTAACCCGCGGTGACGGAGGACAAAATTTAATTGGTCCGCAATTACGTGAATTGTTGGGTGTTATCAGAACTCAGGAACTAATCGAAGCCAGAAAAATTGATGGCGGAGAACAGTTTTTCTCCCGTGCAAATGATTTTGGTTACTCTAAAACTCCTGATGAAACATTAGAAATCTGGAATAAAGATAAGGTACTGGCCGATATGATTTGGACGATCCGAAAATTTCAACCGGATGTTATCATTAACCGATTTGATCACCGCTCTCCGGGTACTACACACGGGCACCATACATCATCAGCGATGCTGAGCGTTGAAAGCTTTAAACTCACAAATGATCCGAAAATATATCCGGAACAATTAAAATATGTAAAACCCTGGCAGGTAAAACGTCAGTTTTTCAATACTTCGTGGTGGTTCTACGGAAGTCAGGAAAAATTTAACGCAGCAAACAAATCCAACTTTATTCAATTGGAAACCGGAGTTTATTATCCGGGAATTGGAAAATCAAATCAGGAAATTGCTGCTTTAAGCCGAAGCCGACATCAATCACAAGGTTTTGGAAGTACCGGATCACGCGGTGACGAAACCGAATTTTTAGAACTCATCAACGGAGATCGTCCGACAGACAAAAATAATTTGTTTGAAGGAATTGATACGTCATGGAACCGCGTTAAAAACGGAAAACCGGTGGGAGATTTAATCTCTTCTATCATCGCTAAATATGATTTCGGTAATCCATCAGCCAGCATTCCGGATCTGGTTAAAGCCTATACGATGATTGAAGCACTTGAAGACGATCACTGGAAATCTGTAAAATCAATTGCCATCAAGAACATCATCGCTTCCTGTACCGGATTGTATCTGGAAGCCTCTGCAATTGAACAGGAAGCTACTCCGGGAAGTTCCATAAAAGTAACTCTGGAAGCCATTAACAGATCTTCAGTCGAAATGCAGTTGAACAGTGTGACTTCATTACCGGATCTAAAAAATACACCGCAGAATATACTGTTAAAAAACAATAAGGATCAAAAAATAAGCTACCAAATTCAGCTTCCAGCTACATTAGAATATACGCAGCCTTATTGGTTAAAAGAAAAAGCAACCGAAGGAATGTACACGGTTTCTAATCAGGAAAATATTGGAATTCCGGATATTATCAGACAGGTTAAAGTTGTTTTCAATGTAAAAATAAATGGTGTAGAAATCCCCTTCGAACGCACCGTAATTTACAAATACAATGATGGTGTAAAGGGTGAGATGTATAATTTCCTTGACATCGTTCCTGAGGTTACAACTTCTGTCCTTGAAAAAGTTTTAATTTTTGGAAGTACGAAAAGCAAGTTGGTTCCGGTAAAAGTACGTGCCGGTAAAGACGGTATCAAAGGAAATTTGCAATTGGAATTACCAAAAAGCTGGAGCGTTTCTCCTAAAGAAATTCCTTTTGCTTTAGAGAAAAAAGGAAACGAACAGATCTTTTACTTTGAAGTTACGCCACCCGTAAATCCGGAAGAAGCTGTTGCTAAAAGTATTGCTATTGTTGATGGCAAACGTTTTGACAAAGATCAGACGATTATCGATTACAGTCATATTACCAAACAAATGGTTTTAAAACCGGCTGAGTCCAAATGTATCCGAATTGAGTTAAAAACAAATGGTGATTCGATAGCTTATATTATGGGTGCCGGCGATGAAGTTCCGGAAAGTTTAGCCCAAATGGGATACAAAGTCAGTGTTATTAAACCGGAAGAAATCACTCCTGAAAAGCTGGATTCCTTCAATGTGGTAATGACCGGAGTACGCGCCTACAATACCATAAATGCTTTGGCTCACAAACAAAATATTCTTTTCAACTTTGTGAAAAGTGGTAAAAACATGATTGTACAATACAATACATACGGACAAACGGTAACCGATCAAATTGCTCCTTATCCGTTAAAAATATCAAACGACCGTGTGACCGAAGAAAATGCTAAAATCACTTTTCTGGCTCCAAATCATCCTATCCTAAACACGCCAAACAAAATCAGTGCTAAAGATTTTGAAGGCTGGAAACAAGAACAAGGTTTGTATTATCCTGATCAGTACGATCCTGCTTTTACCCCTATTCTTTCCTCTCATGACAAAGGAGAATCAGCTAAAAATGGTGCTTTATTGGTGGCGCCCTATGGAAAAGGATACTATATTTACACCGGCTTAAGCTTCTTTAGAGAACTGCCTGAAGGTGTTGCCGGAGCTTATCGATTGCTATCGAATATGATTTCATTAAAACAGCCCATAGAAGCTCCCAAACAGGAATTAAAAAAGTAAACTATTCAGAATATGGAAACTAAAAAAATTAAAAAATGGAAGAAAAGCTACACTTATGTTTTAGTAGCGAACGCCATTTACATTCTGATTTTTTTCTTAATCATGAAATTATACTCATAACCTATGCAGCTATTTGATTGGATCGTACTGATCGTTACTCTTTTATTCATTGTTGGGTACGGCTCTTGGAAAACCAAAGGAAGTAAAAACGTCGAAGATTTTATTCTTGGAAACAACGAAACCCCTTGGTATACTGTCGGATTATCGGTTATGGCTACACAAGCCAGTGCTATTACTTTTCTTTCGACTCCCGGGCAGGCGTATCACGACGGAATGGGTTTCATACAATTCTATTTTGGACTGCCAATTGCCATGATTGTCATTTGTGTCACTTTTATTCCTCTTTATCATAAAAATAAGGTATTTACCGCTTACGAGTTTCTCGAAAAGAGATTCGACTTAAAAACCCGCTCTTTAGCTGCCATTTTATTTTTGGTTCAGAGAGGTTTAGGAACTGGTTTGACCATTTATGCTCCGGCGATTATACTCTCGGCTCTTTTGGGATGGAATTTAACAATAATGAACATCATGATTGGAGTCCTGGTTATCATTTATACCTTCTCCGGGGGAACAAAAGCAGTAAACGTAACACAAAAGCAGCAAATGTTCGTAATCATGTCAGGAATGTTTATTACTTTTTTCCTGATTCTGCATTACCTGCCAAACGATATGACTTTTACCAGTGCGCTGCACATTGCCGGAGCCAACGATAAAATGAATATTGTCGATTTCTCTTTTGATCCGGAAGAAAAATATACCTTCTGGAGTGGAATTACCGGTGGTTTTTTCCTTGCTCTTGCCTATTTCGGAACCGATCAATCGCAGGTTGGCCGTTATTTATCGGGAAAATCAGTTCGTGAAAGTCAAATGGGACTCATTATGAACGGAATTTTAAAAGTGCCAATGCAATTCTTCATCCTATTAACAGGTGTGATGGTTTTTGTCTTTTTTCAGTTCAATCCCGTTCCGCTAAACTTCAATCCCAACAATAAAATTGTCATTGAAAAATCACCTTACAAAGAGGAGTACCATGCTTTAGAGAAAAAACTAAGCACTTTATCGGAGGACAAAAAAGTGATTAATTTATTGTACATCGACCAGTTGAATCAGGATTTTGACAATCCGATTTTACGAAAAGAACTGGTTACTTTATCCAATAAAGAAAAAGACCTTCGTGATCGTGCCAAAGAAATCATTTCCAAGGCAGACAGTAACAGTGAAACTAATGATAAAGATTATGTTTTCTTTCACTTTATTCTCAATTACTTGCCTAAAGGATTAATCGGACTGCTTTTAGCCGTAATTCTTTCAGCAGCAATGTCTTCAACGGCTTCAGGGTTAAATGCTTTAGCTTCGACGACCGCAATTGATATTTACAAGCGAAATCTGAAAACGGAAAAATCAGAGAAACATTATCTGAACGCAACCAAGTTTTTTACTTTATTCTGGGGAATTGTAGCCATACTTTTTGCCTGTGTGGGAACTTTGTTCGAAAACTTAATTCAATTGGTAAACATTATTGGATCTATTTTCTACGGAACTGTTTTAGGTATCTTCTTGGTTGGATTCTACCTGCGCCGTGTAAAAGCCAAGGCCATGTTTTATAGCGCCATAATCAGTCAGTTAACCATATTTATCATCTATTATTTTATGATTGCAATTTACCCGAGCGGACAGGAAAAACTGGGGTACTTATGGTTGAACTTTATTGGAGCTATTCTAACAATTGTTCTTTCACTGTTCATGCAGCTGGCCTTTTTTAGAAATGAACCGGACACTGAAGAAATCATTATCGAATAATTGTAAAACCTAAATTTAGCATCCGCTTTTTTTTAATTCAAAAATTTAAAACCGGATAATTAAAAAATAATCTTCTAAATTTATTTTTAGAAGATTATTTTTTTTGAATGAGTTGTAGTGATAATCCAGGAAATTAAAACCACCATACATCTTACATCTTACATCTTACATCTAACTTCAAGCCAATTCTTCAGCAAAATTTCTATCTTTGAGAAAGCAACCGTTTAAATTCTAACTCTATGAAAGATTTGAAAAAATACAGCAATAAGACTAAAGCTGCTTTTATTTTATTGATTGTAATGCTTTTAATTCTTCTGGGGAATTTCAACACACTTCAAAACTCAAAAAATGTAAATGAAAATATTAACGCAATTTACAAAGACCGCTTAGTGGTTGCGCATTACATTTTTCAATACTCCAAAGAACTCCATTTTATAAAATCAGAAGCTGAAAAATTGGATTTAAGCGAGACAATCAAAAAAGATGAGATCATCCAGACGTTAAATGTTATCCACACCATTGACGATTTGTACGCCAAAACTGTACTGACCAATACCGAAAAACAGTATTTCGATGCTTTTTTAAGTTCCTGTAAAGAAATAAATGATCAGGTTACTGCTAAAAACTGGAATAAAATTGCCATTTCAAGCAATGAAGCTCTAAAAACCCTGGAAGCTTTATCACAAATTCAGATTCAGGAAGGAAAAGCAAAATTAGCGAGCGCCAATGCGATGTACAGTAAGAACAATAGCCTTGGACAATTGCAAATTGCACTACTCATTATTTTAGGCGGAATCACATTTTATCTTTTGATTGTCAAAAAGATTAAGAAAAATATTAGAATTCCTGAACCACCTGGTCTAAACTAGTTTTGCATGGGCTTTATCTTAGAGTTTTAGAATATGATACGCTGATTTTACAGATTCGTTTCACGAAAGCGCAGATTGACGCGGATTTGTTTTTTAATGTTTTAATCAATATTGTGGTCATTTGGTGTAACAAATCATATTACTCTCTTAAAATCAATTATTTATAAACTTCTCCCTCTGATAAATCATGCCGCTCCTCCGGAGCTTTTACCCTACAGGGCGATTTTTGCTACGCTATACCTATTTCGCTCCTTCGGAGCTAGACTCGAAATTTTCCTTTATGAAAATGAACATGAAAAAAAATCCGTGTCAATCTGCGTTTAATAATATGCACACAAATCAACCCGTAATCTGAAAATAAAAACGACCCCCTATTACTTTAATTTTCTATCCTCTTCCTTAATTGGTAAGTCGTTTATACTGGCAAATCGTTTTTGCATAAGTCCATTAGCATCAAATTCCCAATTTTCGTTTCCGTAAGCTCTGAACCAATTCCCTTCCAAATTCTGATATTCGTACTCAAATCGCACGGCAATTCTGTTTTCGGTATGTGCCCAATATTCTTTTTTTAGCTTGTAATGTCTTTCCTTCTCCCATTTTTGAGTCAAAAAGCGAATGATGGCCTCTCTTCCATTCACAAACTGATCTCTGTTTCGCCATTCGCTGTCAACGGTATACGCTTTTGAAACACGCTCAGGATCCTGACTGTTCCAGGCGTCTTCTGCCAATTGAATTTTCTCTAATGCCGTTTCATAAGTAAAAGGCGGCAATGGTAACTTCTGTTCCATAACTACAAAATTAAAGTTTGAATTATTTTCTTTGATTGCTCAATAAGATGATTGGATTTGAATAACTGACTTTCGATGATACAGCTTTCAAATAGTAAATAAATATGATCTGCCAAAAGTTCATTCTCAATCTCCGATTTAAAGTAATTTCGTAAGTCTGATTTATGGCTTTGAATTACACTCAGTACTTTCTCGTTATCTGAAGGTATTTCTGAAAGTAGGTTCAAAAAACTACATCCTCTGAAATTTTCTTTTTGATTCATGGCTACTAAAAAGTCAAAAGAAGTCAAAACTTTTAATTTAGAATCTTTTTGATCTGAAGTGAATTGTTCCAGCTTCGTAAACCAATATTCATGACGCCACTCTAAAAAAGCAACACATAAATCTTCTTTTGATTTAAAATGCTGATAAAAACTCGCTTTTGCCACTTTTGCTTCTTCAATAATTTGGTTGATTCCTGTGGAATTATATCCTTGGGTATGAAACAAAAAGGAGGCTTTTTCTAAAATTCGTTCTTTGGGTTGCATGTCTATTGTCTGTTTTGAATTACAAATATAAGCAATTTCCAGTAAATACAGACAAGTCTGTCTGTATTTAGATGAGTTTTTTTAACCGCAAAGAGCGTTGGGGTTTATACAAGGGACACCAGGTGAATTGTCAAACAATAACTTTGTCTAAAAAACTTTCTGAACAATTCTAAACAAAAAAAATCCAAACTCCAATTGAACATTGGAATTTGGATTTATATTTTTTTGGATTTGATACTCTGGTGAATCCTTATTTACTCCACTCAGCGATACTGTCTTTGTTTAATTTTACGTAATCCTGATTTTTAGCAGCTTCTGCAGCAGCAAGAGAAACTTTAGCGGTTTCAATCGCACCTTTTTTATCTCCTTGTTTTGCCTGAATTTGAGATTTTAATCTTAAGATATAGTAAGGTTTATCTGCACTTAAATCCAATGATTTATCAACATAAGTTCTGGCAGTATCGATATTACCATTCGACTGGAACAAATAAGTTGCTGCTGAAAAATAGTCGTTTGAACTTGGTCCACCTAACACTTTTTCGATGCTTGCCGTTGCTGTTTTTGCAGTTGGCACTTCAAATTTTAATGCTACATGAGAATTTTCCCAGGAGATTTCTAAATATCCATAATTTGGATCTAAACCATTAATTCCAATAGTGAAAGTCTCTACGGGAGTTGGCAATGCATCTTCTTTTACTGTAGTTCTCAGCGCCACATAAGCATCACTCCAGTTTTCAGGTAATCCCCAGTTATCAGTAGAAAGGTAAAAAATAACTTCCCAGCTTTCAATTTTAGGAATCGTATAAATTGCATATTTACCTTTTTTCAATGTTTTCCCATCGATTACTACATCATCACTAAAATTAATAATTGTGTTTTCATTAGCTCCGGTTCTCCATAATTTTCCAAACGGAACCAGATTTCCAAATACAGCTCTTCCTCTGGCACCCGGTCTTGAATACGTAACTTCTACGTCAGTCAATCCAACGGTTTGTTTGATATATCCTTTTGGACTCGCTTGCGGAGTTTTTATTTGTGCTTCTGAAGCAAAAGGAGCCAAAACAATGGCTAATGCAATAAGTAGTTTTTTCATTTTCTTAGTTTATTTTGTTCCCTCAAATTTACAAATTCAATTAACGAATAAATGTTAAATTTAACATAATTCAAGCGTCTAACTGTGATATTTTTTGCGCATTCAGCTCGCTAAAGTGATTGATAATCAAATCGGCATCTGATAAATCCTGTAATTTCGAATGATGACTGTTATACCCCACACAATATACGCCGGCACCTTTTGCTGCTTTTACTCCATTTGTGCTGTCTTCAATAATGATGCAGTTTTCTTTCGGAGCTTTTGATAGCGAAGCTGCATGCACAAAAATGGCCGGATTTGGCTTGGATTGCGGAAAATCTTCACCACTTACAATATCAGTAAAGTATTGATGTAAATTGAATCTGGTAAACACGCGTTCAATTGTTACTTTTGAAGCCGAAGAAGCCAAAATTAACTGTATTCCGTTGGCGTATAAATCTTTTATCAAATCTTCAACACCTTCTAACAAGTACAAATCTTCTTTGGTATCAAAGGCATCATTAAAAATATTTCTTTTTCGTTGAATTAAATCTTCAACTTCATGTTCAATATTTGGAAAAAGTCCTTTTAACGTTTGAAAGGTATTTCGCGTCGAAAATCCGGTAAACGAAGTGTACATTTCTTCTGTTACTGTAATATTCAGTTCGGCAAATTGTTTGTAATAGGCATAACGATGTACAGGTTCTGTGTCTACAATGACACCATCCATATCGAAAATTACTGTTTTTATCATTTTTTTTAAGGTACTAAGATTCTGAGAGGCTAAGGTTCTGAGGTTCTCGACTTCGCTCGAACTGACCAGCGTAAAAACTGAGACTGCGACTGAGACTGAAAACTAAACTATTCCTCCTTTTTATTAAGTAAATAGCGGATCACCGTTTCAGCAACATGCAAACCAAATAATCCCGGCATATAACTGTTAGTTCCGTAAAATGACTTTTTGAAGTTTTTTCCGTCTGTTAGTTTCAAGCTTTTATCGTCCTGAATTTCAGAAGAGAAAACTACTTTTAGTTTGTTTATTTTTTCAGCTTTTAAACGCTTTCTGATTGTTTTAGAGAAATAACAGTTTATTGTTTTTGAAATATCCGTTACTTTTACTTTCGAAGCCAGCATCTTTCCACCCGCACCCATACTGCTGATGATTTTTACTCTTTTGCGTTTCGCAGCGATAATCAGATTTAATTTTGGTGTAATACTGTCGATACAGTCCAACACATAATCAAATTCAGAAGAAACCATCTCAAAAGCTCTTTCAGGTGACAAAAACTCCTGTACTCTTGTTAGTTTTAATTCCGGATTGATGTCCATCAATCGGTCTCCGACAATCTTAATTTTTGGCTGTCCAACAGTGGAGTGCAAAGCCGGTAACTGTCTGTTAATATTTGTAATATCTACCACATCACCATCAACAATGGTCATACTTCCTACTCCTGCTCTCGCCAAAAATTCAGCTGCAAATGATCCAACTCCTCCTAAACCTACTACCAACACATTGGAATTTTGTAGGTTTTGCAATCCTTCTTTAGTAAATAAAAGCTCGGCTCTTTCTGTCCACTCTGCCATATGTTAATCTTGTTATTTTTGTTTATTTTTTTATTTGTTTCAGGTTTCTGGTTGTTCTTTTTGTTTCAAGTTTCAAGTTTCAGGTTTCACGTTTTGCACCCTACATTTTACGTCTTACATTTCACATTTTACACTCTACAATTTACACTCTACAATTTATGTTGGTCAGTTCGAGCGAAGTCGAGAACTTTTTGGAATTTGGATTTTCTAAAATTGAATTTTTAATTCTCATCACTTTCCCCAAAAACAGTATTGAAATTATCCGAAACAATCTTTTGCAATTCTTTAATGGTTAAACCTTTATATTGCGAGGCCAATTCGTAAACCTGCTCTATGCTTTCTTCGATTGTATCAGTTTCCAAAAAGAAGCGATCATTCGGAACAGCATGAAAAACAGCTTTCAAATCGGGATTTCGCAAAAGATATTTTCCAAACGAAATATAAAATCCTTCTTTAATTAGCTGCGCGGCAATCTGACTGTTTTTAGAAAAACCATGAACAATCATCGGAATCGAAATTTTCATTTTCTTCTTCAGTGCTATCACTTCCTGAAAAGCGGCAACACAATGGATGACTACCGGTTTCTGATACTTCTCCGCCAAAAGCAATTGCTTTTGAAAAACAATTATTTGTTGTTCCAACGGAATCTCAATTCTTTTGTCTAAGCCACATTCGCCAATAGCCAGACAGTTATTCGATTGCAATTTTTCTTCTATAATTTTCAATTCAGCATCAATTTGATCCTCTTTTATGTACCAGGGATGAATTCCTATGGAATAAAACGGAATCGAAGCATCAAACTCCTGCGGGTATTGATTGACCAATTCCAGCACATTGGTCAGACTTTTAAACTGATGGGTATGAAAATTAAAGAATTCCATTAGTGAAATGCTTTAACTCCTGCTTTGATTTCTACATTCAGATCGTTTTCCAAAGGAACTATCGGACATGAATATTTATGATTATAAGCGCAATATGGGTTGTAGGCCATATTAAAATCAACCGCAATTGTGTTCCCTTTTGGGACTTTTAAATCTATATATCTCCCTCCAATGTAACTTCCTTTTCCTGAAGTTAAATCTGAAAATGGTAAGAACAGATGATCTTTATATTCCTTCGTTTTCGAAAGCTCTATGTTTTTGTAAACATTCAATTTAAGGGCAACTCCTTCAATTGTGAAATATAAAGTTCCGTATTTGATGTATTTTGGTGTTCTTGTTCCGGTCGTTTTCATTTCGAAAACTTTTTCATTTTTTGCTTTCTCCAATCTAGCATTCACAAAATATTTGGCATTTATGGGGTAAAAATCTAAACTTTTAAAGGTTTTTAAATCTTCAGCCATTAACGGACTTGTCTTAGCATCAGCATATTCCGAATTTATTGTCTTTTGAAACTTCTCACTTTCCTTCTGATCAAATTTACTTTGTCCCAGGCAAAAATTAATCGTTAACAATACTAAAAAAACTATACTATTTTTCATCTTAGAAATTTTGAGCAAAAATAGTTCAAAAGTAACAAAGCAGCAACCGCTCATCCATACAAAGTTTGCTAACTTTGTTGCAAATAACTTATTTATAATGCTTAAAACCGCTTTTAGCCGCTACATCAATAATTTTAGAGGTTTTTCCAGAGAAATTTGGATTCTTGCTATTGTTACTTTTATCAATCGTGCCGGAACAATGGTGCTTCCGTTTTTATCCAAATATCTAAAAGAAGATTTACATTTTACCTATAATCAGGTCGGATGGATTATGGTGGCCTTTGGTTTCGGATCGATGTTAGGCTCGTGGCTAGGCGGAAAATTAACAGACAAAATCGGGTTTTACAAAATCATGATTTTTAGTTTGTTTACCAGTGGAGTTTCCCTTTTCCTTATTCAATATGTAACACATTTCTGGGCACTTTGCATCGCGATGTTTTGCTTAATGACCATTGCCGATATGTTTCGCCCGGCAATGTATGTTTCACTTGGTGCCTATTCTAAACCCGAAAACCGAACGCGTGCCCTTAGTTTGGTGCGTTTGGCCGTTAATTTAGGATTTGCCGCAGGTCCTGCATTAGGAGGTTTAATCATTATGAGTATCGGATATTCGGGCCTATTTTGGGTAGACGGTGCGTCATGTATCCTTGCTATTTCGATTTTTGCCTTATTGGTTAAAGAGAAGAAAAAAGCAGCACACGAAGATAAAATCGAAAATATTGAAATTCAAAAATCGGTTTTTCAGGACAGAATCTTTTGGGTTTTCCTGTTTGTGTGTTTCGCGACGGCTATCATATTCTTTCAGCTTTTTACCACTTTACCGCTGTATCATAACGAAAATTTCGGTTTAAGCGAATTTCAGACAGGATTGTTAATGACTTTAAACGGATTGCTTATTTTTTCTCTCGAAATGCCAACTGTTGCTTTTATGGAGAGGAAAGGGTTTCCTAAAATTAAAATTATTACCATTGGAGCCTGCATCATAACCCTGAGTTTCTTTTTATTACTGATTAATACCTGGGCTGGAATTCTGGTGATTAGTATGATTATTTTCTCGATTGGAGAGATACTCAACTTCCCTTTCTCGAATTCTTTTGCTTTAAGTCGCGCACCACGCGGACAGGAAGGCCGTTATATGGCGCTTTATACCATGAGTTTCAGTCTTGCTCATATTATAAGTGCAAAAATAGGTTTCGAGATCATCTCCCGATTCGGATACCAAATCAACTGGCTCTTTATGTCTTCTATTGGAGTTTTCGCCACGCTATGCTGCCTTTGGATCAAAAAGGCATTGGTTCAGGAGAAAATATCTTAAAGACATACTCCCTATATATTAAATCCGACAGGTTTTTAAAACCTGTCGGATTTGTTTATTCTACAAAACTCAAACCATTAAAAATCAATTACTTAAATTTGTAATTGATACAACTTTGCGCACCTGTATTTTAGATTCAAACTTAATTTTTAGTTAAATAACTATTTTTATAGTTGTGTAACTAAAAAAATAGTTGTAGGTTTGAATTAAAATTAGAAAACATGCAAAAGTTAACGAACAAAGAAGAGGAAATCATGCATATTTTATGGAGGCTTAAAAAAGCTTTCGTAAAGGAAGTTCAGGCAGAAATAACAGAAGATCAACCCCACTACAATACCTTATCGACTATAGTGCGTAATCTGGAAGAAAAGGGATTTGTGGCTCACAATGCTTTTGGAAACACGCATCAATATTATCCCATCATTACTTTAGAAGCCTACAGTAAAAAGTACATGAATACGGCAATTGACAATTACTTTAATAGCTCGTATAAAAATATGGTATCATTCTTTGCTAAAGAGGAGAAAATTTCGGCGGCAGAATTACGTGAAATTTTAGACATGATCGAAAATCCAAAAGGAGAAAAATAATTGTTTATGGAAGCACTTTTCTTATTTATCGCAAAATCCGGTGGTTTATTAATATTGTTTTATTGTGCTTACTATTTTTTACTGCGCAAAGAAACTTTCTTTAACAGCAACAGATGGTTTTTAATGGCTGGTTTGATTACTTCAGTAGTACTACCCTTTTTGGTATATTCAAAAACGGTTTGGGTGAACCCTACTCCAATGGCCAATGTGAATTATACTACTGTTTACCAACCGCCGCTTATCGAAAATAATGCTTCCTTAATCAATTGGAATCTGGTACTGCTCTCTGTTTACATTATTGTGTTTTTGGGACTGCTTCTAAAATTTGCTTTTGATTTTTATAGTCTGAATACCGTTTTAAAAGGAAAAAAAGTCACACAACAAGCCGATTTTAAATTCATCGATACCAACGAAAACATCGCTCCTTTCTCTTATTTTGATTATATCGTGTACAACTCATCAATGTATACGCCTTCGGAATTAGAAAGTATTATCGAGCATGAAAAGGTACATAGCGAGCAAAATCACACGGTAGATGTTTTACTGTCCAGAGTATTTTGTGTTCTCTTTTGGTTCAACCCTATTATGTGGCTGTATAAAAAAGCAATTCTTCAAAATCTGGAATTCATCGCCGATAGTGAAGCTGCACGAAAAATCTCCGACAAGAAAGCATATCAATACACTCTTTTAAAAATTACAACACATGAAAATTGTGTTGCCATTACCAATCATTTTTATCAATCATTAATCAAAAAACGAATCATTATGTTAAACAAAAATCAATCAAAGAAAAGAAATTCCTGGAAATTTGGAGCAATAGTTCCGGCACTTGCAGCATTTGTATTATTATTTCAAATTGAAGTAATTGCCAAAGAAAAACAACAGACTGCAAAGGTAATTTCAGGAAAAACAGAATCAGTAGATGTTTACAAAATCAAAAAGAATACGACAGATGCTGAATTAAAGGAAATCAAAGAAAAATTGAAATCAATTCATAACATTGAATTTAAGGCTTCTGAGATCAAAAGAAATGCTGATAACGAATTGATATCAATCAAAATTGATGTTAGAAATGGTAAACAGCAAACTCAATCTGTTCAGACTTCAGGAAATGAAGCTATTAAAGATTTTGGATTAATTGTTACAACGGATACCAATGGCAGCAAAAAAGTGGGAATTCAGACTGCTGACGAAAATAATTCCGAAAGCCACAAAGAATCCAAAAAAGTAAAAAGTAAAAAAGTAATCCTTAAACAAACTAAAGATGTTAACACTAATTCTGGTACTGATGAAAAAATTGCTGGCAATACTTATACAAATACTAGCACAACTACTGTAATCACAGATGATAATGGAACAACCAGCGTGTCCACTACAAATAATGATGGTAAAATTATGATTTCGACTTCAGGCAAAGGAAGCGGAAAAGGACCTAAGCTTACCATCGTGGATGGAGTTGAAATGCCTGCAAATTACGACCTTCAAGACCTTAAACCAAAACATATTAAAAAAATGAGTGTGTTTACGGGAAGTGAAGCAACTACAAAATATGGAGAAAAAGGGGCTAACGGTGTGATCGAAATCGAAACGCATCAATAAAAAGCTTAAAATGCAAAAGCTAACCAACAAAGAAGAGGAGATCATGCACATTTTATGGAAGCTTCAAAAAGCTTTTGTAAAAGAAATTCAGGCAGAGATCACTGAAGATCAGCCACATTACAACACGCTGTCTACAATTGTTCGTAATCTGGAAGAAAAAGGCTATGTAAGTCATAGCGCTTTTGGAAATACACATCAATACTTTCCTCTGGTGAGTATTGAAGAATATCGAAAAGGGTTTATGCATACTGCTATCGATAATTATTTTAACAGCTCTTATAAAAGTATGGTTTCATTTTTTGCCAAAGAAGAAAAAATCTCGGCCGCAGAATTACGAGAAATCTTAGTCATGATCGAAACTCCCTAAAAGAAAAAAATAGTTAGTTATGGAAGCCTTTTTCATTTTTATCGCAAAATCAAGCGGACTGGTAATATTGTTCTATTGCGCTTATTATTTTTTATTGCGCAAAGAAACCTTTTTTAACAGCAGCAGATGGTTTTTACTGGCAGGATTAATCACCTCCGTTGTTTTACCTTTTTTAGTTTACACCAAAATCGTATGGATAGAACCCACTCCTGTTGTTCAGACTCCTGTAATGGCTGCCTCAAGAGCAACAATGGCAGCAATGGATTATTCGAAAACATATCTTTCTCCCGCTATAGAAGAAGATACGTTTGAAATCAATTGGAATTATGTTATACTGGCTGTTTATGGTATCGGGTTTCTGGCTTTGGTGATAAAATTCATGATTGACTTTTATAGTCTTAATTCTGTTCTAAAAGGGAAAAAAGTACTGCAGCAGGCCGATTTCAAATTTGTCGATATCAACGAAAACATTGCTCCTTTTTCTTATTTTGATTATATCGTATACAACTCATCAATGTATACTGCTTCAGAATTAGAGAGTATTATTGAACACGAAAAGGTACACAGCGATCAGAATCATACGATGGACGTTTTAATTTCCAGAGTGTTTTGCGTCTTATTCTGGTTCAATCCTTTTATCTGGCTGTACAAAAAAGCAATTCTTCAAAACCTTGAATTTATTGCCGACAGTGAGGCAGCTAAAATAATAACCGACAAAAAAGCATATCAGTACACGCTTTTAAAAATAACAGCACACGAAAGCTGTGTTGCAATCACCAATCATTTTTATCAATCATTAATCAAAAAACGAATTGTCATGTTAAACAAAAATCAATCAAAGAAATGGAATTACTGGAAGTATTATGCCATCATTCCGGCACTAGCTGCTTTTATCTTTTTATTCCAAATTAAAACAATCGCACAAGAAAAAGAAGCCAGAAAAGTTAAAGAATCGAAAGAGGTCACTAAAAAAAATGACTCAACTGATGTTATTAAAATCCAAAAAAACACTACAGATCAGGAGCTTAAAAAAATTACCGAAGATTTAAAACAAAAGCACAATGTTGATGTTGTTATCTCGGATGTAAAAAGAAACAGCGAGAATGAGCTGACTGCTATTAAAGTAGATGTAAAAAAACAGAATGGAAAAACGCAAACCATTCACATCGAAAGCAATAACCCCATTAAAGGCTGTGGAATTGTGATCTCAGCTCAAAATGATGGCTCCAAAAGTGTAGCATTAATAACGGATGATGCCCCAAACAGACCAGGGATTTTCAGAAATCAGGTTGCAGAAAGAGAAAATATCAATGATACAGATGGCGATCCTCTTACACCCCCAACCCCTCCAACTCCACCTTCATTTCCTAATGGGGCGATGCCACCAATGCCTCCATTAAATGTTCCAATGCCTCCAATGCCTCCAATGAATCCAGGCAGTAAAGCTGAAATGGCTAATTTTAAGAAAGATATGGCCGAGTATGAAAAGAAATTAAAATCTATCGAACCAAGTATCGCAGCCTACGAAAAACAATTGAATGAATTCTTGTCGCAAAGAGATGCAAATTATGAGAAGGATATGCAAAAGTATGAGGCTGCAATGGACAAATTCAGTGCAGAAATGGAAAAATTTGCCGAGAACATAGAAGTTAAATACGGAAAAGATTCTAAAGAGTACGGCATCAATATGAAGCAGTACGAACAAGATATGAAACAGTACGAGCAGGATATGCGCAGATATGAAGTTGATATGAAAAGGCTTGAAAAAGAAATGAAGCAGGACGAGAAAGAAGCCCGAAAACTGGAAAAAAGAAACAGAAGATCTTAATCGACATCACATTCTAAAATCTTATAAACACTTAAAAATCAATTAAAAAGACTTTGCCTGATCGCAAAGTCTTTTTTTTATATCTTTGCAAAAAATTTAGCCGTTATGTACAAAATTTTAGCCCAAATCAACAAAATACTGTTGCCTAGTTTTACCAAACAAGGCCTGGACATTACAAAAGCAAAGAAATGGCAGATGGCCGTTATTGGTTACCGGGCTTATGTGACCAAAAGAGCTTTAGGATAGTATTCTAAAAAAATCTCTTCAAAACTCTACCTAACCGCCTTAGGTTATCGGCTATCTATTTGCCGTTTTTCTCTCCATTACATTTCCATGAAAAATAAAGAATTCAATATCCCCCCTGTTTACGCGGTGCTTTTAGCCATTGTAAGTGTTCAGTGTGGGGCTGCCATTGCAAAAAGTTTATTTCCAACCATAGGTGCTGCGGGAACAGCTTCTTTGCGAATCGGAATTTCGGCTGTTATATTACTTTTAGCCTACAGACCTAATTTAAAAGCAATCACTTCAAAACAATGGAGAATTGTTCTTCCATATGGTTTGACACTTGGCGCTATGAATTTAGTTTTTTATAGTGCAATAGAAAGAATCCCGATTGGTCTGGCAGTGACACTTGAATTTATAGGTCCGTTACTGGTTGCCATTGTCGGCTCGAAGCGTTTGCTTGATTACTGCTGGGTAGTACTGGCAGCAATTGGAATAGTTTTAATAGCTCCCTGGTCCAATGACAAAATCGATCCCATAGGTGTTTTATTCGCTCTTTTTGCAGGTGCTTTATGGGCTGCCTATATCGTTCTGGGTGGAAAAGTTTCTAAAATTATGCATGGCGGAGAAGCTGTTGCTACCGGAATGCTTTTCGGAGCCGTTTTAATTCTACCGTTTGGTATTTATGAAAACGGATTAGTAAATCTTACTCCAAAACTCTTCGGAATGGGTGTTGCTCTGGCGCTTCTATCCAGTGCCATTCCATTTACACTCGAAATGAAAGCTCTGGGCCAGCTTCCTCCTCGTACTTTTAGTATTCTAATGAGCTTAGAACCTGCTGCGGCAGCTATCTGCGCTTTTATTTTCCTGCAGGAACATTTAAACATTTATGAAATTTTAGCCGTTATATGTGTTGTAATTGCTTCGGCAGGATCCACTTTAACCGCAAAACGTTAAGTTAAATCTCAAAATTTTAAACTCCAAAATCCAAATTCCAATTTGTAAACTGGGATTTGGATTTTGGATTTTGAGATTTAGACTTTCGTCTATTTTTTTGGCAACAAAACAGCGTCAATTACATGAATTACACCATTTGACTGGTTTACATCTGCAATAGTAACTTTAGCCTTATTTCCACTTTCGTCACTGATGTACAAATCTTTCCCTTTCATCCAAGCCGTTAAAGTTCCTCCGTTAACAGCTTTTATAACCGCTTTTCCTTTACCTTCTTTAATGGCTTTTGCAATATCAGCAGCATTCCATTTTCCCGCTGCCACATGATAGGTTAAGATGTTTTGAAGCGATTTTTTATTTTCAGGTTTTAATAATGATTCAACAGTTCCTTTTGGTAATTTATCAAATGCTGCATTTGTTGGGGCAAAAACAGTAAACGGTCCCTTTCCTTCAAGGGTTTCCACTAATCCGGCGGCTTTTACAGCTGCTACTAATGTCGTGTGATCTTTTGAATTAACGGCATTTTCAATAATATTTTTAGTAGGATACATTGCAGCTCCGCCAACCATTACGGTTTTTTGTGCAAATGATGAAAATCCAAATCCTAATACCAGGATTGCTACGGCTAAAAAATTTCTAGTTTTCATAATTAATATTTTAGGTTATAAGCTCATTTACGCGGTAATATTAGTTTTGGTTTTAATACCTCTTCAAAAAAAATTAAGAAATAACAAAAAACACTCAAAATTGACTGCAAAACAAGCCTTTATTGTTAAAAAAATACTTTTAATTATTTTTAAATCTTTATCCTGAATTTTGTTAATTTAATTACTAACTTTAGAATCAAAACACATTTATTATGCAAAATCTGCCGAAAAAAGTAAGAAGTAAAAAATTAAATGCAAGAGTCGATTTAACGGCAATGGTAAGTGTTTCTTTCTTGCTGATTATATTTTTTATGGTAACTATAGAATTAGCCAAACCAAAAGTTATTCTATATGATACTGGCAGAGACAGAGGTTGTTGTGACTGTCCTCCTCGCCATTATGGAGAGAATAGATCAATGACTATAATATTAGGCGAGAATAACAAAATAATTGCTTACACAGGTTTACTATTTGCCCCCATTGTTTCCCCAAAAGAGATGCAATATGGTAAAAATGGAATCAGAAGAGAATTGTTCGAAAGAAATAAAACAGTTCTGGAATACTCAGCTGCTTTGGGGAAACCCGGACGCGGACTTACCGTTATAATAAAACCAAGCAAAAAATCCAGTTATGGCAATTTGGTTGATATAATAGACGAAATGAAAATTATAGGCATAACTTCCTATTCTATTGTTGATTATTATACTCCGGAGGAAGAAAATTTACTAGCTTCTAATTAATTCGTTTTTATAATTCAAACTAAAATCTATGCAAAATCTGCCAAAAAAAGTAAGAAGTAAAAAGTTAAATGCAAGAGTCGATTTAACTGCAATGGTGAGTGTTTCATTTTTGCTGATTATATTTTTTATGCTAACCATTGAATTAGCTAAGCCAAAAAGTATTGGTTTAGATTTACCTGATAATGGGGATATCACCTGCGGTCCTATTGGTTGTATCGATTCCAATCGTATTTATACAATCTTATTAGATGATAATGACAAAATTGTTACATATTCAGGATTATTGTTCTCTCCTCTTGAAAATTCAAAAAGTAGCGTATATGGAGAAACCGGAATTAGAAAAGAAATTTTTGAAACAAACAAAAGAATTACAGAATATTCGACCGCGATTGGAAAACCTAAAAACGGTGCAATTGTGATTATAAAACCCAGCAAGAAAAGTAATTTTAAAAATCTTGTTGATATTCTGGATGAAATGGCAATTGCTAAAATTGAAACCTATTCGATTGTAAATGAATTTACCCCCGAAGAAGCTAAATTACTGGCTTCAAAATAGATTGCAAGTTCTCCCTACAAAAGTTCTCGACTCCGCTCGAACTGACAAACCTGTGAAAAAAAAAGTCCCACATTGCTGTGGGACTTTCTATTTAGAGGAAACTAAGAATTATTTTTTCTCCGTTTTTTCCATTTTAGCTTTTAATGCAGCTAATACATCATTGTTATCTCCTAAAGTTGCAGCTGGTGCATTTGTAGTAGATGCAGATGAAGTATTTTCAGCAGCAGCTTTCACGTTTTTCTCTTCTTCTTCACGGAAGATAGCAGTGTGAGAAGCAACTACTCTTTTGAATTCTTTGTTGAATTCGATTACTTTGAAATCAGCAGTATCACCTTTTTTCAATTTCTTTCCGTCTTCTTTTTCAAGGTGACGAGTTGGAATGAAAGCAACGATATCATCTCCGAATTCTACAGTAGCTCCTTTGTCAACGATTTCAGAAATTTCACCATTGTGGATAGTTCCTACAGCGAAAGAATCTTCGTATTGATCCCAAGGATTAGCAGTAGTTTGTTTGTGACCTAAAGATAATTTACGTCCTTCAACATCTAATTCTAATACCACTACATCAAGTTTTTCACCAACATTTACAAATTCAGATGGGTGTTTGATTTTCTTAGTCCAAGAAAGGTCAGAAATGTAGATTAATCCATCAATTCCTTCTTCTAATTCTACGAAAATACCAAAGTTTGTAAAGTTTCTAACGATACCTGTATGTTTAGAACCTACTGGGTATTTAGAAGTAATGTCAGTCCATGGATCCTGAGTCAATTGTTTGATACCTAATGACATCTTACGATCGTCTCTGTCTAAAGTTAAGATAACTGCTTCAACAACATCTCCAACTTTCACGAAGTCCTGAGCAGAACGTAAGTGAGTAGACCATGACATTTCAGAAACGTGGATTAAACCTTCAACACCTTCAGCAACTTCGATGAAAGCACCGTAATCAGCGATTACAACTACTTTACCTTTTACTTTATCACCAATTGTTAAATTAGCATCTAAAGCATCCCATGGGTGAGCGTTTAATTGTTTCAATCCTAATTGAATTCTTGTTTTCTCATCATCGAAATCAAGGATTACAACGTTTAATTTTTGGTCTAATTCAAGAACTTCACTTGGGTGGTTGATTCTGCTCCAAGAAAGGTCAGTAATGTGAATTAATCCGTCAACACCACCTAAGTCAATGAACACACCATAAGAAGTAATGTTTTTAACAACACCTTCTAATACTTGTCCTTTTTGTAATTGACCGATGATTTCTTTTTTCTGTACTTCGATATCAGCCTCGATAAGTGCTTTATGAGATACAACAACGTTTTTGAATTCGTGGTTGATTTTTACCACTTTGAATTCCATCATTTTGTTTACATATACATCGTAGTCTCTAATTGGCTTAACGTCAATTTGAGATCCTGGTAAGAACGCCTCGATACCGAATACGTCAACGATCATACCTCCTTTAGTTCTGCATTTAACAAAACCGTTAACGATTTCTCCAGTTTCATTAGCTGCAATAACTCTATCCCAAGATTTGATAGTACGTGCTTTTCTGTGAGATAATACTAACTGACCTGTTTTATCCTCACGGATGTCGATTAATACTTCTACTTTGTCACCTACTTTTAAGTTTGGGTTGTAACGGAATTCGTTTAAAGAAATAACACCTTCAGATTTAGCATTGATATCAACGATAACGTCTCTATCTGTAATTCTAACAACAACTCCTTCTACTACTTCTTCCTGATCTGTAGCAATGAAAGTTTTTGATACTAGTTCTTCAAACTCTAATAAGTTTTTCTCATCAACTGCATCAATTCCTTCTTGGAAATTATGCCAGTTAAAATTTGCTAAAAACTCTTCTTGTGATTTTAATTGTTCAGACATGCTGATAAAAAATTTGTATTCTGTTTCTCTCGAGTTTCATAAAGCAGTAGAAAATACAGAAGTTGTTTTACATAAATAGTTGATACCTAAAGGAAACTCTTCTTTGCCAAAAGGACTGCAAAATTAATACATTTATTTGTAATAGCAAAACAAAAGTGTATTAGATGTTGATTGTTAATGGTTGATGGTTGGTGGTTACTACCTCACAGTTTACAGTTTACAGTTTACAGTTTACCTCTAACCTCTAACCTCTAACATTTCACAACTCACAACTCACACATATACAAATACTGCTCACTTATAAAAAAATATACCCTACAGGTTTTAAAAACCTGTAGGGTATTATATAATTGTTTAAACAATATGAATTGGCTTCTCTTAAAATGTCGAGGTTACATTGGTGTTTCGGCTTTTGGCCAGTAAAATATCAAGTTTTAAAACGGTAAATCTTCCGTTGTTGTCGATATAATTAAGGGTTTCTTTCCCTGCATTCAATGAAATTGTTTTTGGATAATTAAAGTTGGGCACTAACTCAGGTAGATTAATTACAATCTTTTCCCCTACACTGTTCTTATACTTTAAAACACCACTTTTGTTTTCAAATATTGCCTCGTAAAAAGTGTCATCACTTGTTGTCATTGAAAGCCACATCGATCCATTAAAAAAATACACATCTTTTGTAGAATAGTCAAAAAAGAGATCTCCTGCTTTTCCATTATTCTTAGGTAAACCGTCTTCTTCCGTCAGGTTCTTCAGATTGTTCCATTTATTCTCGTACCAATAATAATAACCCGGTAAAACTTGTGTGTTTTTTGCTGTATTAAAGACCAAAATAAATTTAGTGTCTCTATCTACAACGGTAGACTTGTCAAATCTGCTTTTTAATGTTGTTCGTGGTATCATTATTTCTTTACTTTTACAAATTAGATCTAAACGTGATGATACATTTGACAATTCTTTATGAGTGTTTGTCTGATGTTTTTGAGTGCCTGTCTGACACATTACTACCGCAGGAACTAACCACATAATACTCAAAATTATCTTTCTCATATTTACTCCATCTTTAAATTCAGGAGCAAATTTAATACACTCATTTACTGCTAATTACCCATATTTAACAAGCAGCAGTAATGATGTAACAAATAGTACTTTATTTGGAATAAGTGGTTTTGAGTTGTGTGAAATGTGAGAATTCTGGAATGTGTATACTGTAGAATTAAGTTGCGTTTACGGTGAAACGTAGGATGTGCAAACACTGCGACCTCTAAACTGTAAACTGAGACTGAAAACTATAAACTGTAAGCTATCTGATATGCTGTTTTTAATCACGAAGTTTGCGAAAATTATCATGAGATATTACGATCTGGTACATCTCACATTTTACACAGCAGTATCTATTTTCGATTTCGAAGCCATTTTTCGATTGGTTCAAGAACTGTGTTGACAATTGTAACTAAGAATGTACAAATCATGGCTTCGATAAAATAGCCTGACGCGGCAATACAGCCAATAGCAGCACTGCACCATATGGTAGCAGCAGAATTAAGACCATGTACATTGGTTCCTTCTCTAAATATAACTCCGGCACCTAAAAAGCCAACTCCCATAACGACCTGAGCTGTAATACGGGTTACGTCAATATTGGGTGCTGTTGCAGCTACTTTAATCGACAATAAAACAAATGCGGCTGCTCCAGTTGCTACAAGCATATTGGTTTTTAAACCGGTTTCTTTGTGGTGCCACTGTCTTTCGAAACCAATAATTAGTCCGGCGAAAAGTGCGATTATAAGTCGGGTTAGGAATTCTGTTGTACTCAAAGTTATTGTTTTTTAAATTAAATACCGTTGGATTTAGATTTTCACGCAGATTTAGCTGATTTTTTCTGTTTACTCTTTTCTATAAACTATTTAATAGAATAAATTTAAGAAATTAAATACAATCATTTTTTATCTGTATCATTAAAAAATAAATCTCTTTGTACTTCACAAAAAAGCTGCAAGATTACCTTGCAGCTTTTCATAACAATTTAATTAACTCAACTTCATTAAAAAAGCTAACTCTTTATTACATCGAAACAATAATGAACTCACTTCTTCGATTTGCCTGATGTTCTTCTGTAGTACATTTTACGCCATCAGCACATTTATTCAGTAATTGTGTTTCTCCATATCCTTTTCCGGTTATACGATCAGCAGCTATTCCTTTTTTAACAAGCCATGCCACTGTTGCTTTAGCTCGTTTGTCGGATAGTTTTTCATTGTACGCATGAGTTTGTCTGCTATCTGTGTGCGAGCGAACATCAATTTTCATGCTTGGATTTTGAATCATCACCTGACGGATTTTCTCTAATTCAATGGCGGCTTCTTTTCGAACAATCGATTTACCCAAATCGAAGTAAATCATTTTTATGTGTAAAATTTTTGCCAAATCATCGCCTACAATCAATTTTTCAATCGGTTTTTCAACCACTTTTTGAGGCGTTTTTTTCAAAGGCAATGTCAAACTTGTTTTATCGATTGCTTTAGGCAGTTCATTAGGTTCATAATTTTCTCTTGCAGCACGAACAAAGTATTCTTTATTGCAATTTACTTTAAAACTATACTTGCCATCAGCACTGGTTATTACCTCGCCTATTTTCTGAAGCTGATTGTCCAGTAAATTTACTTTAGCGTTATCCAGTACCAAACTTGTTTCGGCATCAATAACAGTTCCTGATAAAATCTCTTCACAAGGCAATTTTCTGGTTTCCGAAAAACGGTAAACGTCATCGTAACCATGTCCTCCATCTCTATTTGATGAGAAAAAGCCTGTCCTGCTTTTACTGTCTAATATAAAGCCAAAATCATCCAGTCTTGTATTTATAGGAGCTCCGACATTCTGAACTTCACTAAACGTCAAATCATTTTTAATAGTCGAAACATACACATCAAGTCCTCCTAATCCCGGACGTCCGTCGCTGGCAAAATACAGTTCATTATCTCCTGATATAAAAGGAAAAGTTTCTCTTCCTTCAGTATTTATCTTTTCTCCAAGATTTTCAGGTTTACCAAAACTGCCATCAGTATTAATAGTCACACTATACAAATCTGATTGCCCAAAAGTACCCGGCATGTCTGAAGCAAAGTATAACTTTTTTTCATCTGCGCTTAATGCCGGATGTGCCACACTGTACTGATCACTGTTAAAAGGTAATTCAACAATATTTGTCCATTTACCCTCTATAAAACTTGCCTTATACAATTTCAGTAAAGTGACTTTTTTGTCGTCTACTCCTTTTTTACCATTCAGAAAATTGTTTCTGGTAAAATACATTGTTAAACCGTCTTTTGTAAAAACTGGAGTCGATTCATTAAATTTTGAATTGACCTTTCTTTCAAAACGCTTCGGAATTCCCATACTGCCATCGGCAAGTAATTCTGCCGCATAAAGATTGGTAAACGATTTGTTGGTCCATTTGAATTTTTCTTTGGCAACTCCACCCGTATCTCTGGCAGAGGCAAATATCAATTTGTTATCTAAAAAAGAACTTCCATAATCGGAGTATTTTGAATTAATTCCGGCATCGGCTATTTCAAATCGCCCTGAATTATTTTTTATCTGCTCCAAATAATTTTTATTCTTTTCAAATAGCAATCCTCTTTTATCAGTACTTGCCTTTTCATTGAAAAGCTCTAATATTTTATTGGCTTTAGCATAATTTCCAGTCGCTTTTAGCGTTTGGGCATATCGATAATAATACTCAAATTCCTGTTGCTCATTCATTCCAAAAAGAGCTTTGTACCATTTTAATGCCTTCACCAACTCGCCATTAAAATAATAGGCATTACCCAATCGTTGGAGCATTTTTTCCTCTTTATACCCTTTTTCTGCTACCTTTTCGTACGCAGCAATTGCATCTATATACGCATACTGGATGTAATTTCTATCAGCTTTGTCTAAACCTGACTTTTGTGCCATTCCACTAAAAAAAACGGAAGACAGAAAAACGGTATATGCTATTTTTTTTATTTTCATAATTAGAAGAATCTTGGTGAAGTTATTCGGCTGTAATTTTTCAAGAATTCAAAACGCAAAAATATCTCATGCGACCCTGAGTTGTAGTTTACCAATCGGGTGGTTTCGCGATCATAGGAATATCCTAAATACATACTATCGGTGATCTGAAATCCTGCCAAAGCACTAAAAGAGGCACTCCATCTGTAAGCTAGTCCGATCACAAATTTATCGTTGAACATAAAATTGGCCGATGCATCTACTTGTAATGGCGAACCTTCTACCATTTTAGTCATTAAAGCCGGCTTGAATTTTATGGTTTCGTAACGATTAAGATTAAATACATAACCGGCTATGAAATAATAGTTGATACGGTCTTTATAGATTGAATAATCGTTATCATCAAAGCGGGTAGTTTGAATAAAATTAGGAACGGATAATCCCACATAAGCTTTATCCGTATGCCAGTAAATTCCAGCTCCGATATTTGGAGCAAATTTATTCTGAAAATCCTGAAACTGTGGATCTCCCTGATGTTCGGGGTTTAACTTTGTAGGATCCAGCTTAAATATATTGGCAGAACCTTTAAGACCAAAAGAAAGTTTCGCGGTTGCGGATGTTGGTATGGAGTAAGAGAAATCAGCTGAAATATTGTTTTCATTTGTCGGTCCTATTTTATCATTGACTAACGATACTCCTAATCCTACATTATTATTTATGGGTGTATTTAACGAAAAACTACTGGTTTCGGGTGCTCCATCTAATCCAACCCATTGGGTACGATACAATCCGAAAATGCTCATAACTCCGCGAGAACCGGCATAAGCGGGATTTATATTGATGGTATTATACATGTATTGTGTAAACTGCGCATCTTGCTGGGCAAAACCTGCGGTAGAACAAAACAATAAAACTAAAACTAATTTTTTCATTTATTTTATTTTTAAAGAATGGCTTAGCCTATTGACTAAGCCATTTTATTAGTACAGAATATTATTTGGTCAGGTATAAATATCCCGCCTCCTGATGTGGATTGGATTGGTTGTCTTTGTATTTAATGATGTAATAATAAGTTCCTTCCGGTAATCCATCTGAATCTTTGATTGTAACACGTCCTTCAGAAATACCTCTAAAAACAATATCATTATTATTGTAATGATCACGATCAAAAACCAAAACTCCCCAACGGTTAAAAATCTGAACCGTATTGTCAGGATAACATTCTAATCCCTGAATATAAAATCTCTCGTTCTTATTGTCTCCATTTATAGAAACCGCGTTGAATACTTTAATTACACAACCTTGTAGCGATAATACTGTTGGTTTATCACCCACTACACTACTATCATCTGATTTGTCTTTTACGACAATATTATCAGGACTTGTTCCAAAAACTTCGGCTTGATTCGATATACTTCCCGAATTAATATCAGCTTGTACAATCGAATAAGTTCCTGTAAAAGAAGTACTATCCTCTTCTCCCGCAGCTAAATTTATTGGCCCTCCGGTCATGTTAACTCCAGTTAACGGATCTACTATATAAACATTTGTCAACGCTACATTTCCTGTATTGGTTACTGTAAAATTATACGTAATGGTTTCCCCTACTTTTGCATTACCGTCACCATCTTCATCATTGAAATGTGCCGTTTTCACTACAGCAATACCTGGTCTTGATACAAATAGGGTTACCGTTGCGGCATCACAATTCGAAAGATTTGATTTCTCACAAATACTATACGTTAAGGTATAAGTACCTCCCGGTGTATTAGCCGGAACACTTATTATTCCAGTGGCAGTATCAATTACCGGAACTGCTGCTCCAGGTGTTTTTGGAACTGCCGGTGTTATCACTTTTAAATCAACCTGATTAATAACAACCGGTACACCATTTAAAGTATCCGAATTTGGATTACCAGCTAATACATTCCCTGCATTTGGTGTTCCTGTTATTCCATTTGCGTTTGGAATGTTATCATCATTCGCAACTATTGCTGTCACTGTAGTTGCTGTTACTTTGATTTCATCTGAAACTGTCCCACAAGTCGCCGGAGTCAATTTATCGCATAACTCATAAACTACATTATAAGTTCCCGGTGTGGTTCCTGCAGCAACACTTACTTTTCCGGTTAACGGATCTAAACTAATTCCTGTTGGCCATGTTCCTGACACCGCAACTGTAGCATTCCCTGTTGTTCCTAATACTGCCGGAACTCCATTTACTTTATCGTTACTTGCAATGTTTGTGAAAACAGTTCCTCCTGTTGACGCAATAGTTCCATTTTCGAATATTGGTTCAACAACCGGAGTTACTTTGATTTCATCTGAAACCGTCGCGCAAGTTACCGGAGTTAATTTGTCGCATAACTGATAAACTACATTATAAGTCCCCGGTGTGGTTCCTGCCGCAACACTTACTTTTCCGCTTAACGGATCTAAAGTAATTCCTGTTGGCCATGTTCCTGACACTGCAATTGTAGCATTTCCTGTTGTTCCTAATACTGCCGGAACTCCATTTACTTTATCGTTACTTGCAATGTTTGTAAAAACAATTCCTCCTGTTGATGCAATAGTTCCGTTTTCGAATATTGGCTCTACGATTGGAGTTACTTTGATTTCATCTGAAACTGTTGCACAGGTCGTCGGAGTCAATTTATCGCATAACTCATAAACTACATTATAAGTTCCCGGTGTGGTTCCTGCAGCAACACTTACTTTTCCGGTTAACGGATCTAAAGTAATTCCTGTTGGCCATGTTCCTGACACTGCAATTGTAGCATTTCCTGTAGTTCCTAATACTACCGGAACTCCATTTACTTTATCGTTACTTGCAATGTTTGTGAAAACAATTCCTCCTGTTGATGCAATAGTTCCGTTTTCGAATATTGGCTCTACGATTGGAGTTACTTTGATTTCATCTGAAACTATCCCACAAGTCGTCGGAGTCAATTTATCGCATAACTCATAAACTACATTATAAGTTCCCGGTGTGGTTCCTGCAGCAACACTTACTTTTCCGGTTAACGGATCTAAAGTAATTCCTGTTGGCCATGTTCCTGATACCGCAACTGTAGCATTTCCTGTTGTTCCTAATACTGCCGGAACTCCATTTACTTTATCGTTACTTGCAATGTTTGTAAAAACAGTTCCTCCTGTTGATGCAATAGTTCCGTTTTCGAATATTGGTTCAACTGTTGCTGTTACTGTAATTTTAGCTTCAGCCTGGTCACACATTGGTGTACCTGCTGCTGCCATTGCTTTTGAACATATACTATAAATTACAGTATAAACCCCTGGTGCAGTACCGGCATTAACTTTAATAGTTCCATCTGTATTTAATGTGATTCCTGTTGGTACAGAAACTACACTTAAATTCACTTCTGAAGCAATTACAGGCGTACCGTGTAACTTGTCATTCAACAATACAGAAACTGTATTACCTCCACTCACTCCATTAACTACTAACGGAGTTTCATCAATAGCATCAATAAAACTTATTACTGTACAGGTTGAACATGTAGGATCTATTGGTCTGCAAGTCACACAAATTGGACTTGGATCGGTTGACTTAGCTGTCACTGCAGGACCTGTTGGAGGGGTTCCGCTTACGGTAGCCACGTTGTCTACCTGACCGTTATTCATATCAGCCAGTGTAATGGTGTGAACGGCTGTAAAACTTGACGAATCTGTTGCGCCTGGTGCTAAACTCGCTAAAGTTCCTGTCACAACCGCATTTGCATCGGTAATGGTTACCGGAGCCAGGGTTACGTTTCCTGTGTTGGTAACAGTAAATGTATAGTCAATTCTATCGCCTACGTTTACGATTCCGTCTGCATTTGCATCTACGTAAGTTGCTTTTTTACTTACTGTCACTTTTGGTGAAGACGTTAAAGGAACTACGGTACATGTTGGACATGCAGCCGGATCTTTTGGTGGACAAGTCGCACAAATTGGACTTGGATCGGTTGACTTAGCCGTTACAGCAGGACCTGTTGGAGGGGTTCCGCTTACGGTAGCCACGTTGTCTACCTGACCGTTATTCATATCAGCCAGTGTAATGGTATGAACGGCTGTAAAACTAGACGAATCTGTTGCACCTGGTGCTAAACTCGCTAAAGTTCCTGTCACAACCGCATTTGCATCGGTAATGGTTACCGGAGCCAGGGTTACGTTTCCTGTGTTGGTAACAGTAAATGTATAGTCAATTCTATCGCCTACGTTTACGATTCCGTCTGCATTTGCATCTACGTAAACTCCTTTTTTGCTTACTGTCACTTTTGGTGAAGACGTTAAAGGAACTACGGTACAGCTTGGACATGCAGCCGGATCTTTTGGTGGACAAGTCGCACAAATTGGACTTGGATCGGTTGACTTAGCCGTCACTGCAGGACCTGTTGGAGGGGTTCCGCTTACGGTAGCCACGTTGTCTACCTGACCGTTATTCATATCAGCCAGTGTAATGGTGTGAACGGCTGTAAAACTTGATGAGTCTGTTGCGCCTGGTGCTAAACTCGCTAAAGTTCCTGTCACAACCGCATTTGCATCGGTAATGGTTACCGGAGCCAGGGTTACGTTTCCTGTGTTGGTAACGGTAAATGTATAGTTGATTCTATCGCCTACGTTTACGATTCCGTCTGCATTTGCATCTACGTAAGTTGCTTTTTTACTTACTGTCACTTTTGGTGAAGACGTTAAAGGAACTACGGTACAGCTTGGACATGCAGCCGGATCTTTTGGTGGACAAGTCGCACAAATTGGACTTGGATCGGTTGACTTAGCCGTCACTGCAGGACCTGTTGGAGGGGTTCCGCTTACGGTAGCCACGTTGTCTACCTGACCGTTATTCATATCAGCCAGTGTAATGGTGTGAACGGCTGTAAAACTTGATGAGTCTGTTGCGCCTGGTGCTAAACTCGCTAAAGTTCCTGTCACAACCGCATTTGCATCGGTAATGGTTACCGGAGCCAGGGTTACGTTTCCTGTGTTGGTAACGGTAAATGTATAGTTGATTCTATCGCCTACGTTTACGATTCCGTCTGCATTTGCATCTACGTAAGTTGCTTTTTTACTTACTGTCACTTTTGGTGAAGACGTTAAAGGAACTACGGTACATGTTGGACATGCAGCCGGATCTTTTGGTGGACAAGTCGCACAAATTGGACTTGGATCGGTTGACTTAGCTGTTACAGCAGGACCTGTTGGAGGGGTTCCGCTTACGGTAGCCACGTTGTCTACCTGACCGTTATTCATATCAGCCAGTGTAATGGTGTGAACGGCTGTAAAACTAGATGAGTCTGTTGCACCTGGTGCTAAACTCGCCAGACTTCCGCTTACCACTGCATTTGCATCGGTAATGGTTACCGGAGCCAGGGTTACATTTCCTGTGTTGGTAACGGTAAATGTATAGTCGATTCTATCGCCTACGTTTACGATTCCGTCTGCGTTAGCATCTACATAAACTCCTTTTTTGCTTACTGTTACTTTTGGTGAAGACGTTAAAGGAACTACGGTACAGCTTGGACATGCGGCCGGATCTTTTGGTGGACAAGTCGCACAAATTGGACTTGGATCGGTTGACTTAGCTGTTACAGCAGGACCTGTTGGAGGGGTTCCGCTTACGGTAGCCACATTGTCTACCTGACCGTTATTCATATCAGCCAGTGTAATGGTGTGAACGGCTGTAAAACTAGATGAGTCTGTTGCACCTGGTGCTAAACTCGCCAGACTTCCGCTTACCACTGCATTTGCATCGGTAATGGTTACCGGAGCCAGGGTTACGTTTCCTGTGTTGGTAACGGTAAATGTATAGTCAATTCTATCGCCTACGTTTACGATTCCGTCTGCGTTAGCATCTACGTAAACTCCTTTTTTGCTTACTGTCACTTTTGGTGAAGACGTTAAAGGAACTACGGTACAGCTTGGACATGCAGCCGGATCTTTTGGTGGACAAGTCGCACAAATTGGACTTGGATCGGTTGACTTAGCCGTTACAGCAGGACCTGTTGGAGGGGTTCCGCTTACGGTAGCGACGTTGTCTACCTGACCGTTATTCATATCAGCCAGTGTAATGGTGTGAACGGCTGTAAAACTAGATGAGTCTGTTGCACCTGGTGCTAAACTCGCTAAACTTCCGCTTACCACTGCATTTGCATCGGTAATGGTTACCGGAGCCAGGGTTACGTTTCCTGTGTTGGTAACGGTAAATGTATAGTCGATTCTATCGCCTACGTTTACGATTCCGTCTGCATTTGCATCTACGTAAGTTGCTTTTTTGCTTACTGTCACTTTTGGTGAAGACGTTAAAGGAACTACGGTACAGCTTGGACATGCAGCCGGATCTTTTGGTGGACAAGTCGCACAAATTGGACTTGGATCGGTTGACTTAGCCGTTACAGCAGGACCTGTTGGAGGGGTTCCGCTTACGGTAGCCACGTTGTCTACCTGACCGTTATTCATATCAGCCAGTGTAATGGTGTGAACGGCTGTAAAACTAGATGAGTCTGTTGCACCTGGTGCTAAACTCGCCAGACTTCCGCTTACCACTGCATTTGCATCGGTAATGGTTACCGGAGCCAGGGTTACATTTCCTGTGTTGGTAACGGTAAATGTATAGTCGATTCTATCGCCTACGTTTACGATTCCGTCTGCATTTGCATCTACGTAAGTTGCTTTTTTGCTTACTGTCACTTTTGGTGAAGACGTTAAAGGAACTACGGTACAGCTTGGACATGCAGCCGGATCTTTTGGTGGACAAGTCGCACAAATTGGACTTGGATCGGTTGACTTAGCCGTCACTGCAGGACCTGTTGGAGGGGTTCCGCTTACGGTAGCCACGTTGTCTACCTGACCGTTATTCATATCAGCCAGTGTAATGGTATGAACGGCTGTAAAACTTGACGAATCTGTTGCACCTGGTGCTAAACTCGCCAGACTTCCGCTTACCACTGCATTTGCATCGGTAATGGTTACCGGAGCCAGGGTTACATTTCCTGTGTTGGTAACGGTAAATGTATAGTCGATTCTATCGCCTACGTTTACGATTCCGTCTGCATTTGCATCTACGTAAGTTGCTTTTTTGCTTACTGTTACTTTTGGTGAAGACGTTAAAGGAACTACGGTACAGGTTGGACATGCAGCCGGATCTTTTGGTGGACAAGTCGCACAAATTGGACTTGGATCGGTTGACTTAGCTGTTACAGCAGGACCTGTTGGAGGGGTTCCGCTTACGGTAGCCACGTTGTCTACCTGACCGTTATTCATATCAGCCAGTGTAATGGTGTGAACGGCTGTAAAACTAGATGAGTCTGTTGCACCTGGTGCTAAACTCGCCAGACTTCCGCTTACCACTGCATTTGCATCGGTAATGGTTACCGGAGCCAGGGTTACATTTCCTGTGTTGGTAACGGTAAATGTATAGTCGATTCTATCGCCTACGTTTACGATTCCGTCTGCGTTAGCATCTACATAAACTCCTTTTTTGCTTACTGTCACTTTTGGTGAAGACGTTAAAGGAACTACGGTACAGCTTGGACATGCAGCCGGATCTTTTGGTGGACAAGTCGCACAAATTGGACTTGGATCGGTTGACTTAGCCGTCACTGCAGGACCTGTTGGAGGGGTTCCGCTTACGGTAGCCACGTTGTCTACCTGACCGTTATTCATATCAGCCAGTGTAATGGTGTGAACGGCTGTAAAACTAGATGAGTCTGTTGCACCTGGTGCTAAACTCGCCAGACTTCCGCTTACCACTGCATTTGCATCGGTAATGGTTACCGGAGCCAGGGTTACGTTTCCTGTGTTGGTAACGGTAAATGTATAGTCGATTCTATCGCCTACGTTTACGATTCCGTCTGCGTTAGCATCTACATAAACTCCTTTTTTGCTTACTGAAATGCCAGCACATTCACTAGCGATTACAACATCATTTGAAACTACTGAACTACATGTTCCTAATGTAGCAGTTACGGCATAAGTTCCTGCCGGAGCCGTTACTGTAGCTCCTGAAACTGTAACTCCTGTTGATGGATTTACAGAATAGGTATAAGCAGCATTGTAATTTGAAATTGTAAAACTTCCTGTAGCCACTGAACAAGTAGGCTGAGTTACTGTTCCTGCTGTTGGTTTTACAGGAGTTGTTGGTTGTGCATTGATCACAACATCATTTGAAACTACTGAACTACATGTTCCCAATGTAGCAGTTACGGCATAAGTTCCTGCCGGAGCAGTTACTGTAGCGCCTGAAATTGTAACTCCTGTTGATGGGTTTACAGAATAGGTATAAGCAGCATTATAATTTGAAATTGTAAAACTTCCTGTAGCCACTGAACAAGTAGGCTGAGTTACTGTTCCTGTTGTTGGTTTTACAGGAGTTGTTGGTTGTGCATTGATCACAACATCATTTGAAACTACTGAACTACATGTTTCTAATGTAGCAGTTACGGCATAAGTTCCTGCCGGAGCCGTTACTGTAGCACCTGAAATTGTAACTCCTGTTGATGGGGCTACACTATAAGTATAAGCAGCATTGTAATTTGAAATTGTAAAACTTCCTGTAGCCACTGAACAAGTTGGTTGAGTTACTGTTCCTGTTGTTGGTTTTACAGGTTTTTCTTTAACTATAACATCAATTCCGGTTCTGGCACTTTCGCAATTTCCAACCGTCTGAGTTACATAATAAGTCGTGGTACCAACAGTTGTTGTTGAAGGTGTCGGTGCAGTTGCGCTTCCAATACCACCTGTTTGAGCAGTATACCATTTCAGGTTTGAACCTGTTGCCGTTAAAGCAGTTGCTGTTTCATCCTGACAGTAATTTACCGGTGTCGTAACGACCGGAGCATCAGTACTGCTAATTTCTCCTTTAAAAGGATAATTGTGTGTTTCTGAACCGCCAATGTTTTGAATTAAATTTCCACCCACAATAAAACGACCGTTCATACCAATCATTTCATTGGTAACAGTACCTGTACGTTGTGGAATAACCATACTTCCCCAAAACTGAGCTCCTTTTAAAGAAACAGTAGTCGCGGTAGGTAAATTCCATAAAATTCGTAATGAAAAAGGGGTAACTTCGTTAGCGGGTACCTTGTTACCGCTACCTACTGCCTGAGTTACGCCATTAAATTGGAACGTAGCGATATTAAAGTTTGTTGTTGTACCAGGTACGTTAATTAATAAACTCGCTGTATCCGGAAAACCTACAAAATTAACGGTACCATTTGGTCTTGATGCTAAAACATTAGGAATGTTTATCACATACGATTTTGAAACCGAAGGTGTCAAACAAGTAAATGTATACGTTCCAAAGCCATCATTTGTAAAAGTAACCTTTGGATCACTTGGTAACTGATTCCAGGCCGTACTTGAAACCTGTAAAGCATTGAACGCATCATTATAAGGTGTTAAATCTAGAGTAGCTTCATTAATAACTTTAGACGCATCTCCTGTAATTTTAACATTAGGAGATTTAGTACCTTTATAAACTATAGTTCCATAGGACTTTTTACCATCGACTTCTCCTCCCAGTATTAAATTACCCGAAGCAGCTGAAGCATCAAAATTCCCCCCTATGGTTAAAATATTTTTATTATCATCCGGTACAATAAAAGACCCTACTCCGGCCACTCCCAAATTAAAAGCACTTGTTTTGTTCATGGTAAAATTTCCATATACAAAACTACGTCCTTCGTATTCGGCACCATTTGTTATCGTAAGATTCCCTCCAACGGCAAAGTTAATGGCGTTATCACGACCAATAAAATCTCCTGTAAAAGTTGCCGGTTTATAGATACTGGTTGGCGGATTAGACGAAATTACATCACTTAAAAACACTCCTAAACAAGAGTTTGTAGTAGATGGAAATGGCAAAGGAAGACTAGTAACCGTAAAAACATCAGTCTTTATATTGTTACAACCAACCCCGCTAGGCGTTCCGTCACATTCAACATCCGGATCTACCGGAGGTGTTCCAACATGTGTATCGGCAGTAGCATCCGGGTCTGTTAAATCTTCGGGACGCATGATCGTTGCTTTGACGTTTACATTAGTACCGGCCGGTGCTAATATCTTTCCGATAATTATAAATGTAATTGTCGCATCTTTTGGTAAATCAACCGTAGCATCAAGTACACCTCCACTAATAGTTTGTGCAGTAACTGCACCTCCTAAAGTAGAAGAAGAGGAAAAAGATTGCACCGCCAAATTTGCTCCCGAAACTAAATCCGAAAACTTAAATTTTGCCCCCGTTACATTATTGGGTCCTCCTATATTTTTTACAACCACTGTATAAGTAACATCCGTACCTACACTACCGCTAGTTACATCACTAATACTTGTTACTGCTAAATCGGCAGCATTCTGAACAACAGGAACCGTAACTACAGGAGATGTCGTAGTCATATATGCCCATGTATCCAATGTTCGGTTATCACCATAGGAACTTGACCATTTATGTCCATTAGAAGCACTGGATAGTCCCGGAAAAGTAATATTTGTTTTAGGGTTAGATTCTCCTGTCGCTGAAATAAATGATGGATCTGAATCATCCCAGTAAACTTTATCATCAGGACTGTTATTACCATTTAACCTGGAAACCCGAAAACCATTCGAATTATTTTCTGCATCTACATAAGGAAAATGGACTTCTCCATTAAAAATAACTACATTTAAATTTAAGTTTAAACCAGTAGAAGCATAAGTCCCATCTTTAAACTTACCATCCCAATATAATTTATTGGCACCCGTTTTGGCAGCTACAAGTATAATTCTGTCTTTGTTTCCTGTATACACGCCATCATTATCACCGTCCAGCTGAACTAAAGCATTACCATTTGTACTGGCAGTGAAATTTATATAACTTCCTAACGGAGGTGTTCCTACTCCAATTGAGCCTTCAGATCCCGAAATGAAGATATTCGAAATAGATGCTACTACCACATTATTCACCAACCAAGTTGTTACAGTTGAACCTCCTACATTAACCGAAGCTGAAGTTGGCATTGTCAAATCAGGATTCTGATAGAACAATTTATTCGTAACATCATTCCCTGAGCCAAAATTTTCTGGAGGATAATATAAATACGGAGTCGTCGAAGGTGAAGCTGAATTAGTATTGTTTTCCACATCGACCATAGCCGCACTCTTATAAATTGGCAAACCGGTAGTTCTGGATTTAACTCCGTTATTATTTGAAAAGAAAGCGAAAACAAAAGGATCCATTCCATTTCCTTCTACTAAATAACGATAACCATCAATCGTTAAAACATGAAATTTTCCATTGAAAGCCCTGCTATTTGCTCCCATATTTCCTGTAAATACATTTAAGAATGTACGTCCGGGTTGTACTCCTGTACTTGAAGCAACCGTAATATCCCAAGCCAAAATCAATGAATTATTGGTCGGTTGGTGCGCAGCGTTTGTTGAAGTCCAACTTGCATTAGCAGCTAATACAGTTGTTCCTGCATTAGGAGTTGCACTTGGAACAGGTGAAATAAATTCAATTTCCCAAATTCCCGCCTCCGAAGGCTCTACGATTTTTGAATAAGCTTTATATCCCCCAGGGCTTAAAGCAGCTGGTCCCGCAAGCTCTTCGGTTCGACTAGCTATTAAACCCGTTACTTTGTCCGTCCCTGACGAATAAACTGTTCCGCTTGGTGTTTTAAAGTTAATTGTACCGGAACCGATTCCCTGAGCACTTGAACCTACATAAATTGTTTCTCCGGCTTTGACATAAACATAATGCCGACCCTGATTAACACCTCCAATAAACATTCCGGAACCCAATCTAATATTTTGACTTGAACTGGTCATCCAACTTCTATTCCCTGTCGCCCCACTGGGGAACAAATCCTTAGATCCCTCAGCAAAGACATTCCATCCACTGAAAAGAGAAAGGAAGCACAGTACAAAGGTCAGCTGCAATTGCCTTAATTTTAATGTAATTTTATTCAACATTTTAATAGTTTTGATTAGTAATAACTGCTATAGTATTTATCTCCCGATAACAACCTGAATGCCACTTTAATTCCTGCTGCCATAGCGAACGCATGAGCGTAAAAAAAAATTTTAATACATGTATCGAGTGAAAAACGATTACTTTTTCGGATAAAAGCATCAAAATCAAGCGAAGTAAAAGAGATTAAGAAACCCTCCTCCAGAGCGCTTCTTCTAACAAAAAACCGGGGTTTAAAAAAAGTAAAGTTCACCATATAATAAATAATTAAAATTCCATACAAAGTCTCTTCGAATATCCCGTGATATTCAAAAATTACAGCGATTAGATTCAAGTCAAACTGACTTAAATCATCACACTATACTCTAGTTGATGTGCCCCAGTTTTGATGCCTCGCGCACCATACCGGCAACATTACTCACGTCGAGTTTGCTAAAAATGTTTTTTCTGTGATTTTCGACCGTATTGACCGAAAGCTTTAGTTCGCCGGCAATATCGGCTGTAGTAAATTCTCTAATAATGTATTGCATGATCGTAAGCTCTTTTGCCGTTAGCGTAATTGCTGTGCCTACCCTATTTTGTTTGGATAAAAAGGCATAGTCGTCCGGCAGATAAACTCCGCCTTCCCATACTAATCTAATAGCTTCTAAAAGATCTTCGCTGTCCTGATTTTTATTCACGTAACCTTTTACGCCCATAGCCAATAAGTTTTCGACTAATATGGGACTCGAAAGAGAGGTAAAAGCAATTACTCGTAAATCAGGGTGATTTTTGTGAAGGTATTCATAAACTTCCAGTCCCTGCACATCACTTGCAATCAGATCTACAATAATTAAATCTAATCCTGAATGCTCCTGAACTTTAAGATATAAATCTTGCTTATTTGTCGCGTAAAAAAGCACTTCCAAATCTTTTTGATTTGAAAAAAAACTAGTAAGACCCCCACAAACAATAGGTTGGTCTTCAAAAAATGCAATATGTATCATAGCACAAATTAGCGACAAAATAATTGTTAAATAAATAGCGGTTTTCCCTATTTCGGCAAGATAATTTTGAACGTACAACCTGCTGATTCATTGTTAAAAACGGCAAGTGTACCTTTATTTTTCAACATTAATTCCTGACACAAATAGAGCCCGATTCCAAACCCCGATTCCAGATTAGTGCCCAGTCCCGGATTTATTTTCTGTTTGAATAATTTGTCAATCTTCTTTTGTTCGATTCCTTTACCCGAATCTGTTACGATGATTTCATGATTTTCATATTCGATAACAATAGTACTGTCTGCGTAACTAAACTTAATGGCATTGTTGATAACGTTTCGCAAGACTATACTTAAAACGGCTGAGTTGAAAACTACGATTGTTCCTTTTGCGACCTTCAGTTCAATTGTAATATTCTTGGCTCTTACCTGATGTCCTAATTCTTTACAGGCCCCATTGATAAGATTGTGAAGCATGATCTCGCTATAACCCGATTGTGCGGTGATCAATTCCATTTTGGCCCAATCCAGTAAACTGGTAAGCATAGCATCCGATTGCTCCAATTGCTGCCCGATTGCTTTCATGTAAGTTGATACAATTTCATTTTCATTTTTAAGAATTTCTTCCTTTTCTAATAAAATTTTTAAGGTCGTAATGGGTTCCTTAAAATCATGAGAGATTACCGTAAAAATCTTTTGGTGCAATAAATTAAGACGTTTAAGATCATTATTCTTTACTTCAATTTGCTCTTTTTGCTGTTTTAGCGTTTCATTAGTAATTCGTTGTTTTTTGGTCAGCACTACAATCGAATACAATAATATGATTAATAAAGTAATTCCGATCAACGAAGCAACAAGAGCCACTTTCTGTTTTTGCAGACGCTCTTCTTTATTATCGTTAATTCTTTTCAGGTAAGTATTCTGCTGTTCTTTTAACCTGATCTTATTTGCAATTTCAAACGAGTCGATTCTGCTGTTTCGAATCTTCATGTCTTCTATCCCTACCAATCGATCGAGCCTTTCAAATGTTTTGTGGGCGGCCTCAAACTCTCCCCGCTCTACCATAATTTCTCGTAAGGTTCTCAAAGCATTAATTTTATTCTCTGTAGCATTACAGCTATCTGCAATTTTTATACTTTGAGCAATGGCTTCTTTTGCTTTTTCTATTTTATTTTGTCTGCTATAAACACGGGCTGTTTTAACATAAACTTCAGCCAGCTTACAAGGGTGATATTTTTTTGCTACACTTTCTGCGTGCAAAAATTCTTTCATGCTCTTTTTATTGTCATAGTTGATGTAATGATAATACCCCAGAATCAAATGAAGCACGATATAATTGCCCGGACTATCTGCAGGTGAAATTTTATCCTGACACAAACTGGCATAATGAAACGCTTTTTTATATTCTTTCTGAGTAAAAAATAAATCAGCCAATATGTATAAACTTCTGTTATAGGTTTTCTCAGATTCCTTTCCTTCTCCTTTAAACGCGACTGATTTGTCTAAAGCAAGAATAGCATCTGAAGGCCTTCCAATTATCTTATAATAATTTGCCTTAAAAAAATATCCCATCTGAAGTTCGAAAACACTTAAATTAGGTCTGGCTAAATGTTCATCAATGGAATAAATAAGACTGTCCAATTGATTTCGATTATCATAATTTCTTAGCTTCTCTTGTAAAACTTTGATTCTTGGACTAAATTCCTGAGCATTTAAATGAATCGAAAATAAAAAGAATAAAAAAAAGAAGTGTTTTATAAAGTTATTGGAAGTGCAGTTTGAAAACATAAATTTTATGAATTAAAATCGTTACTCTGATTTCTAAAGTAAATCCTTTCGTCACTTAATCCATACCCATTCAAAATTTACAGCGGCAAAATTATCAATAAGAACCTAATCAATTGCTATGAATTTGATAAAATAAGCAATTTAAACTTAAAGAAACTGTCATTAATTCAATATCTAATAAATTAACAAGATATTTAATGCTATTTTAAAAGCAATTCAATATAATCCTACTGTGTGATTCTCGTGCATATCCAGTCTTTACAACCTTTTAAACGCAATGACATTTTAAGCAAAGTAAAATGACATTCTGAACAAAGTCCCTCCTCCGGCTTCCCTATAACTTTGTCTTGTAATATTCATCTAAAAATCATTAAAATGAAACCAAACAATTATCAGGGGGCTTTGCAAAAACCAATCGGTTCAGGATTCAATGCAAAATCAACCACAAACGATGTCATTAAAGGAATTGATCTTAGCGGTAAAATTGCCATAGTAACAGGCGGAAATACCGGAATTGGTTTAGAAACCGTTAAAACGCTTGCCTCTGCGGGAGCAACCGTTATAGTGCCTGCCAGAGATCTTGCAAAGGCAAAGAAAAACTTAGCAGATATACCTAATATAGAACTAGAACTAATGGATTTAATGGATCCGGATTCTATCAGGCTGTTTGCCGAAAAGTTCGTCTTGTCAAACAGACCATTAGATTTACTCATTAACAACGCAGGGATTATGTGGGTTCCGTTTCGTCGGGATCATAGAGGTATCGAATCCCAACTGGCTACAAATTACTTATCGCACTTTCAGCTAACAGCCCAACTGTGGCCTGCTTTAAAGAAAGCCGGTTCAGCAAGAGTCATTCAGGTATCCTCTCAGGGACATCAGTTTGCTCCATTCCATTTTGATGATCCTAATTTTCTTTACCGAGAGTATGAAACCTTACAAGCCTACGGACAATCCAAAACAGCCAGTAATTTATTTGCTCTCGAGTTGGATAATCGCGGAAAAGAATTTGGTGTACGCTCCTATTCATTACATCCGGGATCTATAAACGGAACAGAACTTGCCAGAGAAGCCCCCTTAGAATTGTTTCAAAAAATGGGTTTCTGTGATCAGGACGGAACTATTTTGCCGGAAATATTGGCCAATTTAAAAACCATTCCACAAGGCGCAGCCACAACTGTATGGTGTGCCACAAGTCCATTGCTTGACGATCTTGGAGGGATATACTGTGAAGATGTAGAAATCGCTTCAGTAACCAATGATTCTACTGTAACTCCCGGAGTGAAATTATATTCCTTAGAGGAAGAAAATGCCAAGCGTTTATGGGTGCTCAGTGAAAAAATGGCTGAGGTTTCTTTTAATATCAGCTAACAAAACTTCGGCTAAAAAACAAAAGAAGTTACCGCAAGCTACTAGCGGTAACTTCTTAATAAAAACAAACGTTAGGAAAGTAACGAACGGTTAACCGCATAATTTTAGTACATTTGAAATTATGCCTTCTCAAAAAAAACACCCATGGAGTTTGAAGCAAAATACATCACCCCGGATATTAAACTATCTTGTTATTCCGATCGCTTTTTTAAATCGGATATCATGTTCGATCAGCACATGCTGGTCTGGTTTATCTCGGGCGAAACTAAGATTGTACAGGCCGATGGTGTTCATATTTTTAAGGAAGGAGATATTTTTCTCATTCCAAGAAACCAACTGGCTACTATTATCAACTATCCCAAAGATGGTCAGCCACATAAAACTGTGGTAATGCACTTAACTACATCCCTACTTAAAGATTTTTATACAAAACTTGATATTAAACCCAAAACCATAACACATCCTAAAATAAACCGTTATAACAATCATCCCTTATTAAAAAGCTGTCTCTCATCCTTAATTCCGTATTTTGACTTGAAAGAACTGCCTGAAAACATTGCTTCCCTTAAAATAACCGAAGCGATTAGTATTCTCAGAACAATTGACCCAAATGTTGATGATGTTCTGGCCAACTTTGAAGAACCGGGAAAAATTGATTTGGTCCGTTTTATGGAACGCAACTTTATGTTTAATATGCCTCTTGATAAAATTGGTTACCTCACCGGAAGAAGTCTTTCTACTTTCAACAGAGACTTCCGAAAATATTTTAACACCAGTCCGCAAAAATGGCTAACGCGCAAACGACTGGAACTGGCACACTATCAGTTAACGCATCATCAAAAAAAAGCGATCGATGTTTGTTACGAAGTTGGTTTTGAAAACCTTTCCCATTTTTCCCATGCTTTCAAAAAACAGTTTGGTTATACTGCCACAGCATTAACCCATATTAATAATGACCCGTTATAAAAGAAATATGAAAAGAAACATATTTCTTACACCTGGTGGGTTAATAATGATTTCACCTTAATAATTAATCTTAAACTATTCTTTAAAATCGCACTTTATAGCTCACTCCTGCCGTCCATGCCCGTGTAAGTCCATCCGGTCTCACTTCTCTCACTACAAAAGGTGTCGCCACTGAGGCTTCAATACTGCTTCCGGATGAAAAATGATATCCTGCAATTAAGTTTCCATTAATGGTAAGTCCGTCAGAACCTTTAATCGTCTGTCTTTGCCCGTAAATATCTTCGTAAGTATCTTCTCCTAAATGATAAATAAAAAGTAAATTCGGCTTGAACGAAAATTTACGACTGGCTGTATTTATGGTATAAGTTCCGCGCAAAAGAACGTCCGGTTTTCTCTCGAATAAATTGGTGGTCACGAAATCAGCTGTACCGGAATATTCGCTGAAATAGGAGTTCTTATTGATATTAAAGACCGGCAATTGTATCGCAGCATTAAAATCCCAGTTTTTATAGTTCAGATTCACACTTCCCAAAAAATCAAAAGTTCCAAGACTGCTTTGATAATCCATTGGAAGCGCATGATCGTTTATCTTAAGATTACTTTGATTAAACGGAACTTTAATCCCCGAAATAAAACTCCATTGATACAGTTTTGTCGTAACCGGAGTATAATTTGCCGTTAAAAAAGCATCTCCAACCGAGCCCCTTCCTCCAAAACTTCCATTGGCATACTGAGAAGTCACTTTTACATTTCCCGACCACTTTTCATTAAAATTTCTGGTGTAACCAATATAACCCGACCAATATTTCACATCCACATCGCCTTTTCCTAGAATAGTTCCAAATTCAATATGGTTATTCTTCTTATCGTCGTTTTCATGAAACGCTCCTCCAATACTGCAAATACCGGCATCACTACAGCCTTGCGCTTCACTATAATTGAATACAAACAACGAAGCTAAAACTATCAAAAACTTAATTTTCATAATGAGTTAGATTTTAAAGCAGCAGTGGCAAAAAGATGATTGAATTGCTGACAATGAATTAGTACATAAGGATAGGCCGCTAAATTTACTCCTGCCGGGATCGTATAGGTTTGTGAATTTCCAGTTCCTAAGCTACCCAGATTTACAAAACTGTCCGGTAGATTGGTTTTAGAAAGATAAACCTTAAGATCAGGTCCACTGGAAATGCTAAAATCTTTAAGTGATACTTTATACAAATCACCTTCTTTATAAATACGGGCCGAACCGGTAACAGTATTGCCCGATTCAGCTTCAAAGGTTCCCACAGAAAGCAAAGTTGCTTCCGGAGAAACCACCATTGAACCAATTTTTTCACGGGTTAATTCTCCTTCTGATTCACATCCGAAGAGTATTAAAATAGCGATTAAAGAAAGTAGTGTTCTCATATTGTTTCGTTTAGTAAAGCCAAATTAGTAAGTCTCCCCATTGCATAATGTCGGCTAGTTTACATATCCTGAACATTTTTGATATTCTCAGATTGTATTTTACATTTTTTTCTCCTTGGATTAAAAAAACACTTAAGCGCTCCATTATATTTTTCTACCTTTAACCTGTTATAAAAAATCATTTAACACATAGGAACATAGTCTTATATGTGTGTAAAAAAATGTAAAAAGAAACCTGTTTCTTAAGCATAGAAGTCTGTGTGTGTGTGTGTGTTTTAAACAAGTGAAACGCCTTTTTTTGAGAATGTTAAATCTATGTTTCTATGCGTTTAAAAATAATTACATCCAACGGGTTACTTTTAAATCAATTATACCAATCGAGATGACCATCCAACAATTAAAATATATTGTAGCATTAGACGAGGAGCGTCATTTTGCAAGAGCAGCAGAAGTCTGCCTGGTATCGCAACCCGGACTAACGATTCAGCTAAAAAACCTGGAAGAAGAAATTGGAATTAAAATTTTCGATCGAAACAAAGTCCCCTTGACCCCTACAGTTCTTGGAACCGAAATTATAAACCGAGCCAAAAAGATACTTCGCGAAGCCGATGAAATCAGAGATTTTGTGGTAAATGAGAAAAACAAACTCGAAGGAGAAGTTAAAGTTGGAATCATTTCGACTTTATCCCCTTATCTGATCCCTCTTTTTATTCAGGCCATGAAAAAAGCCACTCCAAAAATGCAATTCATCATAAAAGAAGCCAACACAGGGCAACTGATGAATGATGTTATGACAGGAGCTCTGGATGTAGCGATTATGGCAACTCCTACCGGAAATCCTCATTTAATTGAACATCCTGTTTTTAAAGAACCTTTTGTGGCTTATTTGAATACAGTGCACCCAATGGCCACGGCATCACACTATGAATTGCAGCCATCAGACCTGGCCGAATTGCTTTTGCTTCAAAACGAATATTGTTACAATGCCCAGCTTCTTGATATTTGTGATATCAAAAGTACAGGAAAAATTAAAGAGCAGTTCCGTTACGATATCAGCTCGATTGAAACGCTGAAAAATCTGGTACGGGCCGAATTAGGATTCGCTATAATCCCTCAGCTTTCGATGATTAATGAAGTAGAAACCGGACTTTTTAAGCATTTTAAAGATCCAAAACCTGTACGTGAAATCAGTCTGGTGGTCTCTGATACTTTTTCTAAGAAATTGCTGCTTGAAAAAATGAACGAAGCCATCTGGAATTGCTTACCGGAATCTTTGCAGCAAAACTTTGCTTACCGTAAAATAAGATGGAACGATTCTCCTTATTTTATTAAAGCTACCACAAGATAAACTATTACAAAAAAAGCCGAAATACAAAGTGTATCTCGGCTTTTGAGTTTTTAAAAAAGAGACTCAATCAATTATTTCTTAGCGCTTAAATCTTTAGCTGCACCAATAATTACGTTTGCCACAGCTTCCGGCTGTGAGATAAAAACACAGTGACTTCCTTTTACTTCTGTCACTTTAGTTTTGGAACGTTTGTACATGGCACGCTGAATTGAAGGATCGATACTTTTGTCCTGTGTAGCAATTACTGCATAAGCCGGTTTATCTTTCCAGGCCGCTTTTGTAATAGGTGTGATAAAACCTTTGGCATAAAAAGCACCTTGTGAAGCGTACATAAAAGCGGTATCTTCCTTACTAATGTCGGCACAGAAACCGGCATGAAACTTAGCTTCATCATAATAAACGATCCCTTTATCATTGGGAGCCAAAACACCATTTTCAGGAGCGGGAGCAGCCGTTTGTAACCATTGCAAAGCCGATTCTCCGTTATCTGGCTGGAAAGCGGCTACATAGACCAATCCCACAACATTAGGGTGATTACCGGCCTGTGTAATTACGGCACCTCCCCAGGAATGTCCCACCAAAATCGTTGGACCGTCCTGATTGTCCAATACCACATTGGTTGCTGCTACATCATCTTCAAGCGAGCTTAACGGATTTTGAACAATAGTTACTCTATATCCTTTTTTTGAAAGTACATTGTATAAATTTCTCCATCCGGAACCATCTGCAAATGCTCCGTGAACCAATACTACATTTTTAACTTTTGCAGCTGCTGTTTGTGCAATTGAAGTGGCAGACATTAAGAAGGTCAAAATTAAAGCGGCAGATATGAATATACGATTCAATTGTCTTTTTACATTTATTGTTTTCATTTTTTATTTTTTAAGATGTTGTTTGTTAGATTAAAATTGAAATACCCTGTAATAGCAATTATTTAAGACAATAAAGACACATTTAAAGCGATCTCTGTGTTAAGTAATTTTGAAATAGGACAAATCTCTTTTGCTTTTTGCGCTGTTTTCTCAAAATCTTCTGTAGTAATCCCCGGAACTGATCCCGAAAGTTCAAGTGTAATTAAAGTAATTGTCCCGTCTTCAAAAGTTACTTTGGCTGTAGTATTAAGATCTTCGGGAACAAAACCGGTCTCTGATAATAAAAAGCTCAATTGCATAGTAAAACATCCTGCATGTGCGGCCGCTACCAATTCTTCAGGGTTAGTCCCTACTCCTTCAGCAAAACGGGTTTTAAAAGAGAGTTGAGCATTGTTTAAAGTAGTACTTTGTGTTGTAATGGTTCCTTTTCCTTCCATTCCTGTACCTTTCCAATTTGCATTTGCGTTTCTTGTAAATTTCATGATTAAAGTTTTTAATGTTATCAATTTTTAATTTTCAAACCGTTGTTCTGATTTGATGGGACAAATTTATGGCAGGTATCTTCATAAATCAAATTGATAATTTTACAACATTATAAAATAAATTTATAATATTAATCTAAAATCCTGAAACTCTATTTAGTTTCAAAGGCTTCAGCCCAGTTTATCAGGAAGTATTAACGGCAAGATTCTTGTTTACGTTTTAATGTAATTTATTTTCTCTAAATTATAATGAAGAGGAAAACAACAGCAAAAAGAGATTTGTATTCACCTAAACAACACAAGCATCTGCGAAAAAAAACGTAAATTTATAACTGATTGTCTGCAGGTTACAAAACACTAGAAATAATTAACTTTTAGTAAATGCAATAAATAGTTATACTTAAATGTTATCTATCCGGATACAAACACATTCGTTTGATGTTTGTCTTAAAATTTAAAAATAATATGAAAAAGATACTATTAACGATTATACTAACCAGTGCTGTTTTACAGGGATACGCGCAGAAAGAACTTGGTGGCAAATACAAACCTATTGATTCTAAAAATTCAGAAATCAAAGACGTTCCGCCTCCAACAGAAACTCCTTTAAATCCGGATCTGCCACTGCCAAAAGAGCCTACTGTTTTAAAAATCAATCCGGAAGAGCTGTATAAAAACAACAGTCTGTACAAACCGGAAGCCAATGTAGAAGGGATTTTTTACAGAAGAAATGAATATTTGGGAGGTTTTGTCACCAATACGGCTGTATCGACCGTTCGTTATCGTGATGCCGCTTTTGTAGATGGCGATAAAATAAGAGTATATCTGAACGATAAAGTAATTGAACCCGAAGTAAGTTTAAACGGAGATTATCAGGGTTTTAAAATTACTTTGGTCAAAGGAATGAATAAAATTGACTTTGAAGCTTTAAACGAAGGTTCTGCCTCGCCCAACACAGCCGAATTTCAGGTATATGACGACAAAGGAAAAGTGATCGAAGCGAGCCAGTGGAATGTAGGGAAAGGTTACAAAGCTACTATCATTCTGTACAAAGAATAAAGTTTTTTACAAGTAAATATTCTTTCGTTAGGTTTTACGACCATAAAGTAAGAGTCTTTTAAAAGAATAGATAGCGGGAAGTTTGGGAAAACCTTCCGCTATTCTTTTTTTGTAGGTTTCGATAAAAAGGGCTTTCTCCTCTCCTTCCAGCCTTTCTGCATACGGAATCAAAGCCGAACCTGAGATAAAACTAAATAGGGTTTCATGATCGTTTGCGATAATGGGATATACTTTTTGCTGAATCTGAAGATCCTCCAATCCGCCATCAAACAGAATTTGTGCATAATCGTCGATACTCAAAACCGGTGATTCTCTTTTGAATCCTTTTAAAAAAGAGACAAAAGGCTCTTCCTGTACCAGCTCTAAAAGGATTTTATTGAGTTTATTTTCCGGTTGTACGGGCATTTGTACAGCGAATTGTCCTTTGGAATTTAACTGCTCCAACAACTGAGAAAACAACGTTTTATGATTGTCTGACCATTGCAGAGCCGCATTACTAAAAATCAGATCCCATTTTTCACCTGATTTTATCGTTTCTTCTGTGGTGGCTTTTCTGAAATGCAGACGATCCGTTTCTAAAGATTTCGATTGTTCCAGCATTTCTTCCGAAGAATCTACTCCCAGAAAGTACGCTTCTTCAAATTTATCAGACAAAATTGCCGTTTGTTCTCCCGTACCACAGCCCAGATCAATGACCTTCATTCCTTTTACTGGCTGAATAAAACTCGCCAAATCATAAAATGGCTGATAACGAATGTTTTTGAACTTATTGTAGATTTCGGGATTCCAGGGCATTGCTCACTTCTTTTTATAATCCATTCTGATTAGTAAAAAGTGTATAATCAGTACAGATTTCGATTAATAGTGACTAAGATACAAAATTATCCGAGGATTAAATAACAATAAAAACAGACATTACAATGCGTATTTATACGGTTTTTAGTAAAAGTATATTGTTCCGTAGTAGGTTGATTTACGAGTCTATAAATCCGACAGGTTTTTAAAACCTGTCGGATTTGGGTTAATCAGTATTTATACGTTTTTTGCCTTTTAAAGAATGCCTGTCGTTTTATTGACTTAGATCAAACTTTTGTGTCTGAAACAAGTCTAGCTTTGCTGCTCTTTAATTCAAAAAACGCAACAAAAGATGATCAGCACATTATCCTATCCATTAGAAAAATTTGGTTTAACCAGTATCGAACGTGTCGAAAATGCTTTACGACAACTGCGAAACGGAAAAGGAATTCTATTAACTGACGACGAAAATCGCGAAAACGAAGGTGATTTAATTTTTTCAGCACAGCACATTAACATACAAGACATGGCCATGATGATACGCGAATGCAGCGGAATTGTCTGCCTTTGTCTGACCAATGAAAAAGCCGATCAGTTGGAATTGCCTTATATGGTAAAAGAAAACACCAGCAGTTTCCAGACGCCTTTTACCATTACAATCGAAGCAAAAGAGGGTGTAACTACGGGGGTATCGGCAGCAGATCGAATTACCACCATTAAAACTGCAATTGCATTAAATTCTAAACCGACTGATCTTGCAAAACCCGGGCATATCTTTCCCTTACGTGCTAAAAACAACGGCGTGCTTGAACGAAACGGACATACCGAAGGCAGTGTAGATTTAATGAAATTAGCAGGCCTGCAACCGGAAGCTATTCTGTGCGAACTAATGAACGAAGATGGAAGCATGGCTAAACTGGACAAAATCATTAGCTTTGCAATACAACACGATTTGGTAGTACTCTCAATAGAAGATATTATTTACTACCGAAAATATGTAAAGGACTATGTTTGATTGTTAATGGTTAATTGTTGATGGTTGACGGTTAATTATTTATACTCATCATCCAACTATCTAATTATCCAAAAATCTAACAATCTAATTGTCTAATTATCTAATTGTCTAATTAAAAAAAATGCCCTACAATCAACTTGGTGCTTATATAAAAAGTCGTATTGCAGTTTCTGATGAAGATCTCAGTACCATTTTGTCTTACTTTAAACCTTTACAGCGGGACAAAAACGATCTGTTGCTTTCGTCGGGACAAACGAGTCAAAATAGTTATTTTGTAGATAAAGGCTGTTTGAGAATTTATTACATCAACGAAGAAGGAAAAGATGTCACGCGTTATATTGCATTCGAAAATCAATTCGCTACGGCTCTGGTGAGTTTTATTACCAAAATGCCTTCAACAGAATACATACAAGTCATCGAGAAATCGGAGTTGTTATATATTAGCCACGAAGATTTTAATCATTTGATGGAGATTGTCCCACAATGGAGGGAGTTTTATTGTTCGTATCTCGAAAGAGCCTATGTGAATAATACCAATAGACTGATGTCGTTTACAACTATGGGGGCTTTAGAAAGATACACCCAATTACTCAAAATCAATCCCACAATTGTAAAACGATTGCCTAATAAAATTGTAGCTTCGTACATCAATATTTCGCAGGAAACACTAAGCAGACTGAAATCTAAGGTTTTAATTTAGCTTTTTGTGAAATGTGCCATGTGAAATGTAAAATGTGAGATGTGAGATGGAAAAATTAAAGTCCGCGATAACCCATAACCCATAACCCATAACCCATAACCCATAACTCATAACTCATAACTCATAACTCATAACTAACCATCAACCATTAACAATGCACATAGATACCATTCTTGACAACATCTTTCCGCTTCCTGAGGAATCCAAAAATGCGCTGAAGCTTTGCATTAGTGAAATAAAATATCCCAAAGGACATATACTGTTAAATGCCGGAAAGGTTGAATCTGCGCTTTATTTTATAAAAAAAGGAATCGTACGGGCATATGTTGAGGAGAATGATAATGAAGTTACGTTTTGGTTTGGAAAAGAAGGACAAACGGTTGTTTCGATGAAAAGTTATGTGGAAGAACAAAAAGGTTATGAAACAATAGAACTTTTGGAAGACTGCGAACTCTACGAATTAAAAAAAGCACATCTTCAACAATTGTTTGATACCGATATCCATATTGCCAATTGGGGCAGGAAGTTTGCCGAACAGGAACTTGTTAAAACCGAAGAACGCCTGATTTCAAGGCAATTCAGAAATGCCACTGATCGCTATCTCGAACTTATGAAATACCATCCAGAACTGCTTCAAAGAATTCAACTGGGACATATTGCCTCCTATCTTGGCATTACACAGGTTAGTCTGAGCAGAATCAGAGCTGATCTGAAATAAATTCATTTTTTATCATTTGTTAAATTTTTATTGCGGGAGTTAAAGGAACTTTGCGCCATAAAAATATTACACTTATGAACTGGATTATTCTAATTATTGCGGGACTGTTTGAAGTCTCTTTTGCAACTTGTCTCGGAAAAGCCAAAGAAGCAACCGGTACCGATGTTTATTTATGGTACACTGGCTTTTTTGTATCACTGACCATAAGCATGCTGTTACTGATTAAAGCCACTGAAACCTTGCCTATTGGAACGGCCTATGCGGTATGGACCGGAATTGGAGCTGTGGGAACGGTGCTGATGGGAATTTTTATTTTTAAAGAACCAGCCGACTTCTGGCGATTATTTTTTTTGTTTACTCTGGTAAGTTCGATTATCGGACTGAAAGCGGTATCACATTAATCAGATTACCACCTTTACAATAGTTACTTCAAATTGATATGTCATTTCAGGGAACGGAAATTTTATTCAGCGCAAGTTGATTTTTTAGCCATTTTCCGTTTCCTGAAGCGACAAAAGAGGCCTAATCTGTCTTTTTACTTATAAGATTTATCCTTTTATTTTTTTCTTTATTTTTTTAATGAAACAATGTTGCATTTACAAATAAGAATTCTATATTTGTACTTCATTGCTTTAGTAGCTATGGATTCATTAGAATGAAAAAGAAATTTAAACTTATAAATCTTTTGATGCCGCTGGTGGTAGTATTTGCTATACTATTTCCAGCGATACATTCGTATGAACACATACACAGTCATAGTTCCGGCACTAAAAAAGCTGTACTTTATCATAGCGATAAAAGTGAATTTAAAATGCAGGATCACTCTAACGATGAGTGTGCTATTTGTCATTTCAAATTCAGTCCGGTCAGTACTTTTGACTTTGTAACTTTTCAGTTTTATAAAAATAGTACGCCAATTCCTTATGTACATTTTTATTCCAAATCGTTTACTCCTTTTTTCAAAGGTTCCTTATTTGCCCTTCGTGCACCCCCTATTGCCTAAAACGACAAAAGTAAATCATTTCAATTCTGAGATGGTGTGCTGTTATACGTTTTAGATACTCGCAACACCGAAAAAGTATTTCCCTTTTTTAAGACAGCTTATATTTTATATTTCTTTTCTATATCCGGAAAAGCACTTTGATCGATACTAATTGACACGATTGTTCCTTTTTTGAAATACAACTTTCGTACAATGCTATTCTTTCAAAAAACTTCGCTGTCAGCTGATTGTCTGCGACTTTACCATTCAATACCTCCAATTGGGTATTGAATTGGCTTCACTGTACACCTTTTTACTTTTTGTTTCCCAATTCCTTACCGACGAAAACAATGTTTTTTTTGCGACCTTATCCTGTGCCGTAAAACTGCCATTTGCCTAGTATTCTCCGGTTTGGAACATGCCTTTTGTAACCCACATTTTTTACATATGAATACCACAAAACTCAAACCAAATCGAATGAGAACTTCAAAAATGCTTTTGGCTTTTTTGGCAACCGGCTTTGCTTTCACAGGCTGTGACAGTGATAAAACTGAAATTGACACCGAATATCCTGTAATTGATGTTTCGGCAGCAAATGCATTTCCGATACAATGCAGTACGATTACCCGCGGACAAAAAATTACTTTCAGAGCAAAGTTCTCAGACAACGCACAACTGGGATCTTATAGTCTGGACATTCACCACAATTTCGACCATCACAATCACAGTACCGAAGTAGCGTCCTGCAATGAGGATCCAGTCAAAAAACCGGTAAACCCAATGCTTTACATCAATTCGATTACGATTCCTTCCGGGCAAAAGAGTTTTGAAGCTGTTCAGGAAATCGAAATTCCACAAAACATTGATGCCGGAGATTATCATTTTCTCATTCGTTTAACCGATAAGGAAGGCTGGCAGACGATCAAAGGTTTGAGTATTAAAATATTATAAATTGATTTTGATGAACAAGACTAAGTCAAATCAATTGCGGACTTATTGCGTGCTGCTCTTTTGTTTTGTTTTGGTTACAAAAGTAGCAGCCCAATCCGTTCGTGTTTCCGGCACCGTATTTTCTAAGGATCAAAAACCTTTGGAAGGTGCTTTGGTTACGCTGTATCCGGCTCATATTAGCACTATAACCAACAAAAAAGGAGAGTATTTCCTCAATCAGGTTCCTAAAAACACAAAGCGATTAACAGTAACCTATTCCGGGTATGCTTCTTATGAAACAGCAATTGCTATAAATCAGAACACAATTGTACTCCCTGCTATTTTCTTACAACCGGAAATACAGGAGTTATCAGAAGTTGTTATTAGCGAAGGCTATGAAGTACGTCGCAAAAAACAGGAATCCCTTAATCTTGAAATCGTAAACAGCAGTTTCATCCAGCGCAATCTTGGCGGAAGCTTAATGCAGTCTTTGCAAAGACTTCCGGGGGTTAAAACCATTTCTATTGGTTCTGGCGGCTCCAAACCACTGATTCGCGGACTGAGTTTTAATCAGGTCATTGTGGTTGAAAACGGTATCAAACACGAAGGTCAGCAATGGGGAGCAGATCACGGTTTGGAAATCGATCAATATGCGGTGAACCGCGTGGCAATCATTAAAGGTCCGTCATCGTTTATGTACGGTTCTGATGCGATTGGCGGCGCTATAAACATACAGCCTGTACCTTTTCCTGCTCCCCATGTGTTGGGCGGAACAGTTGATTTTACAGGCAAAAGTAATAACGAACAATTTGGAGGGTCGATCAATTTCTACGGTCGAAACGAAAAATGGTTCTTTGATTCCAGAATGACTGTTATGGATTACGGAGATTATCGCGTTCCTACTGATACTGTACACGTTTACAATTATGCTGTTCCATTATACAAAAATCACTTGCGCAATACGGCTGGACGCGAACTCGATGTACACGCCAGTACCGGTTATGTGACGGATCGACTAAAATCGGTTTTCTATTTCAGTAATATTTATACCAAAAGCGGTTTTTTTGCCAATGCTCATGGGCTTGAACCACGAAAGGTAGACACAGAGCTGCACGACCGCTCTAGCAGAGATATTCTGATGCCTTTTCAGGAAGTTACGCATACCAAAATTAGCAATACGACTTCCTTTTCATCAGGTTCACACCGCTTCGAAGCGCAGTTGGGCTTTCAGAAAAACTTTCGTCGGGAATGGAGTCATTATGTCAATCATGGCTATATGCCGCCTCTCTATCCTACTGATATGTATGCTCCGAAAGATCTCGAAAGGCAGTACGATAAAGAAGTTTTTACTGCCGCTTTCAAAGATGAGTTTTCTTTCGGAAATCATCAATTCATAGCAGGAATCAATGCCGAACAGCAGCAAAATAGTATTAATGGCTGGAGTTTTCTGATTCCTGCTTTTAAACAATTCAATGCCGGAGGATTTGTTTATGATAAAATTCAGCTTAACGAATTATGGCTGCTTCATGCCGCTGTACGACTGGATTATGGCAAAATCAAAATGAAACAATACACCGACTGGTTTCCAAGCGAAGTCACTGAAAATGGCCAAACAACTTCTGAATATCTAAAACGTTCTGAAGACCTGACCCGTGTTTTTCAAAGTTTCAACTGGTCAGCAGGCGTTAATTATACTCCCGGACAATGGTCTTTAAAAGCCAATTTGGGGACGAGTTTCAGAATGCCTATTGCCAAAGAACTGGCTTCAAATGGGGTAAATTATCATTATTTCAGATTTGAAAAAGGCAATCCCAATTTAGCAGCCGAACGTTCGTATCAATTGGATCTTGGTATGGAATGGAAAAATACGAAGTGGTCTTTTCAACTGAGTCCGTTCTTTAATTATTTCCCCAATTACATCTACCTTAATCCAACTTCACAGCATGATATTTATTACGGAGCCGGCAATCAGGTTTTTGAATATGAGCAGAGTAAAGTGATGCGTTACGGTGGTGAATTACAGCTGCGTTATCAGTTTCTTGAAAATTTAAGCGGTGAAGTATTAGCAGAATATCTATATAGCGAACAAATGTCGGGAGCTAAAAAAGGATATACACTACCCTTTTCTCCTCCTCCATCTGTTTTGTTTGGAATGACATACAATCCGAAAATTAAAGGTTTAACAGAAAGCTATTTCTCCCTTGATTATCGCTTTACCGCCGAGCAGGATCAGATTGTTCCGCCCGAAAAGAAAACGGCAAGCAGCAACGTCTTTAACCTCGCTATGGGAACTAAACTAAAAACCGGATCGCAGGATTTTATCATTAGTCTGCAGGTTCAGAATCTGTTCAACACAAAGTACCTGAATCACACCAGTTTTTACCGATTAATAGAACTTCCTGAAGCCGGTAGGAACATCATACTCTCGCTTAAAATTCCATTTTTAATACACAAATAAATACCACATGAATTCAATCAATCAACCCAATGCCCTTATGAAAACGCTAAAATTAATACTGCTCTTTCTGGCTGTTTCTCTGTCTTTTACATCCTGTAGTAATGATGACGACAAAGAAGTTCTAAAGCCCAAAGCGGAAAATATTGAAATTGGTACTGCCAACAATAAAAAGGCCCTGATTGGCCGTGACTTTCACTTTAATGCCGATGTACTTGCCGGAGATAAAATTGCCGATGTGCAGTTGAAAATCCTTCCTATAAAAGGCGAAACTTATACCAAAGACTGGAAATTTGAATTGTCCTGGGCAGAATTTAAAGGCACGAAAAATACTAACGTACACAAGCACTTCAATATTCCGGCCGATGCTCCGGAAGGCAAATTTGATTTCTTCTTTATTGTTACAGACGAAAATGGCTCCACTCTTGAAATTAAAGAGATCATTACCATTACAGACCCTGCTAATTTGCCTGTCGATCCCGTAATTGGCCGCGATAATCTGTCCCGAAACGATAATCTGATTTACTACATGAATACCTGGGTTGAACCGGAACTTATCTTCAAAAAAAATGATCTTCTGACGGCGCATGCTCAGATAAGTCAAATTATGGGGGATGGAATTTTATATTCTGTTTTGATTAAAAAAAGTGCCAATTATTATCCTGAAAGTATCGACAAACTCGATTTGAAGAAAGTTATTGTCCTTTCAAAAGTCGAACATAAGGGTCTGGGGCCTGCTTCAAAAATTACTACCCTACAAAAAATAAACGGTGTTCTGGGCGGTCAAAGCATCACTATTGGTGCGGCTACAGATTTCGAAGGAACTCCAATAACGGGTGACAAAGCATGGCAATCCGGAACCTACAATTGGGTGATACTTTATAAAAATACAACACACAATATCAGCATCTTTAAATCGATGCCTATTACCATTAATTTTTAATAATCAACCTTAAACCTTTACCATGAAAAACAATTTTTACAAACTCATTTTCCTATTCGCCTTATCTGCAACTGTATTTTCCTGCAGCAACGACGATGACAATACTCCCGAAACTCCCAAAGAAGCTTTAACCGAGTATAAATTTTTAAGGATTTTACTTTCTGATGAAAAAACAACCGAAATCACATTGGTTAATCCGGTTGAAGCCACGATCAGCTCTTTTAATGCTAAATTTGCAAAATCTACTGTTTATACTACAGAATCCAAGCGATATGCAGGAATCATTCACAGAGCCAGCAATACAGTTGAAACTTTCGACAGCGGTTTTGAAGGCCATGGCGATCACGTGGATGTAGACGGAATCCCTAAATTTGGCGCTTTAATTGGTCAGTCGCCTATGCCTACCCATTTTAAAAGCAAAAGCGGAGAACTGATGACTTTTAATGACGGAGACGGTACATTGTCTGTTGCCAAAGAATCTGAAATAAATACTGCAGGAGCTAAATTTAAGACTATAAACGCAGGTTTGCTGGCTCATCACGGTGCCATGGCAACGTTTTCTAACGGTACTTATGCTATTACTGAAAAAGACAATTCGGTAGCAGGAACACTTCCGGAAAAAGTAAAAATCATTGACAATTCCGGTAAGACTCTTTTTAACGCAACAGTTGCTACGAAAGGCATTCACGGAAATGCCTCAGACGGAACTTATGCTGTTTTCGGATCGGCAAGCGGTGTTCTGGTAGTCGAAAGTAACGGAAAACAAAAGCTTATCACACTTCCGGCTGATTTTGGAACTGCCTGGTTTGGGACTATTCTGGAAACAAAAGCCCAAGGAAAATTTGTGGGATATACTGCTGCAAAAGGAGCTTACTTAATTGACGTGGCAAGTGAAACGATTAAACCTATTTTGGCAAGTACTGCCATCATGCAATGCAAAGTAAGTTTTAATGCCACTAAACTGGGAATCCTATTGCATACGGGCGAATTCAAACTGTACAATCTTACCAGCCTGCAACTTGAAAAAGAAGGTAAAGTTATTCCTGAAACTGCTACAGATGCGGCTTTAAAACCACAAATTCAGTTAACAGAGAACTTTGGTTATATTACTTCTCCAACTACAGGAGAATTACTGCAGTTGAATTTGTCTACCATGGCAATTGCAAAGAAAATCAAAGTTTCAAGTACGCCATATATGATTACGATTCTTGGCTTTGAAAACAGCAAAGGACACTAAAAAATACTATCAGCATATATTTTATCAAAAGGTCGGGACTTTACCCGGCCTTTTTAATTTTATTCCCATATAAAGACTCTCCCTGTTTTCCCTATCTTTTTTAATGAAAGCTTTTAGATATGCATTTCAAAAAACACTGTTCTTACAAAAAAATATTACTTTTACACGTATAAACAAATGATATACAAATAATTACACACTTAAAATCTAATTTCACTATTACTATTTCACGACAAACAGGTACACTCTTAACAAACAAAATACATGTTAACCCTTAATAATTGAGTACTATGAAACAAGTGTTATTACAAAATTTAGACGAGAGCAGAAGTAAAGATATTTTTCCATCGCTCGAAATAAAAGAAAATTTAGTCAATGTTTTTTTTCCGGAAGATACCCTGACACTTACTCAGAACTTATCAAGTGTGACAGCTGGTTTTTACGGTCTGCTATTAAAGAATATTGGTACCGCTTTCGGAAATGATAAAATGGACGAGCATTCTAAGAAATTATTTTTTGAATTAGGAAAACTGAAGACCATGCAGGCTTTTCAGCTATACCCCGCTCTGGAAAAAGATACAAGAGCATTTGCTGCAGTTGTTATTTATACGATATACAATTCAAGTCCGGAATACAACTTCAGGTTATTAAAATACACCCCCGAAAATACCATTTTAGAGCTTACCGGAGTTGATCGGTATTTGAAAATTCTAACGGAGCTAGGAATCGAAAAACACATTACTATCCCTACGTTTTTGCCTTTTGTGGGAGGAATCAAAGAAATCGTAAACATTCCTTGTCAGATCGATTATACGTTTGAAAGAACCAATCAGGACTTTGCCATTAAATCGGTGTACAGTATCAAACGGCTTTAATAATGGAAGCGTAGATTCAAAAACACAACATTAAAACCACTAATAATCAATACTTTAAAAATAATAAAAACCAAAAGTCAGGAAGAAAAGGGCTGAAAGCCCGAAAAGCAACAACATTGTGCGCAGCACGATGAATTAAATTCAAGGTACAGTATTGCCCTGAAAGGGCAAAAGCAAGCTTCTACCTTACAATTTTCAATAAAGACTAAACCGCTCTTTTATAAAATACAATTCAAAATGGTACAAATCCAGCTTTTGCATGTAAGCATCTGCCCTTTCAGGGCGTAACCGATATTTGTTATTATTACTGATGGTGCTGCATACCATCCTGTTGCTAAAGTTCTTTCAGAGCAATATTCCCAAAATCAAATAAAAACATGAGTGATCCTTTAAACCATATATCTCAAAAAAAAGACCGGATGCGACATCCGGTCTTTCGTACTTTATGATTCACAGCTGCTGCAGCTCACCAAACTGGTTACCAGTTCTTTTGATACACTTTGACTGCGTTGATAATACAAACTTTTGATACCAAGCTGCCAGGCTTCGATAAGCAGTCGGTTTACTTCTTTAATAGGTAAATCGGCAGGAATGTTCAAATTGATACTTTGCCCCTGATCTACAAACTTCTGACGTATAGAAGCCTGCTGTACAATCTCTAACTGACTGATTTCTTTAAAGGTTTTAAAAACGTCTTTCTCTTCTTTGGTCAGCTGTGTCATGTGCTGTACGCTTCCGCCATTGAGCATAATTTCTCTCCACACTTCTTCATTGTCCAATCCCTTTTGCTCCAATAAGATTTTAAGGTATTTATTTTTACGCATAAAATTTCCCTTGCTCAGACCTGCTTTGTAGTAATTACTGCTGAAAGGCTCAATTCCCGGTGAAGTCTGCCCTAAAATAGCCGATGATGATGTTGTTGGCGCAATAGCCATGGTGGTGGTATTGCGTCTTCCGTATCCTTTTAACAATTCCGGTTCACCATAAATTCTGGCCAGATCCTGAGTTGCTTTATCGGCTTTGTCACTGATATGCTGGAAAATTTCGGTGGTTTTCATCTTGGCCTCCATTCCTTCAAACGGAATCATATTTTTTTGCAGATACGAATGCCATCCCAGAACGCCAAGTCCAAGTGCACGGTGCCTTTTAGCAAATCGATTGGCTGCCGAAAGGTAATAATTCCCTTCTGTTTTTTCGATGAATTCCTGCAATACGGCATCCAGGAAAAAGATTGCTAATTTTACGGCTTCAGTATCTTTCCATTCATCGTAAAGCTCCAGATTCATTGAAGAAAGACAGCAAATAAAGGATTCGTCCAAACTGGAAGGCAGCATGATTTCGCTGCACAAATTACTGGCATTAATACGCAGATTTTTATCTTTATAAACCTGAGGTTTGTTTTTATTTACGTTGTCACTAAAGAAAATATAAGGCAATCCTTTTTGCTGACGGCTTTCTAATACCTTCGCCCAGATTTGTCTTTTGTCGACATCACCATCAATCATTTCCTGCATCCAGTAATCCGGTACGCAGATTCCGGTAAACAAATTCTGAATCGGGTTTCCGATACTTTTAATCTTCAAAAATTCCTCAATATCCGGGTGATCCACGTCTAAATAAGCAGCAAATGCTCCACGACGCACGCCTCCCTGAGAAATGGTGTCCATCGTAGTATCAAAAAGTTTCATAAAACTTACCGCTCCGCTGCTCTTACCATTGTCTGTAACAGCGCTTCCTCTTTCGCGTAATTCCCCAAAGTATCCCGAAGTTCCACCACCAATTTTCGTCTGCATAATCACCTCCCCCAGTTTATGGGTAATTCCTTCGATTTCATCGGGAACATGCACATTAAAGCACGAAATTGGCAATCCGCGTTCGGTTCCCATATTGGCCCAAACAGGCGAACTGATGCTCATCCAGCCGCGTTCGATCATTTCTACAAAAGATTCCTTTAATTCAGGTTTGTATAATCTTCGGGCTGCGGCGGTACAAATTCTGTCAATTGCACCTTCTACAGTCTCTCCCTTCAAAAGATAACCACGATTTAAGATTTGTTCACTTTCAGAGTTTTTCCACCACATTTTATTATCGGCTTCACTTAACGGAAGGCTGTTTGCTGAAGTTGTATCTATTGTATTCATCATTGTAATTTTGCTTTTTAGAACAGGTCGTCTGCGGTAATGCTTTTGTCGTGTTTAGTATATTCTACAGGTCTTTTGGCAAAGAAATCGTCAAGACTGTTGGCAAAAACTTCCTCTTCAAACCAGGCCATCGCTTTATAATCGTCTGCCGGAACATTAAAAATAGTCGGGATATTGATCTGAACCAGACTTTCGTCTATTCTGAATTTCATGAAATTAACCAAATCCGTTTTATTGATCGTTTCAATTTCACCTTCTTCAAAAATCCAATCTAATATATCGGCTTCTACTTCTATTGAATTTTTAACGGCTTCCCGAATCAGGTTTAATGTTTCTTCATCAAAATAATCCGGAAACTCCTCACGGATTTTGTTTACGATATAGATCCCTCCATTAGCATGAATCTGCTCGTCAATAGAAGTCCAGGCAATGATGTTACTCACATTTTTCATGTAGCCTTTGAATCGCGTAAAAGACAATAAAATTGCAAACTGACTGAAAAGCGACACATTTTCAATCAGAATACTGAACAAAATCAGTGAGATGACATACTTTTTGTTGTCCTGAGATTTGGTATCCTTAAGTACATCCGAAAGATAATCGACTCGTTTGCGGATGACCGGAATCTCCATCAGCTTTTCAAATTCATCGTTGTAACCTAAAACCTCCAGAAGACGTGAATAAGCCTCAGAATGTCTGAATTCACACTCAGCAAAAGTAGTCCCCAGTCCGTTGAATTCCGGCTTTGGAAAATGCTCGTAAATGTTTCCCCAAAAACTTTTCACGGCTACTTCTATCTGTGCAATCGCCAATAGACTATTCTTAATGGCAGTTTTCTCCGCGTGGTTTAAATGAGAATGAAAATCCTGTGTATCGGCTGTAAAATCAACCTCTGTATGAACCCAATATGCTTTATTTATGGCTTCTGTAAATTGCAAAACCTCCGGGTACTCGAAAGGTTTATAATTGATTCTTTTATCAAATATAGACATATATATAAGTATTAAATGGTGACTGAACCTGGATAAAAATGCTTCGTTCTTGGGGAGGTATTTAACGACATTTCTATAGTTACAAATTTAACCCCGAGATCTTTTTTCACCCCTTTTTTGATGTTAAAAAACAACGCAATTATCAACAGTTGTGCACCGCAAAATTGCCCATTAAATTTGCTATTTATCAACAGGGGGAAAATAAAGCTTAAGAGGCGAAATGTCAGTTATTTATATTAAATCTAAATAGAGTTATCAACAGCATAAGGACTAAAAAACGGCCTGACCCTAAAAACAGTTATCAACAGTCCTTTTTTAAAACTTAGTCTTTATACTACAAAAAGCATTGTTTTGGACAACAAGGAAAACGCCGGCTACTGCCATTTTTGAAATTATAATACGAGACTAGCTGAATAAAAAAGCACACTCAAAAACACATGTAAACAACTAACAATAAACACTTTAACTAATTAAAAACTACCTCCCAGATCGCTAATCATTTCTTAAGAAATTATGAAAAAAGCAAAATTTTATCACAAATATGAAGCAAAATTGAGTCATCTGTAAAAGTTGGTGTAATTTTGTACACTAAACGCATTTATCATGATGATCAGAAAAGCAACAATAGAAGATTCAGAAAATATTACAGCACTTTTACTGCTGGCAATGGAGGACATTATCTATAAATTTACAGGTGAAAAGGATCCTAAAACTGCCTACTATTTCCTGCTTCATTTTGTTGAAACCGAGAATAATCAATACTCTTATCAAAATTGTTATGTAGCGGAGGAAGACAATGAAATTATTGGCGCTGTTTCTGTTTATGATGGAGGACAATTGCACGCGTTGAGAAAACCAATTGTTGATTATGTTCGTCTGAATTTCAATCCGGATTTTAACCCTGAAGACGAAACACAAAGTGGAGAATTTTACATTGATTCAGTTGGTGTGAGTCCAAATCATCAGGGAAAAGGAGTTGGCTCTAAACTGCTGCAATTTTTAATTGACGACTATGTAACTCAAAATCAAAGGACTCTGGGACTATTGGTGGAAGACGCTAACCCGAATGCGAAAAAACTATATTTAAAATTAGGGTTTAAAGTAATGGGTACCAGAACTTTGGTAGGTAAAAATATGGAACATCTGCAGATTTCATAGTTTTTTTGTTTCAGGTTTCAAGTTTCAGGTTTGAAATGAGAATAGAATTCTGATGTAATTTAACCGCAAGGTCCGCAAAGATATTCGCAAGGTTCGCAAGTTTAAATATAGCTTTGCGAACCTTATTTTTTACAAAATCTGGCGTAACAAAAAACCTTGCGAACTTTGCGATTAAATTCTCTAAGCTTACACATATTCCAAACTTGAAACCTGAAACCTAAAACTTTTTCACTGTTAACAAGATTTTTACTAAACGTACCCTTCGAAATACTGTTAACTTTTGCTAACTACAACAGTATCAAATAAAAAGTTTTATATTTGCACCCTGAAAAAAATAAAACTTATAGTTCTTTAAGGCCTGAGATACTGCCTTATCTTTTAATCCGCATCGTTGAAATTTACTTTTAAAAATACCTTTTCCCGCAGGAACTTCTTCATTTTAGGAATTATTTTCATTGTCCTCACACTGCTTTCAATTTATATTCTGAGCAGTTTTATAACGGAGATCACCGAAAAATCAAATACTGCCACTGAAGAACGAGGCTTTCTGAAAAAGCAGGAAGTACTTGTACAGGAATTGTCCCATTTTTTAGAAACTCAAAAGGAGTTAAAACGCATTGTGGAAATGAGCAATACCAGGAATCTGTCGGATAATCTGAAGGTACTTAGCACGATTCACGCCAATGACAGTCTTATTAAAAACAACTGGTTTCAGATTAATAAAGAGCATATCACTTTTGTAACGGCTAAAAACAGTCCTAATCTGGAAGCTTCCATCAAAGATTTTGCTGTCAAAAACGGAAATCTCAGTGCCTACAATTGCATTGTTGAAAATAATCAGGACTTCTTCTGGCGTATTTATTACAAGTATACCGCGACAAACGGCACGATCATTCGATACGGGTATGACATTGATTTAAAAGCTCTTCAAACCTATTTTTCTACTATTGACCAAAAAGCACTCAATTATGCTTTTGTATTTGATAAAAAAGGGACCATCCTCTACCATCCTGAAGTAAAATTGCTGAAGAAGAATGTTTTCAAAATCACTAACCTTCGTGCAAGTGATACTACTTTTGCCAATACAAACAGCTTCAACCGACAAATTGCACTTTCGGAATATCTGGGTCTTGACATTGTACGCTATACCAAACGTCTCAATCTAAAAGGAACGGATTGGTACATCTGTGTCAATTTTGCGGAGAAAATATCCAATGAAGATGTCAATACCGTAAAAAAGTATGCTTCACTAATTTACATCGTTACGACAGCTATTTTAATCGTGTTCTTTTACTTGTTTACCCTTTTCACCCGCAAAAATTTCAGGGAAAAGGAAGTACTGGCGCAGGAAAAAAACAACCTTTTGATCGAAAATGAAAAAATTAATAAAGAGAAAGCACTCATTCAGCTGCAGCAATTAAAAGAGCAGATCAATCCGCATTTTCTGTTCAACTCGCTGAATTCGTTATATATGCTTATTGAAAGTAACACGGCTGTGGCGCGGAAATTCACTCTGAATCTGTCCAAAATTTACCGATATCTGATTACGCCCCCGGTTAATAATATTGTTACGGTACAGGAAGAATTGCTTTTTATTGAAAAGTATATCTTTTTGCAGCAAACCCGTTTTACGAAAGAATTTGTCTTTTCGATCCAAATCGAAGACGAAAATAACCTGGCTAAAAAAGTGCCTTATCTGGCTTTTCAGATCGCGGTAGAAAACGCCATAAAACACAATATCGCTTCTGAAGAAACCCCTTTAAAAATAACAATTGACATTAAAGAAAACGTTGTAATTATTACCAATAATTTAAACGAAAAGCAAAACTTTGGCAAAGAATCCAAGTTTGGTCACAAATACTTAGAAATTATTTACAAATATTATGCTAAGGACGATTTCAAAGCCTTCAAAAAAGACGGCGATTTTACTTGCATTTTGCCTTTAATTGGATAAAAGAAAACATTCACTCCCGAAAAAAAGCCACTCACTCCATTTTGTTTTTTTTAACGTTACCCCTGCAATATTTTTAGCCAAAAATTAACCTAAACTTAACTTTCAATGAGAGAAAAGGCATTGTTGATAAACCTAAAAAATATCGTTTTATTGGTATTGGTACTGAGCACCAGTACGATGGTTTCTCAAAAAAAGAACAAAAAGAATAAAGAAGACAAAACTGTACAAGTTAAAGATTCATTAAAAGATTCGAAAGGAAAAAAGTATGACGATCTTGTTAAAAAAGGAACTTTCAAGAAAGGACTTTTTAACACCATCCAGGTCAAAACAGATTTATACCTGGAAATTAACGATTCTCTTTTTCAAAGAGAGTTTTTAGTAGTCAACAAAATCTCGAGTGTTCCTTTGCCTGTTAATGATGCCGGATTGAATAAAGGAATGAACTACGAGAATAAAATTATAACGTTTCACAAAGATTTAGTTGCCAAAAAAGTTTGGGTAAAATCTTCTGTTCCAAAAGTTTCATCGCCTGTTGGAGATGCTATTACGGCTTCGGTAAACAGTAATTTCTCAGAATCTATTATTGAAGTTTTTGATATTGAAACCAAGAATAACGATTCGACTTCGGTTGTCATCAAGGCCAATAAAGTTTTCGATGGTAAACAAAAGAGTTTCAATGATGTGTTGAGTAACATTGGCTTTGGCGGATCTGTGAAATCTGAACTATCCTATATCGAAAATGTAAAAACGTTTCCTAAAAATATTGTTGTAAAATCGCAGCTTACGACATCAGTAAGCGAAGGCGGTCCTGCCCTTTCGGTTACCCTTGGAGTGACATCCAACATTATTTTGCTGGATAAAACACCAATGCAGCCGCGTTTCGCAGACAAACGTGTGGGGTATTTCTCTGAAAAACACTGGTATTTCAGCGACAGCCAGCATGCAATGCAGGAGAAAGAGTTAATTACACGCTGGAGGCTGGAGCCTAAAAAGGAAGATATCGAGAAATACCGCAAAGGCGAATTGGTAGAACCAAAAAAGCCAATTGTGTATTATATCGATCCTTCGACACCAAAACAATGGCGTTCTTATATTATTGAGGGAGTTCGTGACTGGCAGGTTGCTTTTGAAAGAGCCGGATTTAAAAATGCCGTGATCGCCAAAGAACCTACTGAGGAAGATACAGATTTTGATGTCGATGATGTACGTTATTCTGTAATTACGTATGTGGCTTCACCAAAATCTAACGCTATGGGGCCTGCAGTGGTGGATCCGAGAAGCGGTGAAATTATAGAATCGGATATTATCTGGTGGCACAATGTAATGACTTCGCTGCAAAGCTGGATGCGCATTCAGACCGGTGCTATTGATCCGAAAGCCAGAGGAAACAAATTTAGTGACGAACACATGGGAGAAGCGATCCGTTTTGTATCGTCTCATGAAGTCGGACATACTTTTGGTTTAAAGCACAATATGGGGGCTTCGTTTGCTTATCCGGTGGAATCGTTAAGGTCTAAAGATTTTACAGCGAAAATGGGCGGAACTGCTCCATCTATCATGGATTATGCCCGTTACAATTATATCGCTCAGCCTGAAGACCATGTTGAAGCGATTACGCCAAAAATTGGTGAATACGATAAATATGCTATCGAATGGGGTTACAAATGGTATGCTGATCAAAAAGAAGAACACACTGCACTTAACGATCTGATTGCAAAACATCAGAATGATCCGGTTTATTTCTACGGAGAGCAGCAGGATGGTGACAGTACCATTGACCCGCGTTCGCAATCTGAAGATTTAGGTGACGATGCCATGAAAGCCAGCGAATACGGACTTAAAAACCTTAAAAAAGTGGTGGGTAAAATCCTTGAATGGACGTACGACAAAGATGAGTCTTACTATCAAACGGGTAAACTTTACATCGGAGCAATTGGTCAGTGGAATCTTTACAACTACCATGTGTTAACCAATGTGGGAGGAATTTATTTGAATACCACGGTACATGGTGACAACAAGGCGAGTTATATTCCGGTTCCGGCTGCCATTCAAAAAAGAGCTGTTTCGTATTTATTGAAAAACAGTATTGCACTTCCGGAATGGTTGTTTTTCAATCCGATTCTGGACAAAACAAATCCGTTGAAAGACTCTCCTCTTGGGCCTTATGAGTACACTCCTTATACCCTGGCAAGAGAATTACAATATGGAATTTTATACAACCTGTTAAGTGATGATCGTTTGTTGAGAATTACCGAAAATGAGCTGTTCCAACGCAATGAAGCGAAAGAAAATGTTTATACCGTAACACAATTATTCAAAACCGTTCACCAAAACATTTTCGCTCCTACGATTCAAAACAAATCGCTTACGATTATGGAACGTATGACGCAGAAGAACTATGTAGATGTATTGATTGTTTCCACCAATAAACTTTTTGAGAAAACAGACAGCAAGAAAATCATTCAGTTAGAAGAGACTTTAAGAATGCCTCATTTATGCGATTATCTGGACCAATCAAAAATGGCACGCAACATCAATCAGTCTTCCTTAAAGAGAGTTTCTGAAGTGACTTCTGATAAAAAAGGAGAATTGAATCAGATTCTGAAACTTTTAAAGACGAAAAGAAACATTGGAAATCAGGAGACAAAGAATCACTATTTCGATCTGATCCAGCGTATTGAAAAAGCATTAACTAACACACTTTAAATTAACATAATCCAAAAACAACCCAATGAAAAATTTATTTTACATGCTGAGTTTCCTACTTGCCCTCTCGGGGTTTGCGCAGGAAAGGACTATTAAAGGAAAGGTACTAGATGCCAAAGACGGACTGCCGATACCGGGAGTTACCATTGCTGTCGAAAACAGTTCCGTATCCAACAACACCTCTGAAAAAGGAGTAATTCAAAGTGCCGGTCTGGGAACCGTAAGTGACTTTGACGGTGCATTTGAATTGAAAATAAACAATAATGTCAAATCTCTGAGGGTAACTTATATGGGTTATCTACCTTATACCATTGACATTACAGATAAAAATCAGTACAATATTTCTTTAAAGTCAGATGTAAGCGAATTAAAAGAAATCGTAGTTACCGGTTATCAAAAAATCGAAAAAAGAAAGCTGACATCTGCTGTTGCCAAAGTGGATATGGCTGATATCAAACAAGCAGGTGTTGCGAGTTTAGATCAAATGTTAGTAGGTCAGGTTGCGGGTGTTGCGGTAACACAACAAACAGGAGCTCCGGGAACCATTGCAAAAATCAGAGTTCGTGGTACTGCCTCTCTTAATGGTGCACAAGATCCGTTATGGGTTTTGGATGGTTTGCCACTTGAAGGAAATGACGTTCCTCAAAATTATGACAAAGACAATATTGATGTTTTAAGCAATTTTTCTATCGCAGGTTTAAATCCTGAGGATATTAAAGATATTACCATATTGAAAGATGCTGCTGCAACTGCCATTTACGGAGCAAGAGCTGCAAACGGTGTTATTGTTGTAACGACTAAAAAAGGAAAAAAAGGAAGCATGAAAGTAGATTTGAATGTCAATACTTTTGTGACTCAAAAACCTGATTTTTCTAAATTAAACCTTTTAAATGCTTCTCAAAAAGTAGATTTTGAACTTTCGCTGGCTTCAAGAGAAGATTTGACTTACAGAGACGGTAACGGAGAAATTTCCCGTATTCTTAAACAGGCTAATGAATTAGGAGTCTACAGATCGGGAGGTTTTTCGTCTCTAAGTCCAACAACACAAAACTCAATCAACGCTTTAAGAAACACCAATACCAATTGGGGCGATTTATTGTACAGAAGTGCCATCAACAAACAATATACATTAAGTTTATCCGGTGGTGGAGAAAAATCTGATTACTATTTCTCTTTAGGAGCTTACAACGAAGAAGGTGCTACTATCGGAACTGGTTTTGACCGATACAACCTTACTTTAAAAAACAACTTTGATGTAACGGATAAATTACATGTTGGAGTTGGAATTTTTGGTACACAAAGTAAAAAATCATCTTATATTTCAGATACAGACACTTTTACAAATCCTGCTAATTACTCCAGAAACGCAAATCCATATTTAGCTCCATTAAACGCTGATGGAAGTTATAATTATGATAAAGACATGACCGGATATGGAAATGGAAGTGTATATATTCCTTTTAATTACTTAGAAGAAAGAGAAAATACCAATTACGAATTGACAACAAGATCTATAAAAGCATTACTTGACGTTGATTATAAGATTACAAAAGGATTAAAAGCAAGCACTCAGATTGGTTTACAGTTTGACAATAATGCTTCTGAAAAATATGCTGGTAAAGACACTTACTTTACAAGAAAAGAAAGAGAAAAAACAAGTGTATTTGCAAATGGAGCTTATACTTATTTCCTTCCTGTTGGCGGAATTATTCAAAATTCAAACACTGACTTTTTCCAATACAACTGGAAAACGATGTTAAACTACAACACTACTCTTGGAGGAAAACATGAGTTAGAATTTATGTTGGGTAATGAGTTAAGAAAAAATAAAAGTACAGCTATTAATACAAAAGGTTTTGGTTTTGACCCGAAAACATTGACCACAACTCAAATTATTTTTCCAACCCAAAGTTATGCATCTAATCCAACCTATAGAACGTATTTAAAGAGTGAAAACGAAAATGCATTTGCATCATTCTTCGCAACAGCATCTTATACTTATGACAGAAAATATACGTTCTTTGGAAGTGTTCGTTACGACGGTTCAGATTTATTTGGTGCAGATCCTAAATACAAATACTTACCATTGTGGGCTGTTTCAGGTTCATGGGCAGTATCTGAAGAAGATTTCTTAAAAGACAATGACGTAGTTTCTAATTTAAGATTACGTGCATCTTATGGTTTACAAGGAAATATCGACAAAAATACTTCTCCGTATGTAGTTGGAACAAATCAAACAACTATTATTTTACCAGGACAATCAGAACCTATTATTAGTGTAACTTCTCCTCCAAATGATAAATTAAGATGGGAAAAAACGACCAATACCAACTTTGGAATGGATCTGGGATTATTCAACAACCGTATCAACATTGTAACTGATGTTTACGGAAGAAAAAGTACTGATTTAATTGGTTTACAATCACTTCCTGTTGAAAACGGTTTTGAATATACAAATGCTAACTGGGCACAGGTAACCAATAGAGGTTTTGAGATTGCTTTGTCAACTTCAAACATCAATCGTCCAAACTTTAAATGGAACACGACTATTAATTTTGCTCATAATAAGAGTACTGTTGATCGTATTCAGACAAGATCTAACAGCTATTTACCTTCAAGACAAGGATTACCTGTTAATGCCGTATTTGCATTAAAAACGAACGGAATTGATGAAAGTGGTTTCCCTTTATTTGTAAATAAAAAAGGAGAAACGGTAAACACGCAAACTCTTTTTGGTCTTTTTGATCCTTATGCAGATTTTTTCCCGGGAGTTTTCTCGCAATCAAAACTTACGAATGAAGAAACAAGAGATTTGTTTACTTATGTTGGAGATGCAGATCCTAAATTTACCGGAGGTTTTATCAACACTTTTAAAGTTCATAATTTTGATCTTACTATTGCTACCACTTTCAATCTTAAACAAACTGTTGTTGAAAAACCAAATTTTAATGGTACACAATTAGATCGTGGTCAAAACTACACTACGGATGTACTTAATGCATGGTCACCTACTAATACTGGTTCCAATATCCCCGGAATTACTAGTCCAACTTCAGGAACAGGAGATTCATGGATGGCTTACCAATGGTTTTCTCCAGCAGGAGCGCCACTTAATGTTTACAACTATTTAGATACCTGGGTTCATGAAATGAGCTATATGCGTTTAAGCAGCGTTCGTTTAGGGTATTCATTGCCTAAAACAGCCACAAAAACGTTGTTTATGGACAGCATTAGATTTAGTATCGAAGGAAGAAACTTATTCGTAATCAGCTCTGATTATAAAGGTTACTTTGACCCTGAAACGTTCGGAAATATCTATGCACAACCAATCCCAAGATCAATATCTTTAGGATGTAACCTAACTTTTTAATCTGATTTAAAATGAAAAATATACTAAAATACGTATTCTTTGCCGGTGTAGCCATTACTACTGTAAGCTGTGATCATTATCTTGATGTTAAGCCGGTAGGCAAAGTAATTCCGGAAACTTTAACTGACTATAGAGCAGTAATGACAACCGGTTATTCTACAACTGCTATTCATAAAGCATTATCTACTATTAGAGCAGACGAATTGGTTTTAGATGAATTTAATGATAATGCTACTTTCTACAGAGACCATTATATCTGGAACGATGCCAATCCTGATAAAACTACAAACAGTTTTCCTTATGCTGCTTTGTACAACAGAATTTTCTATACCAATGTTATCATCAATGAAGCAAGCGCAAAATTAGCGCCTTCTGCAGAGAAAGATCAACTAATAGGAGAAGCTTACGCACTAAGAGCATTAACTTATTTTGATTTATTAAATATCTTCAGTAAACCTTTCAATGCTGCAACTGCTGCAACAGACAGAGGTGTTCCGTTGGCTTTAAAAATAGATTTAGAACAGGCTTACGTTCCTCAAAGTGTTGCTGTTATCTACGACCAGATTTTATCTGATAATGAAGAGGCTAGCAAATTATTGAATTTAGACACTCAGACAGCGGGTATCAACTACCGTTTTTCTAAAGCTGCTTTATATGCAATGGAATCCCGAATTTTCTTATATAGAAAAGAATGGGCAAAAGCTATTGCTGCTGCAGATAAAGCAATGACATACAAAAGTGCTTTAATCAACTTAAACACTACTGCTGCTTTACCGAATCTTTACAACGGACCGGAATCTATATTAGCACTTGAAGATCCTTTCATTAATCTTTTGAAAGGAGCATCATATGCTGCGCCAACTTTAACAGGTATTTATGATAAAACAAACGACTTGCGTTTTGCGTTGTATTATCAGGCAAGCGGAAGCAGATTCAGATTTAGAAAAGGTGGTGATATCGCTCAAAAATGTACTTTTAGAACCGCTGAATTGTATTTGACAAAAGCAGAAGCATCGGCACAATTAAACGATCTGCCAACAGCAAGAACAACAATAATCGCTTTCATCAAAAACCGATATAAAACTGTGGCTTTTGATCAGCTAAGTGCATCAATTAATACCATGACACAAACGCAGCTTCTTGATTTTATCGCTCAGGAAAGACAACGTGAGTTTGCTGTAGAAGGTCACCGTTGGTTTGATTTACGTAGAACAACTCAAAAACAAATCATTCATACTTTCAATGGAGAAAATTATACGCTAATAGAAAATGATCCGCGATATACATTGCCATTTCCTTTAGATGCCCGATTAAACAATCCTGAATTGTAAAATGAATTAGCTCCGTTTTTAACGGAGCTTTTTTTTTAACTTTACACAAAAATAAACGAAATGAAAGTAGTCATCATTGAAGATGAACATCTCGCCTCCACCTATCTCAAAACCATTTTGGAAGAGCAGACTATCCTTCCGGTCAGAGAAATTACAGTACTGAAATCTGTAAAAGATGCTGTTGCTTTTTTTGCAGGGAATACGGTTGATCTGGCTTTTATGGATATTCATTTGGGAGACGGTAAAAGTCTTGACATTTTTGAGCAGGCTCTGGTTTCATGTCCCGTTGTTTTTATCACTGCTTACGACTCTTATGCAGTAAAAGTTTTCAAGCATTTCACTATCGATTATCTTCTTAAGCCTTATGAGGAAGAGGAATTACTGGAAGCTTTACACAAATACAAAAACATAAAAGAAAGCTTTAACAGCAATTCAGTTGTCGAGTCTTTGGTTGAAATTGAGAATCAAAGTAACATTCAGCATCATTTTTTGGTGAGCCACAGAGACAAGCTCATTTCTGTTAATGATACTTCAATTCCCTTTTTCTTTGCCACCGGAAAACACCTGTTTATCTACACCAATTCCGGCAGCAGTTATCTGTACAATAGTAATTTGAAAGACCTCATCAATAAACTCGATCCGGTACTTTTCTTTAAAATCAACAGAAAGTATATTATCAGCCGTCATTCTGTTCAGGAAATCGTGAAGCATTCGAGTCAGAAAATCGAAATTTTACTGAAAGTTACCGTTCCGGATACCGAACCTATAATTCTAAGCAAAAAAGAAATCAATAATTTCAAAAATTGGCTTAATTCCTAAAAAAGTTTCAGGTTTAGAATATTTATAAAGTCTGTAAAATTTAAAACTTTTTGATCTTAAAGCTCCGCTGCCAGTAACAAATAACTCCGTTTAGTACAGCTGTTTTATCCAATCAACACCGCACCAACCAGGGATTTTAAGAAATTTGAGGTTCTGTGTAGAATGGAACAGTCATTTTGTATATTTGGCACCTTGATAAAACAAATTATTAAGGAGTAAAAGTTGCCGCTTCCACAAAGTAAGGGGACCTTAACAGCAAAAGTAAAAAGCATTAGGATGAAAAAATTTATACTAAAATTTACAAAATGGGCAATTTTTATCTGCCTCGCAATATTCATAGTTAAAGGATGTATTCCAACATCGCCTGATGTACCTTATATTAAACCTCGTACAACTACTCAATACTGGGATTTACCTACTGGTTCAAGAATTGCATACACACACATTGCAGGCAAAGGAGTTAAAAAACCATATCCCGTTATTTACCTGCACGGTGGTCCCGGGGGATATGTATATACCAAAAATATTGAAACATTAGGAAAACTTTCTGAGTCAGGGTATGATGTGTATTTATATGATCAAATAGGCTGCGGACTTTCGGAAAGACTTGAAAAAGTTAAAGAATATACTGCTGTACGACATATAAACGACCTTGAAGCAATTATCAAATTATTAGGTGCCGAAAAAGTAATTCTTGTTGGGCAATCCTGGGGTGGAGCATTAGCTGTATTATATTCCGCGGACCATCTGGACAAAATAGACCGAATTGTTTTTACTTGTCCCGGTGCTATTAAACCTGCAAATGAAGACTTAGAAAAAATTAAAGCACCCGACAGCCTGAATTTAAAAGAACCGGACAATCCAAATGCAAAAGTGCTTCCAATCGTTCTTAATCCAAGGTATGTTTCTATAGGAATTTGGGCAAGATTTTTTGGAAAAAAACTGGCTGATGATAAAGAAGCTGATGGTTTTCTGACTAGCATGGCTAATGTTTTTACAAAAGGTCTTGTTTGTGACCCGGCTAATGTGCTGAAGGAAGAAGGAGGTGCAGGCAGTTATTGTAATTTAATTACAAGCGTAAGTTATGGCGATTTAAAAGACCCCAGAATAAAACTGAAAAACAATAAAATTCCTGTTTTGGTAATGAAAGGACAATGCGATAATATTAATTGGGGCTATACGAAAGAGTATCTTGACTTGTTTAGCAATAGCAAGTTCAAATTGATTCCAAATGCAGGACATCAGATTTTTGCAGAACAACCGGAATTATATACGAAGACAATTAAAGACTTCTTAACGCAATAGTATCTTCTGTTAAGAGTCGCGTTTGTTACGTAACTTCTCCTATTTTAAAACAATCGAGCCAGAAAATCGAAATTTTACTGAAATTTTCGTTCCGGATACAGAACCGCTTATACTAAGCAAAAAAGAAATCAATAATTTCAAAAACTGGCTCGATTGTTAAAAATCAATTGGAGTAAATAATATAAATTTCAGACTATTCAGAATCCGGAAGTCTGTCAGCTTCATTCTTTTTTCGGTTGAAACGGTAAACTACAGTCAATCGGATGTATCTTCCCTGTGATCGAAACTCTGATTCTAAATAATAGAGCGGTGTGCTGACCGTTTGTTTGGTTATTTGCGAATTGAAAAGATTGTTCACATTTAAAGTAACTGACATTTTATCGTTAAAGAAGTCCTTGCTTACGCCAATATTAGCTGAATATTGTGCCTCGGTAATCGATTGAACTCCCTGATTTTTACCTCGGTATTTAAAACTAAAATCACCCGAAATGATTTTTGGAAACTTCACAACCGAACGAAAACTCGACAGCCAGGTTTCATCTTCCACATCATAGACTACCTCTTGGTAAGTACCTTGCTGCTTAAATTTATAATAATTAAAATCCAAAGACAGTCTCAGCCATTTTGTTGGGCTGTAAGTTGACGAAACTTCTACTCCGTAACGGTCTTCAGTGTCCAAATTTACCGGTGTTCTCACGAAATAGTTTTCATCGGTACGCTGTAGAATATATTCGAAAAAATCGGTAGTGTGCTGATAATAGACAGACGGATTAATACTGAATTTTCCGGGTTTGGCCAGTAAAGTCAATTCAAAAGAATTCGTAAACATCGGGTTCAAATCAGGATTTCCTACAGTAAGATTACGCAAATCTGAAAGCCCCGAAAAAGGATTCAGCTGCCAGAATCTAGGACGGTTGATACGTTTGCTGTAACTCAGCTGTAAGTCTGTTTTTTCGGTTAGATTGTATACCAAATGAACGGTTGGAAACAGGTTGATATAATTTTTAGTATTGCTGAACAAATTCTTTGAATCGGCAATTTTTATATCGGACAATTCCGCTCTCAAACCTGCCAGATAACTGAACCTTTTAATTTTACTTCCAAACTGAATGTAACCACTGTAGAGATTTTCGTCATATTTCAATTTATTGGTAAACTGATCCTGCAGCGCCTCATCCAAAATCGTGTAATAATCGCTTCTGATGGCGCGTAAATCGCTTCTGATTCCCATCTCTATTTTAGAATTTTCGTTTATCGGATTTACAAAATCAGACTTCAAAAAGATATCGTTACTGCTTTCAATATCGCGGCTGTACAGATTAGAAACTTCCGGTTCGTAGGGCATCGTTTTCTGCTGATCGATGTACTGATTCTCATCATCGTGCCAAAAATCATATTGCAGACTGGTCGTCCATTTTTTGTCCTTTTTATCAAATGTTTTTACATAATTTAACTCTAAGGCATTGTAAAACTTAGGCTCCTTATAATTTTCATAGCGATTGATGATACTGTCAATTGCATTATTGGCATTGGCATACTCGTACCCAATTGCCGTTTTGTAATTGTTGTTGTTTCTGTCACGATAATAGCTTCCGGTTAAGGTATTTTTAGCATTAATGTAATAATCTCCTCCTATGTAAATATTGTAAATGTTGTTATTTCTTCGGATATCATCGTATTGATTCAGCATGGTCACTACATTGTTACTGGTATTGCGCTGAAACTGTCTGTTAGAAGCAAAAACGTCAAAGTAACGGTATCCTATATTGGAAAACAGATTCACTTTTTCGGTTTTATAACTTACATTGGCATTCAGACTGTGGTTTGCCGGATTTCCTATTCCCGCCTGCAGTGAACCATTGAATCCCTGCATACTGTTTTTCTTTAGTATGATGTTAATAATTCCCGCACTCCCCTGTGCTTCGTAAGCCGCTGAAGGATTGGTAATGACTTCTACCTTTTCAATATTTCCCGCTGAAATTTGAGACAAACCGTTATTGGCAGTTAACATGGATGGTTTTCCATTAATTAAAACCGTAACACCGCTATTACCTCGAAGACTTACAGCCCCGGAAATATCCACATTCACAGAGGGAACGTTATTCAAAATATCATTGGCTGTTCCGCCTTTGGAAAGAATGTCTTTTCCAACGTTGAATACTTTCTTGTCCATTTTTAGTTCTACAGCCGATTTTTCAGCTACCACATTCACTTCATTCAGTTCATTGACTTCTTCTTCCAGTAAAACGTCTTTTAAAATCAGATCTTTCTGAAGTGAAATTGCGTTTACAGTGAATGGTTTGTAAGACATAAATTCGATTTTCAACTGATAATTTCCCGGAGGACTCTTGAAAACATAAATCCCGTTTTCATCAGAAGAAACTGTTCTTTTTTTCTGATCAGCCGATTCCAGTATAACGGTCACGTATGGTAGAGATTGTTTTGTTTTTGAATCCATAACTTTTCCTTTAAGCGTAAATTCATTGGTCTGTGCCACAGCCTCAAAGCCTAAAGAAAGGATGATGAGTAAGATGAGCTTTTTCATTTTTGGTTTCGTTTATAATTTTCACCAAAACTCTTCTTTAATTGTATGCAAAAATTAAGCGCATGACATACAGTTCTTTCAAATCGATAAATCCTTTCAAAACGAGTATTAACTGTGTTTATCCTCGCTTTTTATGCGTTAATGCCTTTTTTGAACCTGTTTGTCGACAAGCTCTTTCTCTTTCTAAATAAATACTAACTTTGGTCTACTATGTCAATATTCGAAAAACTTATCAACTATTCGTCAGCGCACAGGATTCCAACACATATTGTGTTTTGGTTCTGCCTGTATATCATGTTCCTAGGCAAAAACAATTTTGATGACCCTGCGTTAAATATTCCAAATGAGATGCTGGGAATTGCATTCGATCTGTATTTTTCTATGCTGTTTGCTTATTTCATTTCCTATCGCATTCTTCCGCGCTTAATGACAGCCAAAAATCATAGTATGGTGTGGCTGGAATTTATAGTGGGCTGCTATCTTATCTCGGCTATTAACCGAACTATGATCATTTATGTACTGGAACCTATTGTACGCACTCCTCCTTTTGCGCAGGAGCCTGTTTTTGAAATCTTTACTGACGTTTCAAAGCTGTTTCGATCGTATTTTATTCAATCCTTTTTTCTTTCTTTATTTTTTGTTTTTGTAAAACAACTTAAAAACCAGTATTTAGTTCAGAAAAAAGCATTGTTACTGGAAAAACAAAAGGCAGAAACGGAACTAAAAGTGCTAAAAGCCCAGTTGAACCCTCATTTTTTATTCAATACGCTCAACAATATTTATTCGCTTTCCCTTGTCAATTCACCCATTACCTCACCATCGATTGCAGTTTTGTCTGAAATATTAGATTGTATCTTATATCGCTGTAGCGGTACTTATGTTCCGGTTTCGCAGGAAATTGCATTGCTTAACAATTATATTTCACTTGAAAAATTACGATATGACGAAAGGCTCAGTGTCATTTTTAATACCGATGTGGATCATAATGATGTTATTGCGCCTTTAATTTTACTTTCATTAGTAGAAAATGCTTTTAAACATGGTGCCGGAGAAGATACAGATTCCCCGGTTATAGTTATTGATTTAAAACTAAAGAACAATCACTTTACCTTTACGGTAAAAAACACCATTGGGAAGAGTGAAACTGAATCTGAAACCGGTAAAATAGGACTGAACAATATCATACAGCAGCTGGACAAAATTTATCCGGAAAATTATACTTTTGAGGTTACCAAAAACGATACTCATTTTACAGCTCATTTAGAAATTAAGCTGCAAAACGATTCCAACCAAGCTTAGAAAAATGAAAATAAGATGTCTATTAGTCGATGATGAGCCTTTGGCCATAAACCTGCTGCAAAATCATATCAGTAAGCTGGATTATTTTGAGATTGTAGGAACCTGTCCGAATGCTTTAAAAGCTGCCGAAGTATTAAGAACTACGGCTGTTGACCTAATGTTTCTGGACATTAAAATGCCACAGATCACCGGAATTGATTTTTTAAAGACACTAAAAAATCCTCCGGCTATTATTTTCACTACAGCTTATCGTGAATATGCTTTGGAAAGCTACGAACATGACATTGTAGACTATTTACTAAAACCCATCACTTTTGATCGCTTTTTTAAAGCCACCGATCGTTATTTACGCATCAGTGGCCCAAGCAATACTAAAATTATAACGCCACCTCTCGAGAGTTTTATCTACATCAGAAGCGGTTCTAAGTTTCACAAAATCAATACGGACAGTGTTTTGTTTATTGAAAGTGTGAAAGACTATATTGTGGTTCATCAGAAGGAAGGTGTAAAACTTACTGCCAAATACAAGATCGGCGATATTGAAGTGGAACTTCAGGGAAAAGACTTTCTTCGGGTACACCGCTCTTTTATCATTAATTTAAAAAACATAACCGCTTTTACAGCTTATGATGTTGAAATTGGTTCCATAGAAATTCCTATCGGGGCAAGCTACAAAGAATATGTTTTTAAAATATTAAAAGGTTCATAGTCCTTCCCCAATTGTCTTTAGAACTTAATAGCAATTTTACCAATCGTCTTCCCTGATTCTAACAGTTCATGCGCTTTTTTAAAATTATCTACTGTTAGACCTGTTAACGTTAGATTTAGCGTTGATTTTAGAATACCCTGATCCAGAAGATCTGCCAGTTTGTTCAGAATAACATGCTGTTCCTGCATATCATCGGTTTCATACATCGATCGTGTGTACATAAGCTCCCATGAGAAGGAAGCGCTTTTATTTTTCAGTTTGTTCAGAGCCACAGGATCACTGCTTCCGGTAATAGATGCAATATGTCCTTGCGGTTTAATCAATTCGACCATAATATCCCAATAGGAATTCGTATCTACAAAATCTAAAATAAAATCAACCTGTTGAAACCCGGCTTCCTGAACCGAAGCAATTAAATTTCGATGATCGACTACGTAATCGGCGCCCTGTTCTTTGCACCAGACAATCGTTTCCGGGCGGGATGCAGTTGCAATAACAGTAAGGCCTGCCACTTTTTTGGCCAGTTGTATGGCGATCGAACCGACTCCTCCTGCCCCTCCAATAACTAAGATCGACTTACCCTTATCTTTTTCAGGATGGATTCGGATGCGGTCAAAAAGAATTTCCCAGGCTGTTAATCCGGTAAGAGGTATAACAGCTGCTTCTTCAATAGATAATGTCTTTGGCTTCCTGCCTACTATTCGTTCGTCAATAATCTGGTATTCGGCATTGCTGCCGGGTTTGGTAATATCTCCGGCATAGAAAACTTCATCTCCCACCTCAAAAAGGCTTACTTTCTCTCCTACCGCTTCAACAATACCCACAGCATCCCAGCCTATAATTTTCGGAGTTTCTAAAACGGTATCTTTTGTACTATTCTGACGAATTTTAAAATCGACAGGATTCACAGATACCGCACTAATTTTTACTAACAAATCACGTTCTCCCGGAATAGGTTTTGAAGCTTCAAATGCTATAAAGCTCTCTTCTTCAGCAATGGGCAACGATGTTTTAAATCCTATGGCTTTCATCTTTATCATTTTAAGTTGTACTATATACTACAAAGATAAATGCCTTGAGGATTTTAGAAACGGTATAATTTAAACTTAAACCAGTATATTCTTCTCAAAACTCAAAAGAAAGAGTCGTAACAATATTTCTCCAACTATCATCATGAAATTAACCGGCAAAATTGCCCAATATCTTGTTATCTTTACGTAAAAAGATCGAAATGGAAAAAGCGTCTACACTACAGGCAGGTTTTATTTTAAGAATTGTTTTAGGAGTTACTATGCTCTCTGCTGTTGCAGATCGTTTTGGCTATTGGGGTGCTCCGGGAGATCCGGGTGTGGCATGGGGCAACTGGGATCATTTTGTTACGTATACTCAAACCTTAAATGCTTTTGCCGGCAGATCATTAGCCGAAATCTTAGGTACTTTAGCTACTTTTTTCGAAATTCTCTTTGGTTTGTTTCTCATCATAGGATATAAAACCCGCTACATTGCTTTGGCAACTGCAGGTTTAATGCTGCTTTTTGCGATATCAATGGCCGTTTCTGTCTCTGTAAAAGCGCCTTTTGATTACTCAGTTCTAACAAGTGCCGCAGCTGCCTTATTACTTTCTTCTTTGGAGAAAACGTATCTCGCTTTAGACAATCGATCCAAATAAAATTCTATAAAACGCATTCAAAATAAAAATCCTCAAAAAATAACTACCTGCAAAAAGGACCAAAACACTGGGCTTTCAACAACCTGCTTATCTCAAATACAAATTTTATAAATCACAATACAAATTTTATAACAATTCCCAAATCTAAATTCTCAATTTAAACGTATGTATGAAAATACGATACTCTGGGGGAATTATGCTCAAATGGTAATGGTTTTTGGGGCATATTGAGCTTAATTACCTCCCGGGATATCGTTTATTAAATAATTTTAAACGAAGGAAAAGAGTGGAAAAGTTAAATGTCGAGAGATTAAAAAACAGTCTGGATTACTTGCAAAGCAAACAAAGGGAACTAAAAAGGCAAAATGAGGAAGATACCCGAACTCTCGAATCTCTCATAAAGTATTTAAAAAAAGACATGATTGATCAGTATAAATTAACCAAATATGATTTATACATCAAACAGGATGTTAAGGATACGGAGACTTTTATCAATAGTGTGCAGAAAATAATAGAAGACAACCATTAAAATCTTCCCTCTTAGCGCATCATCAATACTTCTGATTATTACCTAAAAATCAATCAGTTAGAATTTCTTTGTCATTATTTTTCCTCCTATACACTTTAGGGTGATTTTATTTTAGTTTTTAATTAAGAAATAAAACAGTTCCTCACCCAATATCAATTCGTAAATTAGCGGTAACAAAATCGATTCGAATGACAGTACTTACGTTTACCCTGATTATGATTCTTGGTGCTTTTTTAGCAGGTTTTATTGGCTCATTATCAGGTTTAGGTGGAGGAATTATCATAATTCCGCTTTTAACAGTCATTCTTGGTGTTGACATTCATTATGCAATTGGTGCGGCTCTGGTTTCCGTAATTGCAACTTCTTCAGGTTCGGCCGCAGCTTATGTCAGAGAAGGAATCACCAACATGCGAATGGGTATCTTTCTGGAAATTGCCACCACTATAGGTGCTGTTTGCGGAGCTCTGCTTTCAACCATCGCCCCTACTTCGTTTATCGCCGTTTTATTCGGTCTTACTTTAATTTTTTCAGCTATCAATTCCCTTCGCAAAAAAGAAGAACATATTGTTTTAGAATCCAGTTCTCTGGCTAAAAAACTAAAATTAGAAGGCACTTATCCCTCACACGACGGTAAAGTAGTTCATTACGGTACTAAAAATGTCATAGGCGGTTTCAGTATGATGGGAATTGCCGGAATGATGTCCGGTTTATTAGGAATTGGTTCCGGTGCTTTTAAAGTAATCGCTATGGACAATATTATGAGGGTTCCCTTTAAAGTTTCTACTACCACCAGTAACTTTATGATGGGCGTTACCGCAATGGCAAGTTCTGTCATTTATATTCAGAAAGGATATATCGAACCGGGAATCTGTATGCCTGTAGTCGTTGGTGTGCTTTTTGGGGCTATGGCAGGAGCAAAAGTTTTAGTGAAAACAAATCCTAAGAAACTGCGAATATTCTTTGCCTGTCTCATCTTTGTATTAGCAGTAAATATGATTTATAACGGAATAAATGGAAAAATCTAAGACTATGCAGCACGAAAAATTTGGAGAAAAAGATTTTCAAACCATTATCGGAAATTTATTGCGTTATGGCGTCTGGATTTCTTTATCCGTAGCCTTTATTGGCGGAATTGTTTACCTACTGCATCACAGCGCAGATATTGAAGATTATTCAGTCTTTCATGAAAATGACCGTAATATCTTTGAAGTAATTTCGGCAATTTATCAGGGTGTAATGCAGGGAAATGGTGAATCCTTAATCTTCTTTGGAATTATTCTCCTTTTTCTAACTCCGGTTTTAAGGGTTTTACTATCACTATTTTCGTTTTTACTGGAAAAAGATTATCTGTATGTAGGCATCACCTTAATTGTTATTGTGATTATTCTGATCAGTGTTTCCTTTGGTTTCTCACATTAATTATTGGCTGTAAGCTTTAAGCTATAAGCCCTAGGCTATAGGCAATAAGCTTACTAAAATAAACATATAACAACCCAATCCTACAGATTTTAAAAACCTGTCGGATTTACTGATAACTGCGACAAGCATTTGGATGTAGGCTTAATAAGATAGCGTATCGTCTAAAGCTTAAAGCCTAAAGCTAAAAAAAATGGAAATAGGAATTGACAGTTTCGCTTCGGCGATGTACGGAGACCACAATACCTTAAGCAGTGTTGATGCAATGGAACAGCTGCTGCAAAGAATCGAGCTGGCAGATCAGGCCGGACTTGATGTTTTTGGTATTGGTGAACATCATAAAAAAGAATTTTTAGATTCGGCAACTGCGGTGATTTTAAGTGCTGCCGCAGCGCGAACCAAACGCATTCGATTGTCAAGTGCTGTTTCGGTTCTAAGTGCCGCCGATCCGGTACGAGTTTATCAAAGCTTTGCAACTCTTGATTTAATTTCAAAAGGAAGAGCCGAAATTGTAGTAGGCCGAGGATCTTCCATCGAAGCTTACCCGCTTTTTGGATTTAATCTGAATGACTACGATGAACTTTTTAAAGAAAAATTAGATCTCTTACTTCAAATCAGAGACAATGAATTTGTGACCTGGTCGGGAAAATTTCGCCCGTCCATAAACAATCTTCCGGTTTATCCGAGAGCTTTACAGGAAAAGCTGCCTGTTTGGTTAGGTGTTGGCGGAACTCCTGAATCTTTTATTCGGGCCGGATCTTTAGGACTCCCTTTGATGGTCGCAGTTATTGGAGGTCAGACTCATCGTTTTCGTCCTTTAGTTGATTTGTATCGTGAAGCAGGAAAAGCTGCCGGATACCAACCCGAAGAACTTAAAGTAGGCCTGCATTCACCAGGATATGTAGCAAGCACAACCGAAAAGGCAATTGAAGAGTATTATCCCGGTTATGCTGAACTTTGGACAAAATTAGGCTTGGAACGCGGGTGGCCACCCGTTACCAAAACCAAATTTGACGGGTTAATTGACGATTTAGGTGTACTGGTTGTGGGAGGCCCTGAACGCATTGCCGATAAAATTTTGCGTCACAGCGAATCACTTGGAGGTATTTCGAGATTTACCTTTCAAATGGACAACGCAGGTCTTACACATACACAACTCATGAGTGCTATTGAATTTATAGGAGCAAAAGTAATTCCGCTCATTCAAAAAGGATAACTTTTTAGACGCAGATAACGGGTTAAAATTATTTTTAACTTTATAAAACGAAATAAACCCGACAGGTTTTTGAAACCTGTCGGGTTTGTCATTTAAAATTACAGCTAAAAACATTACAGCTAAAAACCTCTGTAACTTATTGCCTCAGCACCTTTGAACCTAAAAAATCAGAATTTATAAGTTACCCCCACTCTAAAGTTTCTTGGGGCTTCTGTTTGCCAGTAATAAGCAGAAAGCCACTCATAGTAAGATCCGCTGTACAGGTATTTATCCAGAATGTTAAATACGTTGGCTGTCACTTTAAACTTCCCGGTTTCATAAGATAACCCTCCGTCCAGTTTAAAGTAGTTTGGTAAGCTAATAGCTCCTACACTCCAACTGTCTGTTTGGCGGCCTGCAAGATAAGTTCCTCCTATAGAAGCTCCTAATCCTTTTAATTTTCCGTCCTGGATGCTGTAGTTCAACCATGCATTTGCAGTATGTTTAGCAAAACCCGGTACAACTGAACCTACTGTTATAGTTGAAACAACTGAACTTGTTACCACAGATTCTGTAAAAGCATAATTAGCAATAAGATTAAGTCCGTCAAATAACTTTCCTCTTACGTCAAATTCAATACCTTGCGCTCTTTTCTCTCCCAAAACAATTTTATAAACATCATTTGGTCCATTCTTAGGATCAGAAGTAAGCTCATTTTGTTTTACGATACGATAAGCCGATAATGTAGTACTCCATGATCCGTCAAACCAATCTTTCTTAACTCCAAACTCTAAATTATTTCCTGTAAGCGGTTTTACCTTATCTCCATTCTGAATAATTCCCGATTGTGGTATAAAAGCCTGATCGTATAAACCGTAAACAGCCAAATTATCAGTTACAGAATAACTGGCTCCTACACGTGGTGTAATATGACTGTCAGATTCATCCGTCCCCCAGCTGTTTTGACTAATCCAGGTGTATCGTGCCGCAAGAGTCAATCTCAACCTGTTTTCAAAGAACCCTAACTCATCCTGAATGTAACCTGCAGCGTATTTTTGCCCTAATCTGCCTCCAACTCCTGCTCTGACAGAAAGCGGTGTTGCACGATCGAAAGCCGGAAGACCATTAGAAGGTGTACCATAATTTGGATTGTAAACATTAAATGGATTAGCAGCCGTATCAAGATCATGAGACTGTCCCCAATCTGCCATATAATCTTTATTCCCCAAATCTAAACCACTTAGTATTTTATGTGTGACAGCTCCTGTATTGAACTTCCCGTTTACAAATATCTGACCTAAATACATGTTACTTTCTGCGTCCCAGATACCCACATTTCTAATAATGTTGCCTTTACCAAGAGTATTTTCACTGGAGCCAACGCTGGCTGGCCATGAACTGTAACCTTGCTGAATGTATTTGAAATAAGAAGTTTGTGCTGTCAGTTTCCAGTTATCATCAAACTTATGCTCAAACATAAAGTATCCGCTATGATCCTGAATATTAGTATCCGGAATACCAGGCTGAGTCAGAGTAAATCCAACCGGTAAAGTGGCATATCCATCAGCTTTGGGCCCAAATACATAATATGAACCTACTTCAGTCATGTTGGCATACTGAAAATTATACTCCGCCGTAATCTTTGTTTTATCATCAACCTGATACGTAAGTACCGGAGCAATTACATAACGGTTATTGTGTTCAAATGAACGGTGTGAGCCTCTGTTTTGAGCCGCAGCATTAAAACGGTACAATAACTTTCCTTTTTTGTCCAATTTTCCATCAAGATCAATACTCGCTCTGTAAAAATCATAACTTCCCGCAATTACAGAAGCTTCCCCCTTAGTCATTCCGGTTGGTTTCTTAGTTACCACATTGTACAATCCGCTTGGATCACCGCTGGAAAGCATAAATCCTGCAGGTCCTTTTACAAATTCAATATGATCGACAAAGCTCATATCTTCCGTAAGTGGTCCCCAGAAAGAAGTAACCACATTAAAACCATTACGGAACGCCTGAACTTGTGAACCACGCATTTTAATATTCGTGTACAAATCTCCCCAATGCTCAGAGCGCACGGCTCCACTCACATTTCGGATTACTCCGTCACTCATACTCACAATCTGCTGATCTTTTAATGTCTGACCGCTCACAATCTGAATATTTTGTGGAATTTCCAACACAGGTGTTTGAAGACGTAAGGACAAAGAAGGCTTGTCTTGCTTGTATTTGTTTTTAGTAATCACAACTTCATCCAAATCTTCCTGACTTTCCGAAAGCATGAAATTCTTCATTGTGGTTTGCTTTGCTGAAACTGTGATTTTATCTTCAACGGGACGAATTCCTACCGCACTAATGCTAATCGTGTAACTTGCCGGCTTAACATTTCTAATTTCGTACTGTCCGTGTTCATTTGTAATAGCACTATATTTTGTTCCTTTAAGCGCAACTGAAACATTTTCTGCCGGCACATTTCCGGTTAAAGAAACTCGTCCGGTTACTTTTCCTAATCCCTGACCCATCATCACTAATGAGTTTAGAAAAATTAAGGAAAGTAAAATTCTTTTTATTCTCATCGTATTCATTATTTTTTATTGGTTTTTATTTCGCTGGCAAAAGTAAGGGCTAAAACTTCGTTTTGCAAATTATTTTTAATTATTCTAAATAAATATAAATCAGAATCAAATCGTTGAATATCATCCCAAGACCTATTATTTTGAATCATAAAATCTTCAATAGTAAATAACTCTGCTTATCTTTAACGACAAAAACACCACCTGAGTTATGAATCACACAAACACAATCAAAAAAGTAGCTATTGTGGGATACAACCGTATTCCGTTTGCAAGAGCCAATACTGCCTACGCAGAAGTTGGAAATCAACAAATGATGACCGCCGCTCTCGATGGTCTTATAACCAAATACAATCTGAAAGGAAAATTAATCGGTGAAGTTGCCGGAGGGGCCGTAATCAAACATACTTACGACAATAATCTAATGCGAGAATGTGTACTGAAAACCACACTCGATCCCGCTACTCCTGCCTGCGATTTGCAACAGGCCTGTGATACCGGAATCGAAAGTGCCATTTATATTGCCAACAAAATTGCACTAGGTCAAATTGAGTGCGGAATTGCCGGAGGTGTCGATTCGATAAGTGATATTCCAATGGCGGTGAGTGATAAACTTCGAAAAATTCTACTCAATGCCAGAAATGCAAAATCAATTACTGAAAAAATAAAGTCCTTTCTAAAAATCCGTCCAAAAGATTTGGCTCCGCTGGTTCCTAAGAATGAAGAAGTTCAAACCGGACTTTCGATGGGAGGTCATACCGAAATTACTGCCAAACATTATAAAATCTCCCGCGAAGATCAGGACAACTTTGCGCTTAGAAGTCACCTCAATATGGCAAAAGCATACGATGAGGGTTTCTTTGACGATATGATTACTCCTTTTAACGGACTAGAAAAAGATAATAATTTAAGGAAAGACAGTACCCTCGAAAAACTAGCTAAACTAAAACCAGCCTTCGACAAAATCAATGGAACTTTAACTGCAGGAAATTCAACTCCACTAACTGATGGTGCTTCCTGTATACTTTTAGCCAGTGAGGAATGGGCAAAAGAACAAGGTTTGCCAATTTTAGCGTACATCACCTTTGCTGAAATTGCTGCCATCGAATATGTCAAAAATCAGCAGAATCTCCTATTGGCACCTTTGTTTGCTGTCAGTCGCATGCTGGATAAAGCAGGTTTGAGCTTACAGGATTTTGATTATTATGAAATTCATGAAGCTTTTGCCGCACAGGTTTTAGCGACTCTTAAAATCTGGGAAAGTACTGAACTAAGTACTCAAATTGGACTTCCTAAAACCCTTGGAGCAATCGATCGCGAAAAACTGAATGTAAAAGGAAGCAGTCTCGCAGCAGCACATCCTTTTGCTGCCACAGGAGGTCGAATCATTGGTGTTATGGCAAAGTTATTAAACGAAAAAGGATCCGGACGCGGACTGATTTCCATCTGTGCCGCCGGAGGACAAGGCGTGACCATGATAATTGAAAAATAATTAATTCCTATCGTTGTAAACAACAAACCGGACAGGTTTTAAAAACCTGTCCGGTTTAATTTTAAAAAAAGGATCCGGACGCGGCCTAATTTCAATCTGCGCCGCCGAAAGGCAAGGCGTGACCATGATAATCGAAAAATAATTAATTCTTATCGCTACGAACAACAAACCGGAATAAGTTTTAGAAACCTGTCCGGTTTATTATTTTTAAAACTAAACTGTAACAAAATCAAAAAAAAAGTCTCTATAGTATAAAAAATGCTAATACATTAATCCAAACATTGCTATATGAGAACTTTAAAACTTACCACTTTACTCATTTTCACTTTCTTTTCATTTTCGAAAATAAATGCTCAGACCACTCCAAGTGACAGTATAAAACTGGATTACACTAAAATCTACTCGCTGGCTTTAGATGGGAATCCGAAATCAGCTTTACCTCTATTGGAAATCGATGCCAACAAAAAAATAGCCGACAAAGACTTAAAATTTAAAACCAACTTCGAAAACCGATTTAAGTTTGCAGAAGATAAAAGTGATTTTCTGGAAACCCGAAAATCAAAAATAGATCAGTTATTAAAGATATACAGAGATTACTGGCGTTTCTCTTTCCTAAACAAAGAAAAGAAAACCGATACACTGATCCTGAAAAATGTTTCGAATTTTCTTAAAACGAATTTCCCGTCTGCCAAAAACTTAACGCTTAACGAAGACAGCATCAATGTCTATCAAAAAAAATATATCGCCAGTTTAGGTTATCACACTACCGGATTCGGAAAAACAGGAGGTTTGTATGACTTACTGGTTTGGAAAACAGAAAAAGACACCATCTACAAAGTTACGTACGACGGAAAAGAAACTCCGATCAAAATCTATTTTATGGATGATTTTGTAACTCTGGGTTGGAGCGAATATGCAACTCTGGGGCGCTATTATCCAGCAGGCTGGGCCACAAAAGAAGCTTTATTTTGCGTAAAAAAAGCCTATGACTTAAAATCGGAGAACTTTAGAGTAAGCTACATTGGTCACGAAGGAAGACACTTTGCCGATTATAAATTATTTCCGAAATTAAAAGGAGTTGGTTCTGCTGATCTGGAATACAGAGGTAAACTGACAGAAGTTTCCCTATATTCTCAGGAAGGTCTGATGAAACGTTTACAGTTTTTTATCAATACCGGAAACTATGATAGCGATAACGGTCATTCGATTGCTGCTTATTGTGTGATAAGAGATTTGTCCAAAGTTTTATTTGGAAACGACTTCGAAAAGGACATCAACAAATGGAAAGCACTTCCGGCAAGCAAAATAAACGAAGCCGCATCTAAACTCCTGGCAGAAAACACAAAAGCACTTGAAAAAATCCCGAATGTCGAAAAATACATTAAATAAAAATTCTAACAATTAAAAAATAATCTGCTCAGATCTGCCCAATCTGCGTGCTAAAACTCTAACACATAGAAACATAGATTTTATACTCAAAAAGAGTGCAAATAAAGAAATATATTTCCCTCGCATAGTCTCCTGGATGCGTCGGGATATTTTATTCAAAGTGTCCTCTCACTTTCACCCAAAAAACCTATGTCTCTATGTGTTAAAACAAAAACAACAAAAGTGAACCAACAACTGAAAAAATCTGCCAAATCCGCTAAATCTGGGTGCTAACCCCCTAAACCAATTATTTTGAATTGCAATAAACAGTTCAAATAATAGTTTTTTCTTTACAAAAAACCATTTTTTTATAGTAAATTAGACCTCCTTTTAAATCAAGTCACTTATAAAATTTGTGTATAAATTCATTTTAAACTAAAATAAAAATGATTGACTCCAAAATACCCGAAGGTCCACTAGCTGATAAATGGAACAATTACAAAGCAAAAGCAAAGCTTGTAAACCCGGCCAACAGAAAAAAACTGAACGTTATTGTTGTTGGAACCGGACTTGCAGGTGCTTCCTGCGCAGCGTCTTTGGCCGAACAAGGTTATAATATTCAATCGTTTTGTTTTCAGGATTCTGCCCGACGTGCCCACTCTGTGGCGGCACAAGGAGGAGTTAACGCTGCCAAAAACTACAAAAACGATGGCGACAGCACCTTTAGAATGTTTTACGATACCATCAAAGGAGGTGATTTCAGATCCCGCGAAGCTAATGTATATCGTTTGGCAGAGTGTTCGGCACATTTAATAGACCATGCCGTGGCGCAGGGCGTTCCTTTTGCGAGAGAATATGCCGGTTATTTAAACAACAGATCGTTTGGAGGTGTACAGGTTTCGAGAACATTCTACGCACGCGGACAAACCGGACAGCAGCTTTTACTGGGAGCTTATCAGGGATTATTGCGTCAGGTATCCTTAGGAAAAGTAACCATGCACACCCGTCATGAGATGCTGGAACTGGTTATTATTGACGGAAAAGCAAAAGGCATTATAGCCCGAAATCTCGAAACAGGAGCTTTAGAACGCCATGTTGCCGATGCAGTTGTGCTGGCTTCGGGAGGCTACGGGAAAGTATACTATCTTTCTACACTCGCTATGGGCTGCAACAGTTCTGCTATTTGGAGAGCACATAAAAAAGGTGCTTATATGGCTGGAGTAAGCTGGATTCAGTTCCACCCCACCTCACTTCCGCAACACGGAGCCAATCAATCTAAACTCACTTTAATGTCAGAGTCTTTGCGGAACGACGGTCGAATCTGGGTTCCGAAAAAAGCAGAAGACGCACGAAATCCCAATACCATCCCCGAAGAAGAACGGGATTATTATCTGGAACGCCGTTATCCTTCTTTTGGAAATCTCGCACCACGCGACATTTCCTCCAGAGCGGCTAAAGAACGAATTGACGCCGGACATGGTGTCGGACCAATGAAAAACGCTATTTATCTTGACTTTTCAGATGCTATAAAAGCACAGGGAAAAAATACTATTGAAGCCAAATACAGCAATTTGTTTGCCATGTATGAAAAAATTACCGGCATCAACGCTTACAAAGAACCCATGCTAATTTCTCCCGCTGCCCACTTTACTATGGGCGGACTTTGGGTCGATTATGAGTTAATGACCAGTATTCCTGGACTATTTGCTTTGGGAGAAGCCAATTTTGCCGATCATGGCGCTAACAGACTCGGAGCGAATTCTTTGCTTCAGGCTTGCGTGGACGGTTATTTTATAGCACCCTATACGATTCCGAATTATTTGGCAGGAGAATTAAACGCTCCAAAAGCCACCATCGACCACCCTGCTTTTAAAGAAGCCGAAAAATCCGTGAGAGCGCAGCTTGATCGTTTTTTAAACAGTAAAGGCACACTTTCAACCGATCATTTTCATAAAAAAATTGGACGATTACTTTATGAAAAATGTGGTCTTTCGAGAAGCAAAGAAAAACTGGAAGAAGCCATCGAAGATATAAAAGCGCTGAAAGCTTCTTTTGAAAAGGATTTACTGATTACCGGAGATGATACCTTAAACAGTGAACTCGAAAAAGCTGGCCGAATTGCCGACTACATAGAGCTGGCCGAATTAATGTGCTACGATGCTCTTCAAAGAGAAGAATCCTGTGGAGCTCACTTTCGTGAAGAATACCAAACTCCCGATGGCGAAGCGGTACGAAATGACGATGATTTCTGCTATGTTTCAGCATGGGAATGGAAAGGAGAAGCCAAACCACCTGAATTACACAAAGAACCTCTCGTATTCGAATCGGTTGAACTGGCAGTAAGAAGTTACAAATAATCAAAAGCTGAAGAAATATGAAACTATCTCTTAAAATATGGCGGCAATCGGATACTTCTGATAAAGGAAAAATGACCGATTATGAAATAGATGAGGTTTCAGAACATATGTCCTTTCTGGAAATGCTCGATCTTTTGAATGAATCTTTAATTCAGAAGAAAGAACGTGTTATTGAATTCGATCACGATTGTCGGGAAGGAATCTGCGGACAATGCGGTGTGATGATCAACGGAAGAGCTCATGGACCTCTAAAAAATACCACGACTTGCCAGCTTCATATGAGAAGTTTTAAAGATGGGGATACTATTTATATTGAACCTTTTCGGGCAAAAGCTTTTCCTGTACTGAGAGACTTAAAAATTGACCGTTCGGCTTTTGATACCATCATTGCATCCGGTGGCTTTATTGGAGCTTCAACGGGTCAGGCTCCTGAAGCCAACAGTATCCCAATATCTTACGAAACTGCCGAAGCGTCTTTTGATGCGGCAGCCTGTATTGGGTGTGGTGCCTGCGTAGCCACTTGTAAAAATGCCAGTGCGGCCTTGTTCACAGGAGCTAAAATCACCCATTTGGCTTTGTTGCCACAGGGACAAATTGAAGCCTCAAAAAGAGTACTGAGCATGGTTAGCCAAATGGATGCCGAAGGTTTTGGAAACTGCTCAGACACCAGGGCCTGTGAAATTGAATGCCCGCAAGGGATTTCGATTCTTTCGATCGCCAAAATGAATGCGGAATATACCAAAGCTTTAATTTTTAAAAAATAACATTTAAATCATTTAAGATACACATAGAAACATAGACGTATCAAACTCAGAAATACCATTTCATAAGTCGAAAATACAAGCAACAAGCCATGCGGAAGAAATGTATTTCATTTTGAAACCTTTTTGCCCCATTATTTCTATGCTTCTATGTGTTTTTTAAAATAAAATCGACATAAAAAACAAACCCGACAGGTTTCAAAAACCTGTCGGGTTTACTTTATTAGATCAGACGGTAAAATAAGGCGTTAAAATATCTTCAAAATTATATAACCCTTTGGGTTTGCTTTTCAGATTTTCGGCAACAAAAACAACTCCGTTTCCAAATGCTTCCCTCGAGATCGATTCGTGAATCAAACGAACCGTCTGATAGGGAAATCCAAATATAACCTCGTGCTTACCTACTATTCCTCCTGCCCTTACTGAGTTGATATTGTCTTTATCGATTTCCAGAGCTTCTGCAATTTTAACCGCTGTTCCCGAAGTTCCTTCTTTCTTCTTAAAATGTTCTTCATTTACTTCAATATCCACCCAGGGAGCAATTTTCTTTAAAAATTTAGCAGCAAAAAGCAAATAATTGACTCCAAGCGTAATATTGGGTGACCAAAAGACCGTCGTTTTATGTGCTAGTTTCTTTAGTAACTGCAGCTCTTTGTCTTTGTAGTGAGAAATAGCCGAGATAATCTTGACCTTTCGCTGTGCTGCCTGCTCTCCGTAGGTATAAATACCATCAGTTGAAGAGAAATCAATAATAACATCTACAGGATGTTTGTCCAGTAATTCCTCCATTGACGTTTTAGAACTCGAGTAAATTATCCCTTGTTCTTCTGACGGAATGCCCAAAAACTCTGAAACAGATCTCTTTTCCAGAACAGTACTTTTTCTTAAAACCCATTCCAGACAAAATTTATTGTTTTCCAGTAATACAGTTGCTACTGACTTTCCCGTTTTTCCAAATCCAATTAAACCTATTTTCATAATTTACTTTTTTTATGGAGCAGAACGCCCGTTTATAAAATTGACACTTTGTAGAGCTCATGTCAAATCAAGAATTGAATTGCCATCTAATCCGATCACTATCCGTTTCCTGTAAAAATAAAGAATCTATAACAGGATCACCAGCAATAACTTAGATAACTGCTAATAAACAACGATGTTAACACGAATAATATTGTCAAAATAGTTTCTAAAGTGTAACACTGATATTTTTGGTGCTGTCTATTTTAATTTTAGATTATTCCAAAAATGCTCCTCAAAAACGGCCTGAAATGCAACTGCATCTTATGAAAACTCAAAAAAACTACAGAAAAAAAGTTGCCCTATTCAGCCCTACACCATAAAATAATAAGCGATTCTGGTGCATTTTTAAATAAGATATCTATATTTGCAACAACGTTGCGTTAGTTTATAAGTTATCAAGTCCTTTAAAAATGGGACTTCTCTATTCAAGAATGAAAAAGAAAATTGTATTAATTCATCTTTTTATGTCTGTAACCGTATTGTTTGCAATGCTGTTTCAGACGCTGCATTCTTACGAACATGTTTACAAACAGCTAACCAGTAAACATTGCGAGCACTCTTACATTGAAGGACAAAAGCAAATCACACACAGCCACTCAGTAGACAACAACTGTCAGATTTGTCATTTTACCTTTAGCACCTTTATTACAAATAGCTTTCAAACGTACTCTTTTCTTAAAGTAAGTGTTGAAACTTTCAGCTTGTTCTTTTACGAAAAAACAGTTTCTGTTGTTTTCAAAGGCAGTCTTTTTGCTCTCCGGGCACCACCTTCTATTCTCTAGTTTACTGCATTTTCACCCGAAAAATTAAAAAATAACTTTTGCTTGTCTTTTTCAAAGATCAGGCAAAAACGTATTTGTAGTCTTACTTGGTCTGTTTTCAATACAACAGCTCCAATTTAAGATGCGAAAGGCATTCTGGTATATCCAATTTGCTTATCTCTTCGGCTGTTGTCAGTAAATTCTCTTCTCTTCCCATTTCGTCACCGATTAAAATGTTTCAGTTCTAAAAGCTGTCATTATAAGGTGCTGGAAATGAAAACCTGTACTAAAAATCATCCAAATACATCAAAACTATGCTTATAGCTGAAAATCTAACAAAAAAATATGGTGATCATATTGCTTTAAACAAACTCAACTTAACCATTAAAGAAGGGGAAATTTTTGCTTTATTGGGGCAAAATGGTGCCGGAAAAACCACCACAATCAACCTTTTTCTAGGTTTTATTGCTCCAACAGACGGAGAACTAAAAATTAACGACATATCCGTCATCGACAACGCACAGGAAACGAAAAAATATGTTGCTTATATCCCCGAAACCGTAATGCTGTATCCTAATCTTACCGGTCTGGAAAACTTAAAATTCTTCTCATCGCTGGCAGGATTCAAATATTCGCAGGGGGAACTGACTTATTTCCTGTCAAAAGCGGGGCTTCAGATCAAGGCGCACCATCAAAATTTAGGCGGTTATTCTAAAGGAATGCGTCAAAAAGTGGGAATTGCGATTGCGATTGCCAAAAAAGCCAAAGTGCTCTTACTGGATGAACCTACGAGTGGTTTAGACCCGAAAGCTTCCAACGAGTTTTCCCAAATACTAAAAGAACTTTCAGCTGATGGAACAGCCATACTAATGGCGACACACGATATTTTCAGAGCACGGGAAGTTGCTTCTCATATTGGCATTATGAGACAGGGAAACCTTGTTACCGTTATCGAGGCCGATAAAATCTCGGCAAACGAACTCGAAGATTTGTATTTACAAACTGTATAAAGAGAAATTACTTTCTCCATCCAATCCAAAAAAATGAAACACTATATTTTCTCACTATTTTTATTAAGTATTACTTCGTTTGCCCAATCGCAAACCGTTAATAAAAAGATATCGGATAGTATTCCGAAAGATTCTGTCAGGATAAAACCCGAACACACTCAATTACAAACGGTTGAAATCATTGGCCGTTCAACCAAAAAATACAATAGCGATTATTCTTTTGCAGCCACAAAAACAGCCGCTCTCAACAAAGATATCCCACAATCCATTTCCACGATCACCAAAGAACTAATTGCCGACAAAGGTGCTATTTATCTGGCTGATGCTGTAAAAATGGCCAGTGGCGTGATCCCGGCAAGTTATTACAATCAATATACTATTCGCGGAATCAGTCAAAATGAAGAAGGTCAGATTATAAACGGTATGCGAACGCGCCAATATTACTTTTTACAGCCGCTGACTACCAATATTGAAAGAGTTGAAGTGATTAAAGGCCCTTCGAGTGCTACATTTTCATCGGTAGATCCGGGTGGAAGTATCAATCTGGTGACTAAAAAACCATTGGCCATTGATCGAAAAGAGATAAGCCTGACCGCAGGAAGCTTTAGCACCTTGCGCGGAACCTTAGATTTTACAGGCCCATTGAACGAATCCAAAACACTTTTGTATCGCGTAAACGGAGCGTATCAGGAAGCCAAATCGTTTCGGGATCTGGTGCGTAACAAATCGTTTTTGATTTCTCCATCATTCAGTTACATTCCGAATGAAAAAACGGCGATCAATACCGAACTGATTTTAAGCAACATGACTGGAGTTCTGGATCGCGGACAGCCTATTTTTGGCGCCGTTGCAGGTGTTACAAGTCTAAACAAAACCCCAATTAGTCTGAACTTGGGAGCTCCAAGTGATTTTTTTAAATCGAAAGAAATGATTCTGATGACGAATTTTGCACATAAATTCAGTTCAAAAGTGGGTTTTAACGCTTCGTATATGAAACAAACCTGGACAGAAGATCTTCAGGAACATAGAACGACAAATGCTTTTGCTGTCGATATGAACAATAAACCGGTTAGCAATCTGGCCATGATGCAGTTTGTACAGCGTCAGCAGTATTGGGACATTGATAACTTAAGTGCTTATTTCAATTTTGATATAAAAACCGGAAAACTGAAGCATAAAGTATTGACAGGTTACGATTTGAGCAGCTGGAACAAAACCAAAGGCGGCGGACAAAATGCGGCAAGAGGTTATTTGCTGAAAGACGGAACGGTCGCCCCTTCATTTGTTGCTGCAAACTCAGCCAATTACCAAACCATTACAGTGGACGGAGTGGTTTTACCTAAACCCAATGTCAACTATTTCAACCTGAACAATCCAACCTATACTTTAACAAGTCCTGACGATTATACGCTGAATGTTCGTACAGCATTACCCTCTGCTTTAACCACTACGAACGCTATTTACATTCAGGATCAGGTACAATGGGAGAAATTTACCTTTTTGCTGGGGTTGAGACAAGAATGGTTTAAAGACATTACCAATTATGAGTCCAACAACGAACTGATCGTAAAAAAAACAGCACTCTTGCCGCGTATTGGGGTAACTTATGCCGTGAACAATCAGATAAATATTTACACCACTTATCTGGAAGGTTATCAGCCGCAATCGAACACAGTGACTTTGATGCCTCAAACCGGAAGCCTTCCGGCAGGAAGTTTGTTTGATCCACTGAAAAGTAATTTAAAGGAAGTTGGACTAAAGGCTACTTTTTTCGACAATTTGGTAAGTTTTAATGCTGCTGTTTACGAAATCAATCAGCGCAACATTCTCATGAATGCCAACGACCCTGCAAATCCGGATTTACTGGTAACCAGAGGTGCTGAAAGAAGCCGTGGCTTTGAGTGTGATATAGCCGGTTTTATTACGGCCGACTGGCAAATAAATGCTTCTTACAGTTATATTGATGCGAAAATCACCAACGATCGTGATCCGTCATTAATTGGTGCCCAAAAACAAAATACACCAAAAAACAGTGCTAATTTATGGACGAGATACAATTTCAATTCTGATTCGGCTTTGAAAGATCTCGGAATTGGTTTTGGAATGCAATACCAAAGCAGCAAAGTGCCTTGGTTCACAAGAGCCTTTACACTGCCTGATTTTACGGTTTTCGATGCCGCGTTGTACTATAAACCCAACAAAAGCAATATGCAAATTGCTCTTAATGCGGGCAATTTACTCAATAAAACGTACTGGCTGGGTGCTCAGAATTACCTGCGTCTGTTTCCGGGAGCTCCACGCAACTTCAGTCTTACTGTAACTTATAAATTTTAAACTGTATCATGTTACTACACAAAGAAATTTTAATTGCCGGACATTTAAAAAAGGCCGTTTTTAAAAATACAGCCGTCTATATCATTACAGCTTTTATTGGTATCATATTGCTTTACGCCGCTTTTTCAGGTTGGGAAAATTACAGCAACCAAAATCAGACGAGCGAAAAATACCAGCAAGAATCACGTGAAGACTGGCTGAATAATCCGGATAAGAACCCGCACCGAATGGCTCATTACGGGAACTTTGCTTTTAGAAAGAGTACTCTCCTGAGCGTTTTTGAATTCGGAATGGAACCGTTTTTCGGAAATGCGATCTTTCTCGAAGCGCACAAACAGAACAGTGCCAATTTCTCAGAAGCAGGTTTTTCTAACAGTATGCTTCGTTTTGGAGAGATTAGTATTGCCATGGTTTTACAGCTTTTATTGCCCCTGTTGATTTTTTTCTTAGGATTTAATGCTGTCGCAGCCGAAAGAGAAAACGGAACTTTAAAATTAATTTTAAGCCAGGGAATCAGTTGGAAACAACTCTTAAGAGGTAAAATATTAGGGGTTGCAAGTGCCATTCTGCTCATTTTTGTTCCTACTATATTGGTTCTTGTACTCCTTTGGCTGTTATTGCAGGATTTTACTATTTCAACCGATGAAACCATCAAAATGATATTGTTCGTACTGTTTCATTTTATTTACCTGATGTTCTTTTGTGTCATTGCTGTTTTGGTTTCCGCTGCGAGTAAAACTTCTAAAAAAGCATTGATTTCCTTAATCGGAATCTGGCTGGTTCTTACTATTATTTTGCCTAGAACCACTCAGGCAATTGGCGCCTATCTTTACGAAGCCCCTTCCAAAATACAGTTCAACAGTGATATTGAGAAAGACATTCTGAAACAAGGCGACAGCCACAACCCGAACGACATTCACTACAAAGCCATAAAAGATTCTTTGTTACGCGCCTACAAAGTCGATTCGGTACAAAAACTGCCGTTTAATTATTCGGGATTTATCATGACGGAAGGAGAAAAAATCAGTTCGCGTATTTATAACGAACATTTAGAGAATCTTTTAAAAGTTTACGACCAGCAGAACAGTTTTTCTAAAGCCGTTTCATTCCTGAATCCTTATATCGCAATCCGAAACCTTTCTATGGGATTATCGAATACAGATTATAGTTCCTATATCGATTTTCAGAAGCAGGCTGAAATTTACCGCTATACAATGGCGCAAAAGATGAATGCTCTTCAAGTTAAATACATCAGTAATAAAAAGCCGGGACCAAACGACAAGCCTTTATCCATCAGCAAAGAACACTGGGCTGATCTGGAAGAATTTCATTATGAGCCAAAAGAAATCCCGGCTATTTTAAAATCCGAAATCCTCTCTATAGTCTCTATTTTTCTATGGATCATAGCGCTTTTTATTCTTCTTCGAATTGCAGCCAAAAACCTTAAAGCCATCTAGTATGTTAGTATTACTTTTTAAAAATTTCATTCGATCAAAAGGCGCCAAAATTGGATTGGTATTTCTGTTACTCATCGGATTCATCGGTATTTTAATCGGACAGCAGTTTCAGCAAAAGCAGCAAAACAATATTGCAGAGGCTGCGCTGTACCAAAAAGAGCATATCGCACGAAATGCCGCTTTTCACAAAGACGAAATGGGGCTCCTGCTCTACTACATCAAATTTTCACTTATCAATAAAACATTGCCTCTGAATCCTCTCGCCATTGGTCAGCGCGATGTAAATCCGTCGATTCAAAGCGTTACAATTCGGGGGTTGGAAGGTCAGAAATACGACGCAGAGCTCAATAACCCGAACAATCTTTTATCCGGAAATATCGATTTTAGTTTTGTCTTGATTTATCTGTTTCCCCTTTTAATCATTGCATTCTCATACAATCTGGTTTCGGAAGAAAAAGAAAGCGGTACCTGGAAGATTGTTTCTACACAAAGCGAGAACACTTTTGTATACATTCTGAAATTGTTTTACATCAGGATTTTAAGTTTGATCGTGTTGTTCACTTTTTTACTTTTATTAGCTGTTCTTATTTTAGCGATTCCGCCTGATTTCTCACTTCTCACCTTTTACGGAATAAGTGTTTTATACATTTTGTTCTGGTTTGCAGTCAGCTTTTTTATCGTTTCTCTTCAAAAAAACTCCAACTTCAATGCGGTTATTTTGCTCACGATCTGGCTGTTTCTGATTATAATTCTGCCGGCGGTAATCAATACGTATATCGTAAATAAATATACTATTCCGGAAGCTTTGGAACTGACTGTCAAACAACGAAATGCTTATCATGAAAAATGGGATATGGATAAGAAGATCACAATGGATAAATTCTATCAGCATTATCCGCAATTCAAGCGATATCCTTTACCCCATACAGAGTTTAACTGGCTTTGGTACTACGCCATGCAGCAGGCGGGCGACGACGATTCGGTAAAACAATCTCAGGAACTGCAAACTAAACTGGAACAGCGCAACAAGGTCAGTCAGTTGATTGCCTTGTTCGTTCCAACCTTGCACGCACAGCTCCAACTGAATGAAATTGCCAAATCTGATTTAGGAAACCAGCTTTTATTTTTGAAGGAAACCCAGCGTTTTCATGAAAAAATGAGGCTTTACTTTTATCCAAAAATATTTGAAAATGCCCCAGTCGTAGAGGAAAACTGGTCAAAGTTTAAGGTAGAGACTTTCACCGATTCCTCACAAACTAATTGTCTAAAAGCCTTTTTGCCATTGTTGCTTTTTAGTCTGTTATTGATTGGTTTGGGCTGGGGAAATTTCAAAAACAATAGAAAAGAAGCTTTTTAAAGGGGGATTTTCTCAACTTAAAAATTTTAAACACATAGAAACATAGATCGAAATGCAGAAAAAGGCGTTTCACTTCAAATAAAATGTCCCGATGCCTCGGGACGAAAGAAATGAATTTCTCTTTTGTTCTCTCTTTTAAGAATACAAATCTATGTTTTTATGTGTTTCATAATTTTAGCGTTCCAACATCGGAATCAATAATTCAACTCACCTTATTTAAAAATTCTAAAATAAATCCTTTGATTTTAAAGTTTATATCGTAATATTGCAATATTATATTTTAAATCACATGGGAGCTTCTAAAACAGAACATTTTACAGATAAACAAAATCAGATCGCCACTATAGCTAAAGCACTGGGGCATCCGGCCAGAATTGCTATAATTGAATATCTGTTAAAAGTAAACGAATGTATTTGCGGGGATATCGTAAATGAGTTGCCTCTGGCACAGCCTACAGTTTCCCAACATCTTAAAGAACTAAAAAATGCGGGACTTATAAAAGGAAATATTGAGGGCAACGCCATCTGCTATTGCATTAATGAAGAAACTTTTGACCTTCTAAATACCTACTTTTCCGGTATTATTACCATTGCAAAAAATCAAAAATGCTGTTAAAGGCTTTTTTTAGCTTACTATATCGCAATATTGCATTATATCTATAAACATAAAGAAGATGAAACTATCAGACATTAAAAAATTACTGCCTACTCTTGAAAAAGTAGAATTTCAACTAGAAAACGGAGCTTTTGTTCCGGAACACTTTCACGTTACTGAAGTGGGAATGATTACTAAAGATTTTATCGATTGCGGCGGTGTAATTCGTCATGAAAAAAGTGTCAACTTTCAGCTTTGGAATGCAGACGATTATGAACATCGGCTAAAACCCGGCAAACTTTTACACATCATTAAGCTTTCAGAAGAAAAACTAAATATTGAAGACCTGAATATCGAAGTTGAATATCAAAATGAAACTATCGGGAGGTATGATTTAGAATTTAATGGCAATCATTTCGTATTGAAAAGCAAAGTCACAGCCTGTCTGGCACAAGATGCCTGTGGAATTCCATCACCATCTGGTTTTATTGAATTAAACAAGGACAAAACAAATTCCTGTTCACCTAATTCAGGCTGCTGTTAAGCCATGGGCACTCTCTTTCATACCTATAAAAAACCAATTATAATCACTACTGCTGTTATTGTACTGCAACTGATTTATGGCTTCGAACCTAAATTTTGCATTATCAATATCATCTGGTTACTCGTTTAAAACTATGACAAAAAATATTTTAGTGCTTTGTACAGGAAATAGCTGTCGAAGCCAGATCGCCGAAGGTTATTTACGTCACTTTTTAAGCGATAAGGCTCAGGTTTACAGCGCCGGCATTGAAACTCATGGCGTTAATCCAAAAGCTATAGCGACAATGAAGGAGGATGGAATTGATATTTCAGGACATACTTCAAATCACATTGATGAATACCAAAACATCCATTTTGATATTATCCTGACAGTTTGTGATCATGCTCATGAAAAATGTCCTTTTCTTCCAAGTAAGGCTCAAAAATTTCATCAAAATTTCCCGGATCCGGCCAAAGCAACAGGAACAGAAGCCGAAATTATGCAGGAGTTCCGCACCGTAAGACAACTGATTAAAGACTATTGCGGAACGTTTGCAAAAACGATCAACACAAACTATTAAATACAAATCTATGTTTCAATGTGCTAAATAACCTTATCAACGAGCTGTTTCTCATCATAATTTACAATACATTCATCGAAGTATAAAATGATACGATCGTTAGAATACCAATGGCCTTTTTTAAATTTGTTGGAAATGAAAAGAAGCTTCTGCCTCTTTATAAATCTACCTCATCATGAAATTACATCACCTTCAGATTCAAACCAGCAATATTCAGGAAACAGCAGCATTCTATCAAAACGTACTTAATCTTCCTATTCTTGAAAAAGATTCTAAGTCGGTTACTATTGAGGCAGGTAAATCGGTTTTAAAATTCATCGAAAATCAGCAATTCAACTCTATCTATCATTTTGCTTTTAATATTCCTCAAAACAAGCTGCAAGAGGCTATTAAATGGGCTGAAGACAAACTGGAGCTAATTGTTATTGAAGATACTACTGTTATTGCTAATTTTGAGAACTGGAATGCCAACGCAATCTATTTTTATGATAACAATGGTAACATACTGGAATTCATCGTCCGATACGACCTCAACAATGCTCAAACGGAACCTTTTAGTTCTCAATCGATACTCAACATTAGCGAAATTGGAATTGTCAATGAAAATCCTCTGATCCTCGCGAACCAACTAATAACCCAGCACGGTTTAGAATTCTTTAGCAAAAATGACAATAGTGAACTCTTTGCTGCGCTTGGAGATGATGAAGGTCTGCTAATTATGGTACGCCCCAATCGAAACTGGTATCCAACTCAAATACCTTCCAAAAACAATACAACCGAAGTGCGATTGGAGAATAACGGAGCTTCTGTTGAATTAAAGTTTTAGAAAATAATAATCAAAAGGCATTAATCCTATAAAAAAAGCCGTTTCAGATTTAACTCTCGAAACGGCTTCTTTATCTTAAAACTTCATCTTCTGAATCCGTACAGCATTCAGAATAGCCAGTAAGGCTACGCCAACATCAGCAAAAACAGCTTCCCACATGGTCGCCAGTCCGCCGGCACCCAAAATAAGTACGACCGCTTTTACAACAAAGGCCAGAGTAATATTCTGCCAGACGATTTTCTTAGTCTGCTTTCCAATGTTTATCGCCATCGGAATTTTGCTTGGTTTATCGTCCTGAATCACCACATCGGCAGTTTCGATCGTGGCATCACTGCCCAACCCTCCCATCGCGATTCCAACCGTACTTAAAGCAATTACCGGAGCATCGTTTACACCATCCCCCACAAAAGCAACTGTTTCGTTTTTATCTTTAATTTCATTCAGTTTATTGACTTTATCTTCTGGTAATAAATCTCCAAAAGCGTTTGTAATGCCTAAAGTTCTGGCAACAAACCCCACCACATTGGTTTTGTCACCGCTCAACATCGTTACCTTAACTCCGAGCGCTTTCAGTTTCGTTACTGCCTCTTGTGCATCTGCTTTTATTTCATCAGCTATCGTTAAGTAACCGGCAAACTTATTGTCGTAAGCAATAGCAATGGTCGTATAAACCACGGCATTGGGATCAACATTGTAAGTGATCCCAAATTTATCCATCAGTTTAAAATTCCCTACATGCAGTTCTTTTCCGTTTATTTCCGCTTTCAATCCGTGTCCGGAAATCTCTTCGACATTTTTCAATAGTATCGAAGAATCAATTTGTCCTACATAATTGTGAATCGCAGTCGCAACGGGGTGTGTACTCTGACTTTCGAGTACATTGACCAATTTTAAAATTTCGTTTCTCTCAAAACCGTCCTGAATAATCACTTCCTGAACTTTAAAAACACCTTCGGTCATCGTACCTGTTTTGTCCATGACAACATTCTGAATGGTTGAGATACTGTCTAAAAAATTACTTCCTTTAAACAGGATACCATTCTTGCTCGCCGCTCCGATTCCGCCAAAATAACCCAGCGGAATGCTAATTACCAAAGCACAAGGGCACGAAATTACCAGAAAAACCAATGCTCTGTACAACCAGTCACTAAACACATAATCGGATACGAAAAGCATCGGCAGTAAGCAAATGGCAATCGCCAAATAGACTACAATCGGCGTATAAATTTTAGCAAACTTTCGAATGAACAATTCTGCCGGAGCTTTTTTTGTCACAGCATTCTGAACCATTTCCAGAATCTTGGACAATTTACTGTCATTATACGCTGCAGTTACTTTTACCAATGCAATGGTGCTTCCGTTGATCATTCCGGCCAAAACAGTTTCTCCTTTTACTTTGGTGTCCGGTTTACTTTCTCCCGTAAGTGCTGCGGTGTTAAAAGAAGCCGAATCAGAAAGTAATTCTCCGTCCAGTCCCAGTTTTTCTCCTGCTTTCAACTGAACGATTGCTCCAATGGCAACATCGGCTGCTTTGACTTTAGTCGCAATATTATTTTCCAGAACACTTACCTCATCAGGGCGCTGATCCAGTAAGCTTTTAATGTTTGATTTGGCACGACTGACGGCCATTCCCTGAAAGTTCTCCCCAATGGTGTAAAACAACATCACAGCAACCCCTTCCGGAAATTCTCCAATGGCAAATGCTCCGATGGTGGCAATACTCATCAGGAAAAACTCTGAAAACACATCGCCTTTTCTGATGCTTTCGTAAGCTTCTTTTAAAACAGGGAATCCTACCGGCAGATAAGCAATGACATACCAGGCGATTCTAACAGGTCCTGAAAACCATTTCTGCTCAAAATACTGATCGAATCCAATTCCAATCAGCAATAAAACAAAGGAAATAATAGCGGGTAAAAACATTCTAAACCATCCGCTATCCGCACTATGACTGTGATCGTGCCCGTCATCGTCTGAATGCACAGGCTCGTCGTGTGAGCAACAGGAACCGGGTTGATTTATTTTATTCTTTTTAATCTTTTCTTCTTTATGTAGATGTTCCATGAGAAATTTAAAGTTTTAGGTTGCAAAGTTTCAAGTTTAAACTTTGTTTCAATAATGTTCTAAATTTACGGATTTTGTATTAATAGTTTGATGCAATAGAAAAGAGATTGTAGATTAATGATTGTAGATTAACGATTTTTGAATTGAGTATTAATAAAATGATGCATTTCCAAGTTTCATAGATCAAAAATCGTTAATCAAATATCTGCAATCTAAAATCTGCAATCAATCCAAATCTAATGATCATGTTCTCCCCCGCCTTTCATAGCCGAAAGCAAATAGAAAGCTCCTTTTGTTACGATTTTTGCATTTGGTTCAACATTTTCTACAAATTTGATTTCTGTAAAGCCCAGATCTGTTGTGCCCGGAATGACTTCCACAGCTCTAAAATGAACTTCTTTTTCATGATTTCCTTTTTCCGGTGTTTTCTTTTCTTCATGTGCTTCTTCTTCCACATAAACAAAATACTTATCGGCATTTCGAACTACAGCATCTTTTGGTAACGCAGGAACAGTAGCATTTGTGATGTTAATGTTCGCCGAAACGTACATACCCGGAATCAGTCCTTTGGCATCGGCAGATTCAATCTTAGCATGCACCGCAACGGTTTTACTTTCGTTTGAAAAGGACTTATTAATTCCGAAAATCTTCCCTTTAATGGATTTATTCGACTGATTGGTCAAAACAAAATCTATCACCTGACCAATCGAAATGGACCCCAAATCTTTTTCATACACGTTCAAATCCAAATGCATCTGACTGTTATCCACTACTTCAAACAAAACTACTCCGGTTTGGGCATAAGCCCCTTTTGCGATGCTTATCTTCCCTACATAGCCATTGATTGGTGCTACAACCGGAACTAACGAAGTACTTCCTTTAGTGCTTACGTGCAAAGCCTCCAATTTATTCTTCGCAGCCTGTGCACGGGCTCTTTCTGCCGCTAATTTTGATTTTACTTCCTGAAATGTTTTTCTTGGATTTACATTTTCATCGCTCAGTGTTTTTTGGCGGTTGTATTCCAATTGCAGGTATTCAATATTGGCTACAGCCGAATGGTATTCTTCCTGCATTTCGATTACTTCCAGATTCTGAATGGTTGCCAGTACTTTTCCTTTGTTAACATATGTTCCTTCCAAAACAAAAATATCCTTAACTGTTCCTCCGATGAGAGTTGAAACTTCGGCTGAATTTTGCGGCGGTACTGTGGTGTAACCGTTGGCTTTGATGACTTTATTCAGGTTTCTGTCTTCTACCAGACCTGTTTCAATCCCAACCGTTTTATATTGCGATTCGTTTAAAGCAATTTCTGTTTGCGATTTTTCTTCTTCGGGTACTTCTTCTGTTTTCTTTTGACCACAGGACGCTAAAACCATTATCGAAGCTGCCATTAATCCCCAATAAGCGAACTTTCTTTGCGATAAAACCTTTATTCTTTTTGCCGTTGTATTATTATTGATCTGTTTCATTTTAATTGTTTTTGATGGTTGGAAATTGCAATTCGATTGCGCTTTGATTAAAGTTGTGTGTGGCCTCTGTATATTGTTTCTTAATATCAATTGCCTGATTTAAGAAACTGATGTACGACCAATAGCTCAAATCGCCATTGGCATAACTTTTTTGGGCTGTACTGATAATCTGATCGGCATACTGCAATCCTTCTTTTTGAAAATAGTCCATTGCTTTTTGCTGCTTCTCGAAATTGTTTTGCAATTCCTGTTTTTGCAGATTCAACGTTAACTTATTTTTATCCAATGCCAGTTGCGACTGTGAAATACTGATTGCCGAAGCCTTCGCTTTTGCGGTATTTACCCCTCCAAACAATGGTATCTGCAATCCTGCCGTGAATCCCTGAAACAAGGATTCTGTGTTGATGGTTTGTGCAAAATATCCCAATCCAACTTTTGGTGTTCGCATGGCTTTGTGTGTATTGGCTTCTTTTTGATACACCGAGATCTGCTGCTGATAAAAATCGGTCATTAAAGTCTCTGCTTTTGAACTTCCTTCTTCTTTAACCATTACATATTGCAAGGCAGTTTGATCATCAGGAATGACATTTTCATCGGTTTGTACAAAAAACTGCAGCTGCTTTTGGTAAATCGCCAAATCAAATTCTAATTGCGCTTTTTGTGTTTCGATCTCCTTCACTTTCGCCTTAGCACTGATGACTTCTATGTTGCCGCTTTCTCCGGTTTTAAAACGAAGCTCAGCGTTCTTCAGGAACTTGGTATAAATTTCATTCAGTTCCGAGTTTAACTTTTGAATCGAAACGCCGTACAGGTATTGATAATATGCAAGAGTTACCGCTTTTTCTACTTCATAAGTCGATAACGCTTTTCGTTTTTCGGCCAATTTTGTCAGTTCTTCCTGTAATTGTCGATTGGCTTTTGTGATGTTCCCTAACGGAAAAAACTGCTGTACGGAAACATTATGGTCGTAATCGGCACTATTGAACTGTCCGCCCTGGTATTGTACCTGAAGCGGATCTGCCTGAAATGCCGTCTTTTTCAAAACGGTTTGTTTTTCAATTTCTTTATCGGCAATCTTCAAATCGATATTGTTTGATTTTGCCAGTTCGATTGCTTTTTCCAAACTGATTTTTTCCTGTGCCATTGTTACTGTAGTGGTTAACAAGAGTGCAGGCAGGAGCTTGTTTAACCGCAAAGTACTCAATGTTTCTTTCGCAAGGTGCGCAAAGAGGGAGCTGTTTATATGCTTTAGTATGTTTTTCATTTTAATATTTTTTGTTTCTCGCAGATTTTGCTGATGGAGCAGATTTTTTGCTTTTTATAATTGAAGCTGAATCTGCGAGAAAAATCATTTTACACTAATTAGTAATGACCCTATATCTAATTAACTCACTATCTAATTGTCTTTTTTATCGTTAAACTTCTTCTCCAGTAACAAATACAGAATTGGCAAAACAATTAAGGTTAATAAAGTTGCTGAGACTAACCCTCCAATTACTACGGTTGCCAAAGGTTTTTGCACCTCTGCTCCTCCGCTTGTAGACAATGCCATTGGCAGGAATCCTAACGAAGCTACGGCTGCAGTCATTAAAACCGGGCGCAATCTGGTTTTGGTCCCGATTAAAACTCTTTGTAAGGGATCGAGAACTCCCTCTTTTTTGAGCTGATTGAAATACGAAATCAATACAATTCCGTTTAAAACCGCAATTCCAAACAAAGCAATGAAACCAATACCGGCTGAAATACTAAACGGCATTCCGCGCATCCAGAGTGCAAAAACTCCCCCGATTGCTGATAATGGAATGGCTGTAAAAATCAATCCGGCCTGTTTGAAGCTTTTAAAAGTAAAATACAGCAACACCAGTATCAATCCTAACGCGATTGGAAGCGCTACCGAAAGTCGTTTGGTGGCTTCGATTAAATTTTCAAACTGACCTCCATAGGTTACATAATACCCTGCCGGAAGTTTGTAGTCTTTGTCCAGTCTTTGCTGAATTTCTTCCACAACACTTTTAATATCGCGGCCACGAACGTTTAGTCCGACCGTGATTCTGCGTTTTCCGTTCTCCCGAATAACCTGTACAGGCCCTTGCTCGTACTCGACTGTAGCCACTTGCGAAAGCGGTACCTGCTGTCCGTTTGGCAGCGGAATAAACAAGTTGCTCACATCTGTAATATCGGCACGATTGTTTTCGTTCATGCGCACTACAACATCAAACCTTTTGCTTTCATCATAGATTTTCCCGGCACTTTCTCCCGCAAAAGACGAACGTATAATTTGATTGATATCTGAAATATTCAATCCGTATAAAGCGATTTTATTGTAATCGTATTTCACCGTAATTTGCGGTAAACCGGTTACTTTATCCGCTTTTAAATCACCAATTCCTTCAATACTTTTAATTTTTGAGATTAACTCTGCTGCTTTAGCGTCCAGAATCTCCAGATCGTCTCCAAAAATCTTAATGGCTATATCGCTTCGGCTTCCGGTCATTAATTCGTTAAATCGCATCTGAATAGGCTGAGAGATCTCGATATTGGCTCCCGGAATAACTTCCATTTCTTTTTTCATCGCATTGGCCAAATCTTCCCAGTTGTCATATTTGCCTTTCCATTCTTTTTTGTCTTTCAAAACAATGATCAAATCGCCGCTTTCAATAGGCATCGGATCGGTTGGAATCTCCCCGCTTCCAATTTTGGTTACGATGGTTTTAATTTCGGGAAATTTAGCTTTTAAGATCTGTTCGTACTTAGTGGCAGTTTCCACCATTTGCGTCAGTGAACTTCCGGTCATGATGGTGGCATTTATAGCCAAATCACCTTCTTCGATAGTGGGGATAAACTCTCCTCCCATTGAATTGAAAACGACTAAACCTAGGGCAAACAACCCAAGTGATATTCCTAAAACCACTTTTTTAAACTGTAGCGCTTTTTTTAAAAATGGTGTATAGATAGCTTCCAGCCGCGCCATCATTCTGTCGCTGAAATTTTCTTTGTGTTGGGTACTTTTAGACAAGAACATGGCACTCATCATGGGTACATACGTCAAAGAAAGAATAAAGGCTCCCGCAACCGCAAAACCTACCGTCATTGCCATTGGTTTAAACATTTTACCTTCAGTTCCAACTAAAGCAAGAATAGGCAGGTAAACGATCAGAATAATAATTTCTCCAAAAGCGGCACTGTTTCTGATTTTCGAAGCCGAATTGTACACTTCAGCATCCATTTCGTTTTGTGTTAGTTCTTTCTTGCGTTTGAGCTGTTGCAGGTGGTGCATGGTGGCTTCCACAATAATTACAGCTCCGTCGACAATGATTCCAAAGTCGATCGCTCCAAGACTCATCAGATTTCCGCTTACGCCGAAAGCATTCATTAAAATAACGGCAAAGAGCATGGCAAGCGGAATAACCGAAGCTACAATTAAGCCTGCACGAAGATTCCCCAGAAACAAGATCAGTACAAAAATAACGATCAAAGCCCCTTCTAATAAGTTCTTTGAAACGGTTCCGATAGCGCTGTCTACTAACTTTCCTCTGTCAATAAAAGCTTCGGCAACGACTCCTTCGGGCAGACTTTTATTGATCTGAATCATTCTTTCATGAATTCTGTTGACTACGGCGCTGGAATTCTCTCCTTTCAGCATCAAGACCATTCCTGAAACAATTTCTCCTTTTCCGTCCTTGGTTGAGGCTCCGTAACGCAGGGCAACACCTTCGCGAACTTCGGCTACATCGCGAACCAGAACGGGTGAACCATTTCGGTTTTTCACTACTACATTTCCTAAGTCTTTGGTTCCCTTCGCCATACCAACACCACGAATGAAGTACGCAAACTGGTCTTTTTCGATATAGGCACCTCCTGTATTTTGATTGTTTTTTTCGAGGGCGTCAAAAATCTCTGTGATGGTAACGCCTAAACTGTTCAGTGTATTTGGATTTACAGCGATTTCATATTGTTTTAGTTTCCCTCCCCAGGTACTAACATCAGCTACACCTCTGATTCCCTGCAATTGCGGGATAATGATCCAATCCTGAATGGTACGCAGTTTTATCGCATCGTATTTGTCTTCGTAACCTTTTTTGGCATAAACGTCGTACTGATAAATTTCTCCTAAACCGGTACTGATTGGGGCCAATTCGGGCGAACCGGCATAAGCAGGGATATTCTCCTCGGCTTGTTTAAGACGTTGAAATATCTGTTCTCTAGCCCAATAGATATTCACATCGTCCTCAAAAACTACCGTAACTACCGATAATCCGAAACGTGAAATACTGCGAAGCTCTATGATATCCGGAACTGTTTTTACAGCTTGCTCTAAAGGATAAGTTATTAATTGCTCGACTTCCTGACTGGCCAAAGTTGGTGCTGTGGTAATAATCTGCACCTGATTGTTGGTTACATCAGGCAAAGCGTCTAATGGCAATTGTTTGATCGAATAGCTTCCCCAGGCTATTAATACAAGGGTTAATAGTAGTATAACGAACTTATTCTTTATACTAAACTGTATGATTTTATCTAACATTTTAATGGTATAATGATGTGAGAAATGAGGCAAGGTATTGCCTATTTAAATACTGCGGAAGATCCGCAACGCTCCAACCCACATTCCGACTTATCGGGTGGGCATCATTATGCTATTTGTGGGGGCTGCCATACACTTCCGTAGAAACTGGAAGCAAAAACAGAATTGTAGTTGGGTAATGGAATTGAGATAATGGAATGTGCCACAGGAAAATCAAAGCTTAAGAAAGTCTGATAACTTAAAACCTGTGCTCCACAACAATTGCACGCACAGAAAGGCGAGCATAAATCATTGTCTTTATCGTGTGAGTGATTCGCTTCTGAAGAAAACTGAGCTGTTTTGTGAGCAGCACTGTTGATTTCCATATCTGCACAAGGCATATTGGAAATCGTCATTAAATAAATCGATAATATGATTGTTATCCATTTCACGACACAAAAATAGTATTTATTTCAATTGAAAAACTGAATTATTAAATTTGATCGTTCTAAAAAAGACCAACAAATCAAAAAAATTAACAGAATCCCCTGTATTTCAAAATTACTTTCTTAAAAAAGCAATACCGCCAATTCAAAAATTTGGTCAACTTTAACAACAATTAACATTTTATTCTAAAATTTCTCTTTGTACCAAAACACCCTATTCCGCTAAAAAATAAAAGCTTCCCATTTTCTCATCAATACATCAGCTAAGCGAAAGAAATGTATTTCACTTATAGGTTCTTTGATTATATTAAAAAAACAATGTTGTTAGGTGTTGAGTATTATTTCAAAAATAAATTTTAAAAAAATACATATATTACTATTTTAAAACCAGTTATAGCAACCAATTAAAACTTTTACTTTACATTTAAAAACAACTACTGCAACATTGAAAATAAAAAAATTACAATCAAAACCAATAATACCCCTTATCAGAGCTTCTAAAACCAATATCACTTAACAAACTCATAAACAAGTCATTAAAATGAATTCAATTGAATTTATTTTAATGACTATATTCTTCAGTTGGACAAAATTTAAAATTAAAACTTCAAGCACTTTTTTCTCTTCAAAAAAATACTTTTTCGTTAAAGAGATTAAGGCTAAAATTAAAATTTTTCATTTTTTTCTGTTTCGACCTTAAGTCGTATCAGTCTCAAAAACTACTATAAAGTTAAAATTTAACCAAACAATAACAAAACACTGGAAATAAAACAATTAAACACATCTAAAAAATACAACAAGACAAACTGTCAGTATCAAAAAAGGGGCATTTTACCCTCAACAACTCCATTTCTTAACTCTATTTTATCACAAACAAATATCCCTTCTTGAAACATAAAAACTCATCGTAATTTACTCCACTCAATCCCAAAAACTAAAACATAAATAACACCTCAACTCATCTCCTGTTCCCTCCAAAAAACAACAAACCCCTTAAGAAATTTATCTCTTAAGGGGTTTATTATTTACAGCAAATTACACCGTTTCAACGAAACTTAGCATCTCAGCACCTTAGTATCTCAGCGCCTTTAAAAAAAACTTCATCGTTCCAACAAAACTTAGTACCTCAGCAACTTAGCAACTTAGCAACTTAGCACCTCAGCACCTTAAAAAAAACTACAAAGAAGCCATATCAATTACAAAACGATACTTAATATCTCCTTTTAACAGTCTTTCATAAGCATCATTTACTTCGTTTACACCAATTAATTCAATATCGGCAGTAATATTATGTTCCGCACAAAAATCAAGCATTTCCTGAGTCTCTTTGATTCCACCAATGGCAGACCCCGCAAAACTTCTTCTTCCTAATAAAAGACTGAACGAAGTCACCGGAAGAGGTTCCATCGGAGCACCAACCAAGGCTAGAGTTCCATCCACTTTCAACAGATTCAAATAGGCATCAATATTATGTTCTGCCGATACACAGTCCAGAATAAAATTCAGGCTTTTAGTGTATTTAGCCATTTGCTCAGGGTCTGTAGATAACACTACCTCATCTGCCCCCAGACGCTTTGCATCTTCGGTTTTAGACAATGAAGTCGTAAAAACAACCACATGAGCTCCCATTGCTTTCGCTAATTTAATTCCCATATGACCCAAACCACCAATTCCTACAATTCCTACTTTTTGTCCGGGACCTACATTCCAGTGTCTTAATGGTGAATAAGTTGTAATACCTGCACAAAGCAAAGGTGCAACACCCGCAAGGTCTAATTTATCTGAAATATGCAGCACATAATTCTCATCAACTACAATACTTTGCGAATACCCTCCAAACGTCTGACCTCCTAAATGTGTATCCGGAGAATTAAAGGTCAAAGTACTGCCGGCATCACAAAACTGCTCTAAATCGCCTTTACAATGCTCACATTCTCTGCAAGAATCAACCATACAGCCTACTCCGGCCAAATCACCCACTTTGAAATTCTTTACGTGATCTCCCACTTTTGTTACTCTCCCCACAATCTCATGCCCCGGAACTATTGGATAAATTGTCCCGTGCCATTCATTTCTGGCTGAATGCAAATCGGAATGACAAATTCCGCAGTATAAAATCTCTATTTCTACATCATGAGCCAATACCGCTCTTCGTTGAATGTCTAATGTCTGCAACGGTGCATCCGCAGCCTCTGTTCCAAAGGCTTTTATGTTTTTTACTTCCATGTTTTTATTTGTTTTTTAGTTTTATTTGTTTCAGGTTTCAGGTTTCAGGTTTCGCGTCTCACATTTCACATTTTACATTTCACATTTCACATTTCACATTATCAAAACACAAACCTCCCATTTGGAATTTTCTAATTATCAAATTGTCTGATTTTCTAATTCAATCATTTTCCAAAACTGTAATACTCCTCATCTGTCACACTATCGAGCCAGATTGCAGCTCCTTTATCAATTTCTGTAATAATAGCAATGTGTGAAAACGAACTGAAAGGCGTCGCGCCATACCAATGTTCGATTCCCGGCAGAATGGTAACTACTTCGTCTTTATGAAGCAATCGGATAGCTTTTCCTTTTTCCTGAAAATAACCGATCCCGTTTGTAGCAATAAACAATTGCAGTGTTGGGTTAACATGCCAGTTACATCTTGAACCCGGTTCAAAAGAAACTTCTTTAACAACAGTATTATCCGGATGAATGGCACTAGTTTGCTTTTTATAAGAAACATCACCAGTCATATAGGTATTCGGGATTTTTCCCTCTTCAATAACAGAAGTGTAAGGTGTTGACATAAAATTGATTTTTTGAGATTGATTTCTTTTTTAAAATAACCCGACAATAAAAGCTGCTTTCAATTGCCGGACAGCACAACACTTACGCCTTAAATCATTTAAAGCTGTTGTATTGTTCATCAGTAACCGACTCAAGCCAGTTTACAATACCGTTTTCGGTACGGGTACTAATGGCAATATGAGTAAATTCACCATCGGGAGAAGCCCCATGCCAATGTTTTACTTCCGGCTGAATATTCACCACATCCCCTTCCTGAAGCAGTTGGATCGGCTTTCCTTCTTCCTGATAAAAACCCTTTCCCTGAGTGACGATCAAAATCTGTCCGCCGGGATGTGTATGCCAATTGTTGCGTGCTCCGGCTTCAAAAACGACATTTCCTACTGCAGTATTTAAAACCGGATCATTGGGAACCAGCATTTTTACCCATGCTTTTCCTGTAAAATAATCTGCAGGAGCTAAGTCTCCTTTAGGAAAAATGGTTTTAGCAATTTGATTCTCCGTAGTACTCATAATGATTTGTTTTACCATCAGTTTAAACTAAATCATAAAAGCGGGAATCTGCTTTGTGAAGTTGTATTTAGCTTATCGAAAACTGACTGCTGATTAATACTAATTATTTCAATGCAAATTTACACAGGCAAAGACGCAGAGAGATAACAATAATCAAACAAAAAATTAAGAATATGAAACAATTTACACTCTGAGTGATTTTGGAATTGTTCCTGTAATTCTTTTAAAGTAATTATTAAAATAGCTTGGATATTCAAATCCTAAAGAATAACCGATATCCGAAATACTCCAATCTGTATGCTGTAGTAAAGCTTTGGCTTCACCCACAATTCTTTCTGAAATATGCGCCGTTGTTGGTTTTCCGGTCACTTCTTTAACGGAACGGTTTAAATGATTCACATGAACAGCAAGACTTTGAGCGTAATCCTGCGGCGTTTTTAAGGCCAATGGTTCGTTTTTAGTCTCTATAGGAAACTGTCTTTCCAACAATTCTAAAAATAAGGAGGTAATTCGCGACGAGGCATTTCTGGGCTTAAAGAAATTCTCAGAAGGCTGCATTTTCATAGATTCATGCAAAATCAAATTGATATAATTGCGAATCAGATCGTCTTTGAAGACATAATCTGTTTCCTGTTCTTGTATCATTTTTTGAAACAAAGAATCTATAAACAACTTTTGTTCAGCCGATAAAGAAAATATTGGTGTACCGCCAATTTTAAACAAGGGCGACTCGTGAAGGCTTTCAGAACGATCTTTTACCTTTAGAAAATCCTCTGTAAAAACACAGGCATAACCCTCATACGAAGGTGAAATAATTTCCCAGGAATACGGAATATGCGGATTCCCGAAAAATAATATTGTTCCGTCCGTTTCGATCCCTCTGTCGGCATAATGAATAAAGCTTTTACTGGTATTGATGCAAATTTTGTAAAAATCCCTGCGGTTATACGTTGGAATCTTGCTCACATCACCGTTTACCTCATACACTTTAAAACCTTTTAGCTTCAAATCACTAATTCCAAGTTCTGAACCCTGTTCTTCTAATTGCTCTTTCATTTTACAAAGTTATGAAAATCAAACAAAACTATTGAAGTTGTTTTTTTTGTTTCAGGTTTCAGGTTTCAAATTTTCGATGAGAATCTGTTTTGCTTCAAATCCATCCCAAAAAAGAAAACCAATACTATGCCCA